>CANQFG010000001.1 GCA_947598395.1 uncultured Bacilli bacterium
GATCTCTTAAATGAAACGGAAAAAATTATCGTCATCAACGATATATATCAATTTATTAGCATTAATAATTTCAAATCTTAAAATTAGGGACAAAAAAACAGCAAATTTTAAAACTGCTGTCTTTTTTATTTCTTCTTTTGTTTAGTGGTTTTCTTTGGTGCTTTTTTGGTTTTTGCTGTAGTACTCGTCGTCATCTTCTTGGCCGTTGTCTTTTCTTCGGAAGCCGTAGATGCTTTTTCTTTACTCTCGACTTTAGGCTTATCGTCTTCGCTTTCTTCGATCGCATCGTCATAATAGGTATTATTTGATCGTGCAAAGATAATGGCAATGACGACGATAGCGGTAATACCGAGAATTATATAATTTGTTACATCATTTTGTTTACCTTCGGAAGTATCGGCACTTTCGGTAGTGCTAGCATGACTAGTAACCTCACCTGTCTCGACAATAGGTTGAACGACGTCGATATAATCCTCGTTATTATATGCCGTTTTGATAGCTTCCTCAATTTGGGCTGGACTATCCTCATCGGAAAAGCCCGTAAAATATTTTTCGCCAATTACATAAAATGGAACACCAGTGACATTGTGATTGAAATACTCCCCAACTAAGCCCATTAATTTATAATTATCTTCATTTGAGCTGACTTCATAATCGACAACTTCAAACATATAATTAATCTTTTTATCGTCTTCGAGTTCATCTAAATAAGCATGTAACTTTTGACAAAATGGACAAGTTGTCTTATAAAAAATATGGATTTTAATTGGATCTTTTTTCTCTTCATCCTTAGCCGCATTGACTAAAACTGGCGTAAATACCAACATTAAAACCATTAACCAACATAAAACTTTTTTCATCATATCCTCCTTTAACTTTTATTATATCATATATTATTTATTCGTGTATGAAAAACACATAAATTTTGCTATTTTATATCGTAGCCGAAGCTCCAATGCCGATTGGTAAGCCCACTAAATACCACAATATCAATAGACAGATCCACATAAACAAGATGACGGCGACATATGGCAAGATATAGCTTATGCCCTTCGTTATGCCAATGCCATCTTTATCATACTTCTCCAAATAAGATATATAGATGACAAAGTAAGCCATGGCAGGCGTAAGCGGATAGGCGATGCTACTGCCGACGCTGAAGACCAATTGGGCAAATTCCGGAGAAAAGCCCGCGGCCATCATCAACGGAACAATCGTCCCACTCAAGATCGCCCAGCGATTGATAAACGATGGCATCAAAAGCGTACTTATCATACTGATAAATAAAATCAGCAACAATAACGGAATCCCACCAAAATTGACATTATTTAAGATATTGGCTAACCAAGCCGTTATAATCATTCCAATATTCGTATACTTTAAAAGGGATATAAACATACTGGCAAAGAAGATCAAGACGATTACTTTACCAATGCCATCGAGCGAATGGGATAGATAATTACAGATATCGCGATGGTTATTTATCGTCTTCGTTCCGAGGCCATACAATAAACCTAATATGAAGAACAGGAACGTTATGATAAAGACAAAGCCACTATAGAAGAAGGATTCATAGCCAAATAATTTATCGATATAGCGTGCTTGAGAATAATCGAGTAAATTGCCACCTAACGGCGCATTGGGAATAATATTATAGATAAAGATAAGGGCATAAATCGCAGCACCAATAAAGGCAAACATCAAGCCCCTAATCTCCCTCTTCGTTAATTTATCCTTATCTTGAACAAATTCATCGTCTTCTTCATATTTACCCAATTTCAAAGCCGTTATCTTTTCCGTAATATAGGTTATTAATGAAGCGCCGATAATCGTAGCCAATAACGTAATAAATAGATAAGTAAAACTGCTTATGGCATAGCCATTGGTGATGATGCGCGCCGCCTTTTGGGTATATTCGGCCATGGCCGAATCGGCATTATTGAACATAATATTGATGCCATAACCCAAAGACATGGATACAAAGGCCGTAATGATGCCGACGTTGGGGTTGCGTTTGCCATATTTAAAGAGCAATGCGCCCAAGGGAATCAAGATGACAAAGCCGAGATCACCCGTTAAGCTTGCCAAAATACAGATCAACGCAAAGACAAAGGTCACCGTCGTCTTTTTGACATTCTTCGTCAAGAGGAAAAACATCGTATCTAAAAAGCCACTCTTATCCATAATTCCAATCCCTATTAGGGAAATTAAGAGCATGCTCAAGGGCGTAAAACTGACAAAGTTGGATACCGTATTGGAAAAAATATATTTGATACCACTCAAATTGAGCAAGGATTCGACCGTAACTAAAGTCGTATCATAATCACCCGTTAAGAGATTAATTTTATTATAAGTAATAGAGGCATCAAATAAGTCTAAAATTCCACTTAAGACAATAACAAAAGCTGTTAATAACAAGAAAGACATCATCGGATGTAATAAAATTTTTTCGCGCAATTTCTTAAACTTTTTCATCGATTATTCCTTTCAATTTTCGTTTAAATTCTTGACGATCAAGCATGACTTCTCGCCCACATTTCAAACATTTTATCTTTATATCTACACCCATTCGCGTAATAATCCATTCATTATTTTTACAGGCATGGGGCTTTTTCATGACAACTTTATCATTTAATTTAAATTCTCTTTCCATTGTGAACCTCGATTTGGGAATATGGAATTTTGATATTATTGGCTTCGAATTCCCGCTTTATCAATGCCAAGATGCGCCGCCGAACGACGAATTGATTTTCGCCCTTGCAGAAAGCTCGCAAGCAGTAATTGACAGCCGAATCATTTAGGCTATCGATTCCCAAATATTCGGTTTTGTCTAAAGTGTCATCCCACGAATCAATTTTGGCACAAATATCCCGCATGACTTTGGCAACTTCCTCTTCCGTATTTTCATATGAAGCTGGAGCCATGACGATTACGTTGGCCGTCTTTTGACTTAAATTAAAAATCTTGGATATTTCGCGATTGGCAACGACATAGACCGTCCCATCGGCCCCTTTTATTTTGGTATTCTTTAAACCAAATTCGATAACTTCTCCCGTAAAATCATTAAAACGGACTAAATCGCCGACGACGAAATAATTATCGAGGATAATATTGCAGCCCATGATGATATCTTTTAACGCATCCTGTAAGGCCAAGCCACCGACTAAACCAGCAACACCTAGACCAGCGATAATGCCCGTAACATCGATACCCCAAACGCGCAAGCAGATCAAAAACGCCAAGATCAAAATAAGATATTTGATGATATTTTGGATCAAGACGACGATCGTATTCCGCCGCTTAATTTCCAAAGTCTTGGAATTCTTAATCAATATTTTTTTGATAACTTTATTGGAAGCATTTATCAAAAAGATCGCGAGCAAAAGCGTTATCACGGGAACATATAATTTGGGCGATTCGATGATCGATAATATTTGTCTAACGAATTTAGTCACTTATTTCAACTCCCAATATTTCCATTATGCGATCTAAATCATTTAAAGAATCATACGGAATCGTTATTTTATTCGAACTGATGCTGACTTTCGTACCGATTAAATCGCGCATCGAGTTCTCGTATACTTTGTGTTTCGTCGTCACGATACCGACCGTCTTTTTAATGGGCTTTTTCTTTTCGATATCGCCACCGCGAGCGATATCTTCGAGTTCCCGAACACTCATATTCTTCTCTTTTATCTTCTTCGATAAATCGATTATTTGATCCTCATTATACATCTTGCTCAAGACGCGGGCATGGGACATCGTAATATTGCCATCTAAAACGTCATTTTGCACTTCTTTAGGCAAAGACAAGAGGCCCAAAAGATTGGTAATATGACTCCGCGATTTGCCAAAGCGTTTGGCAACATCCTCTTGAGTGACATTATAAGTATCCATAAATTTTTTATAGCCCTTGGCCTCTTCAATAGGCGATAAATTTTCCCGTTGAATATTTTCCAAAAGGGCAATTTCCATCATTTGGCGATCATCAAAATCTTTAATGATGGCCGGAATTTTATCCTTACCAGCTAATTTCGAAGCCCGCGTCCGTCGTTCACCAGCGACAATCTCATAACCCTTGATACTTTTTTTGACGATAATGGGTTCTAAGACGCCGTGTTCTTTAATCGAAGAGGCCAACTCATTTAAAGCCTCTTCATCAAAATGGATGCGCGGTTGATAGGGATTACTGCGAATTTCCGAAAGGGGAATACTCACGACTTCACTCTCCGGCGTGGTTACGACTATTTCCCTTTCGATTTGATTAAAATCCAATTGTTCACTGGAAAATAGTTGCTCTAAGCCCTTCCCTAAAGCTTTTCTTTGATTAGTTTGACTCATCGCGTTCGATAACCTCCCTTGCTAAATTACTATAAGCTTCTGCAGCTCGACTCGTTGGATCATATTCATTGATTGGCTCGCCATGACTTGGAGCTTCGACTAATCTAATTAAGCGCGGAATTATCGTATTAAAAACTTTATCTTTAAAGAAACGTCGAACTTCTTCGACAACTTCCAAACCTAAATTAGTCCGCGAATCTAAAAGGGTTAATAGTACGCCTTCGATTTGCAAACCGGGATTCAATCGCGTCTGCGTCATAATAATCGTATTCAATAATTGAGTTATCCCTTCGAGGGCAAAGAATTCACATTGCACAGGGATAATAACCGAATCACTGGCCACCAAGGCATTCGTCGTCAAAAGGCCAAGACTAGGCGGACAATCGATAATAATATAATCAAATTTTTCCTTAATCGGAGCAATGACATTTTTTAATTGCTCATTCATCTTAAAATTGGCATCTTCATGGGACTTTTCCATCAATTCGATATCGATACCTGCTAGATTAATCGTTGCTGGCAAGACATAGAGATTGGAAAAGCGCGTCTTAATAAGGGCTTTTTTGGCATTAGAACTGCCATTTAGACAATCATAGACACTGCCCGTTATATCGCCCTTATTAATACCTAAACCCGTCGAAGTATTTCCTTGGGGATCTAAATCGATCAAAAGCGTTTTCTTCCCCAATTTACCTAATGAAGCAGATAAATTAATACTGGTCGTCGTCTTGCCGACACCACCTTTTTGATTAACTAAAGAGATTACTTTCGTCATATTAATCACTGCTTTCTTGCTTATTTGTCTACATAAACAATTATAACATATATAATAAAAAATTAAAGAAAAATTAACCAGTTTATTATAATTAAAAACTACCCTTAATTTTTAAGAGTAGCTCCCGTAATCGTCTCTTCATATACGATATCTAACGCATTGTCATCATTTTTTATATCATTTAAAGATACCGATGCAACTTTAACGGCTTTATCATGCCAAGTATAATAATATAGGCGATTTTCCGTTATATTAGGATATAATGAATCATATGTTTTATTATTTAAATTATAGCCCGTTATCGCATTATCAAGGGTTTTAAGATGGTTCCCTTCGCGATCATATACCTTGATTTCCCCAGCGGAGGTAGGCACAGTATTATACAATAAAATGATATATTGATCCGTCACAATTATATAATAATCTTGAGCATGTTCGAAGTAATTTTCTTGGCTATTTTGATAGACAAACAACGGAATTAACGTGGTATTTACCGTCATCAAGGCACTGCCCTCTAAACACGTATTTTCGGATTCATCATATTTCGTACAATTAAAATCAAATTTAGCACCCTCATAATATGAAGTATAGGCATAATCGATAGTAAAATCTTCATTTTTGAGAATATCCATTAAAGAAATAGCAAAATTATTGACCTTTATTTCGGTAGGTTGAGTCGTACTCTTGGTCGTAACCTCTTCGACAACTCCAGAATTAATCGGCTTAGTCGTCACCAATTCCTTGCCATAATTGATCATAAGCATCGTTAGCGCGACAGCCATAATCATGACGACGATCAAGATGATAATCGTCCTTTTTCCAATACCTTCGCGTTTATTCATAGGCATCCCCTTTTCCTCTACTATTCTAGTATAACATAAAAATTCTACTTTTCAGTAGAATTTTCAATAGCCTCTTCAAGTTCTTCTTTACTCATTTTAGTATAACCTTTAATGCCAAGTTCTTTAGCTTGTTCTTTGAGCTTCTTAAGTTCCTCTTCAGGTGTTCCTTCGGATATCTTACCCGTTTCCACCAATTCTTCGATTTCCTCTTTTGTAATAGTCTCTCTTTCCATCAATGTATCGCTGATGAGATAGACTAACTTTTCGTTTTCCTTAAGGATCTTCGTCGTTTGCTTATAGCATTCGTTGATAATCTTGCGAACTTCTTGATCGATCTCTAAGGCAACCGCATCGGAGAAATTCTTCGATTTATTATAATCTCTTCCAAGGAAGACCCCTTCGCTTCGTTCTTCAAGTTGAACTGGTCCTAAATCGGACATACCATATTCGGTAACCATAGCCCGGGCAATCTTCGTCGCCTTTTTAAAGTCATCGCTTGCGCCCGTCGTAATCTCTTTTAAGAATAACTCTTCGGCAACGCGACCACCTAATAGACCAACGATTTGGGCCGTCAATTCATTTTTCGTCGTTACGGCCATCTTCTCTTCTTTAGGAAGCATCATCGTATAACCACCAGCGATACCCCGTGGAATAATCGTAATTTTATGGACATCATTGGCATCTTCGAGTTTTAAGCCAACTACGGCATGACCAGCCTCATGAATCGATACTAAACGTTTTTCCTTTTCAGTAATTTGGCGCGTCGTCTTAGCTGGTCCCATCAAAACGCGGTCCGTAGCTTCGTCAATTTCACTCATCCCAATTGCTGATTTGTTGCGTCTTACAGCAAGTAAAGCCGCTTCATTAAGCAAGTTTTCAAGATCGGCACCACTAAATCCTGGCGTCCGCTTGCTGATATTTTCGAGGTTAACCGTCGAAGCAAACACTTTATCGCGACCATGGACTTGTAGAATGGCTAGACGTTCCTTTTGATCCGGTAAACTGACCGTTACTTGGCGGTCAAAGCGACCGGGACGAAGTAAGGCGGGATCCAAGACATCGGGACGGTTCGTAGCCGCAATGATAATAATACCTTCATTAGCTCCAAAGCCATCCATCTCCGTAAGTAATTGATTTAAGGTTTGTTCGCGTTCATCATGACCGCCACCTAAACCCGTACCACGTTGCCGTCCAACGGCATCAATTTCATCGATGAAGATCAAACATGGAGCCGAATGTTTGGCTTGTTTAAACATATCGCGAACACGACTAGCACCAACGCCGACAAATAATTCGACAAAATCCGAACCACTTATATAATAGAATGGCACATTGGCTTCTCCGGCAACGGCTTTGGCAAGCAAGGTCTTACCAGTTCCTGGAGGCCCAACTAAAAGGACACCCTTAGGAATACGTGCACCAAGTTTTTGAAATTTCTTTGGATTCTTTAAGAAGTCGATCAATTCGGCAACTTCTTCTTTTTCCTCTTCAAGACCGGCAACATCCTTAAAGCGAATTTTGCCACCATCTTCACTCAATTTAGCGCGACTGCGACCAAAATCCATCGATGATTTATTCGATCCACTCAATTTAGTGAAGAGGAAGATCGTTCCACCAACAATGATGAGAATTGGTACGACATTGACGAGGATAAGAAGCCAACTGCTATTCTCAGGATTCTTTTCGACATTCCATGAAAACTCATGTGTTTGTTGATAAGCTTTTAATGTCGTAATGGTATCCGTCGAATTAGGAGCATTTACTTTAAAATACTCATTTCGCTTATAATCCTTTAACTTACCAGTAATATAATAAACGCCATCACCTTGATGTTCACTAGTGGTAATCTCTGTAACATTACCTTTCCCTAGCTCTTCTAGTAATTCATTATACTTTAAAGTATTAATCTTATTATTGCCGAAGGAAAACAAAACTAAAACAGCAAGAATAACGGTTACTAAGACAATGTATGGCATACTTTGTTTTAATTTAACTTTATTGTTCATCATGATTCTCCTTTTTTTCATACTTTACTATTATATCATATTCACCGCCAATTGGAACATCAAATTCGCTTTTCTTAAGGCCTGGAAGCCATAAAATCGTATTATTGCTATCGATGAGAATTGGCCACTCATTTCTTTTCGATATATCAACTTTCTCATTGATAAATATATCTTTAATTTTTTTACGGGCCTCTAAGTTTTTAACTTTGATATAATCCCCACTTCGACGATTGCGGACCTTTAAAGGCAAAGCGATATCGCAACTCCTCAAGCGAATAAAATAATTGCTCTTTTTTTGATATTCGGGATCATCGATATCAGCGACAAGGGAAATATTACCCAAGGGAACTTCAACCTTATCTTCTAAAATACATTCATAATCGATAAACTTTTGATGTTTACTAATATATAACTGGCCATATTCCTTGATGAATTCATACCTATGTGGCAAGGACATAACGACATTGGGTTTCCCGGCATTTAATGCCGCCATAATCTCCGCCATATGCTTTTGATTGATATTCGTGATTTCTTCATTATATATATTATGTAAGAAACGATAAATTATTTGTCTTTGAATATAAGAATCTTCATTTTTTAAAGCATGGACATCAATTTTATCTTTCCTGACAATTTGAGGATAGATCTTATCGACATAGTTGGCAACAAACTGGCTAACCTCGCTTATCTCGCGATTATATTCTAAAAACTTTAAATGCACTTTCGGATTCTCCTGTTTTAAAAGGGGCAAGAGATGATGGCGGAAGCGATTCCGTAAGTAGTGATCGTTCTCATTGGATAAGTCATGGACATAGGGAATATTATCTTTTAACGCTAGGGCAAGAATTTCATCCTTCGTAAAGCTAACTAGTGGTCTAATAATTTGATAATCTTCTCTTTTTGTAACTGGTTGAAATCCGGCATAGCCCCTTAGGGATGAACCCCTGCTAATTCGCATGAGAATAGTCTCCATTAAATCATCGCCATGATGAGCTGTAAAGAGATAAGGGGCATGATATTTATGGAGGATCTCTTCAAAGAATCGATAACGGTACTTCCTAGCAAAATCGTGAAAATTTTCGCGAGGATAATCCAAAATTTTTGTCCCTTCAAATATAATATTCTTTTCCTTACAATAATCCTCTAAAAAACGATATTCATCATCGCTTTCCGAACGCACATTATGATTGACGTGCGCCACGACGATGCGATAATTTAAGCGATATAACAAATCGAGCAAAAACATGCTGTCGGGACCACCCGAACATGCTACGACGACATAGTCCTTTTGTCTATCAATATCTAATGATTTTAATAATTCTAAGGCTCGATCCATAGTATCCCCTCAAGTACCAAATAGTATAATATAATCCTGTGAAAATAACAAGAAAATATTGTCTTATCTATAAATAATATTATTCAAACAAAAAAGTCCAAATCGGACTTTTGAAAACTAAAAAAAGATTAACACCTACTTAATTTGCTTTTGTCTATGAGCTACTATAATATCAAAATAAAACAGAGAGGCAATTAACCACTCTGTAATTTCAGTGTTATTTGCCTTGGTGCGACGCTAACACATAGCGCTTACCTACAATAATGTAAATTTAATAAATTTACGGCGCATAACAAGGACTTACTGATAACACCATTATTATATTATGCATTTTTTTTAATGTCAATACATATCAAAGGCCATTTTTTCATCACAAAGTCTAATTATTAATCATTTTATTGGAAAAAAGAACTCCCCTGCTATATATTTTTCCTTTTTCAATTTATTAAACTCACCAGAGAAGCAATTATTAGCAATTAAATTTGTATAATAAATATTAGAAAACACATCTGCTATTTGAATTAACTCTCTAGTTTCAGATTGACAGTATTCAACATAAAACTCTTCTTGTATATGACTTCCTGTAACTAATTCGGTATTCAAATATTCACCTAATGTGGATCTTGTTTCAGTTCTAACATTTCTTTCATCAATAAATAGATAGTTTTCTTTGACAGGTATTTTTTTATATTTGGTAAAATGTTCAAAACTCAATTTTAAAAGATAATTAAATGATCTTGCGGTGTTATTATAAAAATAATCTTTGACCTTATTATTGTCGCAAACAACATAATATATTTCAAATAATTCATTTTGACAAAAAAAATTGACAAATTTTCTTTTCATATTAGGAGTAAAACAATTACCTTTTAGTTCTTTAAATTTTCCATTATTATAGAACATCTTATTATCTTTATCCATCTTTTTTAAATCGTCCAAATTACTGCTTATAAATCTTTTAAATACTCTTTTTAATCTATCCTTATTTTTAGGCATTATAATACATATGACAAAATATTTATTTTTATAATAGTTTAAATATTTCTTAGTCATACTTCCAGATTCATCTATATAAAATGTGTTAATGTTCTTCACCACCTAGTCAGTTAATAAAGATTATATCATATACTAATAAATGTTGTACGATTATTTTAAATATGTTTTAGTGACGTTACCTAGGTCTATTGTCAGTCATGAACTAAATTTGACAAAAATCAATGTATATTTTAACAAAAAAATCCTCACAAACATTGAATTTGTGAGGCATAAAGAAACATTGTTTCCTAACGCTTTGAGAATTGTGGCGCTCTACGAGCTTTTTTAAGACCATATTTTTTACGTTCTTTAACGCGTGGATCGCGAGTTATAAATCCAGCGTTCTTTAATACTTTGCGATATGAATTCTCACTATTGACATCCGTCGTGCTATCATATTCTAATAAGGCTCTCGTAATACCTAATCTAATAGCACCCGTTTGTCCTGAGAAACCACCACCGCGAACAGTTACATCAATATCAAACGTCTTTTCATTATTGGTAAGTACTAATGGTTGCTTTAAATCCATTACTAAAACTTCAAATGGTAAATATTCATTGACATCTACACCATTAACGGTAATTTTTCCCGTTCCTGGTACCATTCTAATTTGAGCAACACTTCTTTTTCTTCTACCTGTGGCAGTAATAACTTTCTTATTCATCAATTACCCTCCTACTATAAACTAATCTTCTCTGGTTTTTGAGCCATTTGTTCATGTTCTGGACCAGCATAGACAAATAATTTCTTAAACATTTGTCTTCCTAAACGACCATTTGGAAGCATTCCTTTTACTGCTCTTTCAACCATTTCAACAGGATAATTATCTAGCATTTCTTGAGCTGTACGTTCTCTCAATCCTCCTGGATAACCAGAATGATCATAATACATCTTATCGCTTAATTTATTACCCGTTAATTTTACTTTACTAGCATTTACAATAATGATATAGTCTCCACAATCGATATGTGGCGTATATGTTACTTTATGCTTTCCTCTTAACATCGTAGCTGCCTTTGTTGCTACGCGTCCTAAAGGTAAATTTTCCGCATCAATAACATACCATTTACGTTCAACAGTTTCCTTTTTTTGCATAAATGTGTTTTTCATAATTTTTCCCTTTCACAAATCTTCTTCTTTCAGACTTCCCACATCCAATTGAATAAAGAATTTAAAAATGTACCATTTAAAATTATATGCTATCGCCTATCATTTGTCAAACAAAATATTCTAAAACTTTTAAATATTTAAAATATTATGCTCAACACTTTCAATATTCGACTTTTTCTAAATATAATCCACTAGCTGGAACGGTCATATAGTTGTAGATATTTTTCTTTTTTTCTTGCATCTCTTTAAGTTGTTCGGGAGTAATTTTTCCCCGACCAACGAGAATTAGAGCACCCACGAGATTGCGAACCATGTATCGATAAAAGCTCTTTCCGGAAAAGCGAATATAGAGCATATTTTTTCTTCGTTTAAATGTTATGCGATAGATTATTGAATTATAACTACTTCGCATTCCCGAAGTAAAGGCTTCATAAGAATGCATGCCAATTAAATACTTACTGGCTCTCTTCATCGCTTTGATATCGAGTAAACGATTATAATTATAGATATAATCATTCATGATGGGATTATATTTTCCCATATTGATGACATATTGATAAACCTTGCTTTGGGCATCAAAACGAGCATGAAATTTTTCATCGACGATGGTAGCCGAATTCACATATATTCCGGGATCGAGCATACTATTCATGGCTTCAACTAGAGAATCCGGTGAAATATTGACATTTAAATCAAAGTGGACTTTTTGATCGATTGCATGAACGCCCCGATCAGTACGTCCGGCCCCTTTGACATAGACAACGGTCTTATTGATTTTCTTTAAGACTTGTTCGAGTTCTCCTTGTACCGTCTTCTTCTTTTCCAAACGTTGAAAACCATAATATTTTGAACCATCATAACTAATACTTATCAAATATCTCATTTAGCAAACACTCCTATAAATATCTTTAAGTAATTCCTTGCTATCCAAAGTATAATTTAAATTCGCACCCTTTTGATTTGCCAACTTTATAAAGCGAATAATTTCCGGTTCTTTGACGATTTCGTTATTACTCGTAAATAGTTTATCAATGGCCCCATTATAGGCAATTGATCCATCGACGATGACCTCTATCGAATCGACTATTTGATTTAAAAAGACTAAATCTTTGCTAATTAAGATGATCGTTAAACCCTCTTTTTTCAATGTTCTCAACAAATTTATAAAATTCTTTTGTTCTTTACCACTTAATCCTATTTCAAAATGATCAAAAATAATAATCTTTTTATTTTTTAATAACAAATATGCTAATAAAACATATTTAAATGTTACTTTTGGCAAATCACATATTTTAACATTTAACCATTTACTATCGATATTCAAATATTTTAATATGCTATCAATGCGTGGATTTTTCAAGAATGATAAACCATTGAGAAAGCGTCTTACCGTCCACTTATCATCGTAAACAATTCCTTCAAAAGCCATATTAATTTTTATCAAGTCAGCTACATCGCCATAAAATCCCGTTATGGTATTTTCTTTAAAGCAATGATTAGTTAAGATATCGGCATATATTACTTCCATAGATTATCGACCAACTTTCTCTTATCCGTAAATATTTTATCAATTAATTGATATAGGATTAAATTTTGCGAAAGTTCTACTAAAAAGGGCAATTTCAATCCCATATAAGGCAAAATACTATTTTCATTTAATATCGATTTTATATTAGAGCATACTATTGCCTTCATATTATTTAAGACGACGACATCATCACATATAAGTAAAAATTCGGGATTAGTAGTAACAGCAATAAGGGTAATATTATGATCCTTAATATATTTTATCAATTGTTTTTGCTCTTCTTCAGCAAGATAACTAGTCAGATCATCGATGGCAATTATCTTCGGATTTATAATGAGAAATGATAAAATTTTGATTAACATTTTTTGATTAATAGACAATAAATCTATTTGTTGATTTAATATATCCGTCAATTTAAAGTATTTAGCAATAGCCATAATCTTCTTCGTGGCTTCATCGATACGATAGCCAAGATAATTTAAGTAAAAAAATAATTCTTCAGCAACATAATCACAGTTAAAATGATTATCATCTAAGACGACGACGAGATTGTTTTTCAAGAATGTTATATCATATTCATTGATATTGACATCATCGATAGCAACATCTTTATTATTAAGGCGATTGCATAATTTCTTTAAAAGCGTGGTCTTCCCCGATTCAGTAGGTCCAACAACACCCGTAATCGTTCCATTTAACTGGATAGTGACATTCATATCTTTAATAGTTAATAAATTCATGGCCAAAACTCCCAACTATATTTAAATTATATCATACCATACAAAAAAGTTAGCAATAAAACTAACTTCAATTAAGACTTACAAAAGTAATTTTTGCATAACCATTACCAGCACGTTCACCATTAGACATCCCAGTAGTATCAGCAATAAGGCGCGTAGGATTTAAATAACCGGATCCGCCGCCACCGGAAATACTAGCACCTCCACCGTAGTATCCGCCGCCACCACCAACATAATCATTATCAACACCCTTTCCAAAAATTCCAGAATTAATTATAGAGCCATCTAGAATGCCATTTCCTCCAGCATCTTGTGTTCCACCTAATCCCATAAAATATCTACCATTATAATCAAGGCGATTTCCATCACCACCTTTTTCACCGCCTCCGGTACCACCAGCTGTACACCCAGCAGCAACATTTGCGGCTCCACCACCTCCGCCGCCAGCAACAATTAATATGGAATCGCGCTTTTCACTTAACTCCGACAAAAGTCCGGTTTCTGTTGCAATATGAGTGGCCCCGCCGCCAGATGACTGTCTCGTATTACCATCTTTATCGGATGTAGCATTACCTCCACCGTTATATCCACCTGCTCGATAAGTATGACTCCCATCCCCAATTCCTGCTCCGCCAACAACGACATATAATTTTTCGCCTTTATTTAATTTAATATTGCCATATGCATAGCCACCTTTTCCACCTTGACAGTTTGTTGAATTATACGAACCTCCTTGCGCTCCCCATACTTCAAGCTTATATATTCCATTGATTGGAGCGATAAATTCATCAGGACTCCCTTTATATTCATAAGTTTTAGATATTTCTCTCAAATAATCTAATACATCATCAGAAATATCACAACTATTGTTTTCGTATAAGTCATTTAAAGCATCGCTTACCGTATCGACATCCCAACTTGGATCTTTAGAAGTATATTCAATATCTTTTGCATTACATAAGTTTATAGCTACGACACTTATTGTACTTAAAGATAGTCCAATTAATATTCCCAAAATTACTTTCTTCATGTTCATTTTGCTCCCATTTTCCTACTATCTTCAATGTATCGCACCCCCCCCCAGTTGCATTTTTTTCAACATAACTTTTTTTACAATCAATGCATTGTAGTCCTCTTTCATATTTATCTTAGTATTATTTTTTCTATATAAAATTTACATTTTTTATTTCAGTATTGTCTGATAATGTTGTATAATGTACTTATAAAGGAGTAGTAACTTATGACGAAGAAATATGCTAACGAATTTAAATACCAAGTTGTCGATTTAATTTGTAATAAACATGCCTCTACATCATTAACAGCTGATAGTTTTAATGTTCCACTAAAAACCGTTGAAAAGTGGGTTACAGCATACAATAAAGATAACAATGTTTATAAACCAGCTCAATCTAAACAACATAAAAACAATCCTATTTATGAACAATATCTTGAAGTCAAAAAGGAAATGGTTACTCCTGAACCCGAAAACGAAATATTGAAAAGAGCTAATGCTGTATTAAAGAGTCGAGCAATAAAAAAGAGCTGAAAATTAATCAACTCTTAAATATTACTTCACAAATTTTTTAAAATAACTTGTATTTAAATTAATTCGTGAATAAAACGTACATTAAGTAATATTTGTAATGTACGTTTTTATTTTACCCCGCTTTGACAATTTTTATAGCCCCTGTTTTATTCATTGTCTCTAATTCAGCTTCTTGGCCATAATGAAGGGATAATCCTATGACAAAGATAAAGGACATAAAATATAACCACAACATTATAATGGCAATATTTGATAGGGCTCCATAAAAGATATTATAGGTAACCATATTTTTAGATAGATGACTATAGATATTCGTAACAATAATCCACCCCGTAGATGTAAATAGGGCCCCCGTATTCATATGAGAATTCTTTCGTACCCGGTCAGGTGCTATTTCATAGATCGTTCTTAAGAAGATAAACATCACTAACCACATAAGTGGTAATTTTAAAATACTCAATAAGGAATGTAATTTCTTACTAATTTTGACAAAGCCAAATAATTCGATAATGCGCATTCCATATACGGGAATTACTAAGACTAATAACATGAATAAGACGATAGCTAAAGTCATAAAAATAGCTTTAATCCGTCTCTTTATCCAATTAGATTTATTTATACCATATATTTGATTGCTAATGAGGATAACGGTATTACAACCATTAGATGCAAGGTAGAGCATCCAGATTAAGATAAAAGTCAATTTAAAATCCAAATTATCACCATTGATATAATTGATGAGAAAATCGGCATTTCCCGGTACATATTGTTTAATTAAATTCGTAATAAATTCGATATTTATATTGAAGATATTCGCAGAAAAACCTAAAAAGGTAATAATGGGAACGAGGGACAATAGCATAAAGAAGGCCAATTGTCCCGGCAAGATAGCCATCTCGGGTTTCTTGATAATTTCCCAAATCTTTAAAAGATATTTTTTTAGGTTTTCTTTAGTATCATTTTTAATTTTCGCGATCTTTTTTGGCATAATTTTCCTCATATAATTCTTTATTCTCGCGCATTTGAATACTAGCTTCATTAAATGCATCTTCGATTAATTTCGTATCATCTTCAATAATTGAGAATCCCATAGCTACGCCATAATCATGTGGTAATCTCTTAAACTCTTTAACCAATTTTTTCATATATGATATAATTTGTTTTTCAGAATAACCGACGACATAAACTAAGAATTCATTGCCATCCGTCCGCATTATTTCCGAATTATCGATTTGAGTCTTGATCAAAATATTGGCAACAGCTTGAATTTGGCGATCGCCCTCTTCATGGCCATAGGTATCATTTAATTCTTTGACGCGATTAATATCCATGACGATACAAGCTTGCGGATAAATATTATTTTTATTCCAGACATTTAACTTTTCATTATAATAATTGCGGTTCTTTAAAGATGTCAATAAATCGATATATTTGATCTTATCTTCTTTCTTAACTTTCGTATTTAATTTGACCTTCTTGATATTCTTATGGAGGATAAATAAGAAGACAATGGCAATGACGACAAAGGCTAAAATATAGATAGCAACTGTACCAATTATCTTGCCCTTGAGATTAACTTTATTATAAGTCGTAATACCCATCCGGACTAAATCCTGCGTATCGATTGTCTTAGTATAGGCATTAAATAATTTAAAGAAGGTATCTGTTTGATCGCGATAACGGAACGTATAATAGTAATCATCGGCAACGCCTTTATATCGTACCGAATAACTATTATTGATCTTATTCAAATAATAATCATACGTATTTTCATCGACTAAAATAATATTTTCCTTCTTAATAATTTTTTTAAGTTCACTAGTATGTTCATAAGTAATAATTTCGATTCCTTCGAGATCTTTAATTAAATCATAGAGATAGGAATTTTTTTGAACATAGACTTTATGATTGGCAAGGCCATAGATATTCGATAGACTTAAATCGATGGCATTATTGGCAATGACATAGTAATTGATCTCTTTTAAAGCCCCACAATCGATATAATTAGTTATCGTATCATAATAGTTATAGTATAAATCAATCTTGCCACGGATTGCTGCTTCGGCAAGTTCGGTAGAATTACGATATTTTTTAAAAGTAAATTCGACATGAGAAAAATCACTGAAGTTCTTTAGATATTGGGCCGTAATACCGCCATATTCCCCACCAGCAAATACTTCATAGGGACGATACTCCGAGAATCCATAATTATAGACTTTATTGGTAAGTGTATCTTCTTCCGCTTCGCTGATTCCTAATTTATCGATAAATAAGGCATAGTTATTCTTATTATAGGAATTTTCAAAATATTTTTCCTTCCATTTATTAAATTCTTTCGATAGTATCGAATTGGCAGTGGGATTATCCCCTAAGCGAAAATAGTAATATCTCTTTAAATCCGAAATATGCGATATGATATTTATCGAATTGGCAATTAATTCACTCTTGTATTCCGTCAAGGGAACGATGGCATAACTTAATGTTCCATTTCCCAAAGCTTCGGTGATCTTGGCATAATCGTCATAAGCTTGGAAGGTATCTGTGCTGACGTTATAGTATTCGGAGATGTAATTTAAATGCTTACTTAGCAATCCCGGTTTTAAATTGAGAATCGTTTGAGTATTGCTGATAATACCCGTATTTTTACTGATTAAGACAAAGTGATCGCTATAGAGGAGGAGGCCATTTTTATCATAAGAATCCGTTATTTCAAAGCGATATCCGGCATTCACCGTATTATAGGAGACCATATTATTATTGATATGCATGCCCAAATCCTTAGTTAGAAAGGCGGTAAAATCAAAGAAGACCCCTGACCCCGTCGAACCAAAGACCGGTAAATCATTCGGAATGGCAATCGATATGACGTTATTTTTATTGGAATCCAACCACTTTTTTTCATTTATGGAAAGGGCATTTTCATCGACAAGAGCTTTATAAATACCAAAACCAATGCCAATAGAGACACAGATTCCCACAAAAGTAAGAATTAAAATTCTTCTAATTTTTTTCATAACTCACCTTTATTTTTCTGTTTTAGCATCGTCCGTATCGACACTATAATTCGTCCAAGCAATAACCGTATTATTGGCCGCTTTACTGCCCTCATACGAACTCATACCCTCGCGATTAAAGGCAAATTGTATATCATAATAGCCCTTTTGTTCAGCCGTTAATTTTTCCAAACTAGTAGTGGCCATATTTTCGATTTTTTCGTTAGTCAAATCCTTTTGGACTTCGACATCGATATAGATAATTTTTCCTTGAAGGCGTACGACGCGCGAGATAACTCCTTCACTTTCCGAAAAATAATTTTCTAAATCTTTCAATTGATCGGCAACGGGATATTTTTCAATATCCTCTAATCTTTTACCATAGGAACTCGATGTCGTTTGATTGATAAAGTATATCAAAACCGCCGAACCCATTAGAATAAAGCAAAACAAGGAGATTAACATTAAGATGCAATAAATTCGATTATTTTTATAAAATTTACGCAATTTTTTCATTAATTTTTCCACCTCAAACGTACCATAATTATACTACAATATATTCGCATTAGCAATTTATAATTTCCCACCAAAAAAGAAATGCTAATCGAGCATTTCCAAAAATTGGGCTTCATTCCAAATTTCGATACCCAGTTCCTGAGCTTTTGCAAGTTTGCTGCCAGCATCATGACCGGCGATGACGACATCGGTTTTTTTAGAAACAGATCCCGTACAGTTGCCACCTAACGATTCGATCTTTTCCTTGGCTTCATCGCGCGTTATGCTATCTAAAGTTCCCGTCAAGACAAAGGTCTTACCGGCAAAATCTTGATTGACTGTAACCTCTTGACCCGTATATGTCATATTGACGCCGAGCTTTTTTAATTCATCTAACATGGCAAGATTATCATCATCGGCAAAGTAATCGACAACGGATTGGGCAATAACCTCTCCGATATCGCGAATATTATTTAAAGTATCAAAATCGGCTTTTTTTAAGTTATCGATATTTTGAAATTCCTTAGCTAAAATTTTAGCCGTCTTTTTGCCAACATAACGGATGCCGATGCCAAAGAGGAGCTTTTCCAATGAATTGTTTTTCGATGAGGCAATGCTATCCAATAAGTTGCTTATCGATTTTTCGCCAAAACCTTCTAAAAGTTTTAATTCATCGATATAGCGGTCTAATTTATAGATATCGGGTATCGTCTTGATATAGCCCAGATTAAAGAAATCTTCGACGATGGCATCGCCCAAGCCCGTAATATTCATCGTATCTCGAGAGACATAATGAATTAAAGCTTCGATATCCTTTTTCGAACAGTTATTATTGACACAGTAGTAATTGCTCTCCCTTTTGACGAGATTTGATCCACATATTGGACAAGTCGTAGGCATTTTAAAGGGAATCTCATGACCAGTACGCATACTGATAACGACACTTTCGACGCGAGGGATGACATCTCCCGCTTTGATGATCTTGACCGTATCGCCAATGCGAATATCTTTAGCTAGACAGTACTCTTCATTATGTAATGTCGCTTTCGATATCAAAGATCCCATGACCATGACGGGTTCCAAAATGGCATTCGGCGTAACTTGTCCCGTACGGCCGACCGTAAATTTAATATCTTTTAACTTTGTCGACACGACTTGAGCGGGAAATTTATAGGCACAGGCCCATTTGGGATAGCGGATTGTATTGCCCATCTTTTCGTGATCGGCCAAATTATCCAATTTGATGACGACGCCATCGATATCATAGGCCAAAGTCGAACGCGCTTCGCCTTTTTCTTGAATAAAGGCCATAACTTCATCGATCGACTTGACGAGGCGATTATTCGGATTAGTTCGAAAACCCAATTGATGCATAAATTCCAAAGCTTCATGATGCGTCTTTATGCCATAATCTTCGGGATTGGGAAGGTGATAAATCCACACTTCCAATTTTCGGTTGGCAGCAATCGAGGAATCGAGTTGCCGAACCGAACCAGCTGCCGCATTACGGCAATTTTTTAAAAGGGGTTCCCCATTTTCTTTGCGAAGTTCATTTAATTCGGCTAAGGTCTTGTGACTCATATAGATTTCCCCACGGACTTCGATATCGATTGGTTCCTTTAACTTTAATGGCACTTGTTTGATCGTCTTGACATTATGCGTTATATCTTCGCCCACGACGCCATCGCCCCGAGTCGCAGCCGTTACCAAGACCCCTTTTTCGTAGTGCAAAGAGACGCTTAAGCCATCGATTTTCAATTCACATACATAGGAAGGATTGATGCCCTCTTTCTTTATGCGATTATCGAATTCCCGAATTTCATCTTCGTTAAAGACATCGGCTAAACTCATCATGGGAATTTGATGCGTTACTTTACTAAATTTATCTAATACGACCCCACCAATCTTATGAGTTGGCGAATCGGCCCGCACTTTATCGGGATGTGCACTTTCATATTGATATAATTCGCGAAGGTAATTATCATATTCTTCATCGGTTAAAGTCGTTGCGTTATCTAAAACATGATATTCATAATTTGCTTTATTGATTAGTTCGACGAGTTCATCATATCTATCCATAGCTAGTCACCTATTACTATTATACCACGTAAATAATAAATTTATTTAGTATATAAAATACCTTTCTTTAAAATTAATTGCTTATTATCATATATTACATTATGACTTTTTAAGGGGTGTGTTGTAAGTTCTTCGGCCCGCGGAAGTGATGGCAATTTAACATGATCGAGAATGGTCAGCGAATTATCGATGGTGATATCCAAAGTATCGCCTTTTAAGGCCATATTGGCAATCGAACCCGTAAATGGATAGGGAATGTCATGTATAATTTGGAGGTCATAGTTTAAGATCAAAATATGCCCCGCGACAATCGCGATGATACTATCGCCATATAATAATGGTCGGGCCAAGATGATGCCCTGCTTAGTAATCGCCGAAGCCACATCGCGCTTACCTAAAAAATCATGAATAATATCGATTTCATCGTGCACTTCCGATGTAAGGATGAGATATCCTTTTCTAAAGTGGGGAATAAAATCATGACATTGATATTTAATATCGCCATCGGGATTGATGATATACCGTTCGTCCTTTTGGGCATCATAATAGATAAATAAATCATGATCGATAAATTCGCGACTATTCGCTTCATCGAATTGCCAGTGCCAATAATTATTTAAAAACCGCCGGCTTTTGATACTCCAAATATTTGCTTCACTATTCGTTAGCTTTATATTGATATAGCAATTGTTCAAAACGCGAAAGTTTTCAACATTACTAAAACGAGCGATGGTCTTTTCCGAAACAGTTTCGATTATTTTAAGTTCGGATGCTTCATAAAAAACGGCATAGGCGAGATTTCCCAACTTCAAAATTCCTGCAATATTGCCCTTCGAAGTAATCGGCCATAGGTCGAGGCCATCGGTAATGAGATTAAGTGCCTCCATATAAAAAAGAAAATAGCCACTATTTAAAGCAACTACTCTTTCGACCCGATGTGGTGTATCAAAAAGCGATTCTGGCAAGTCTTCTTTTTTTATAATGTCATCCCCTAAATCATTTATTCCATAAATTATATGGATAAACACCTTTTTCTATTTCACTTAAGATAAAGTTTTTGACATTTTCGCAATCTTCCCGATAGGTCATTCCCATCCAATTTGCCGGCGTCGGCTTCACAAATACTTGGCCATTGGCATGGAGCTCGGCATCGATAATATCGGTCAACAAAACTTCATAGTCCCGATCGACTTCTGTATTAGCCATGCTCTTTAATACCTCATCGATGGCCGCAATGGATCTTTTTGGCAAGCTATTCATCAACATCGAGACGGGGTTATCGAGGCGAACTTTGAAAGGTTCTTTGGTCTTATCGAGAGGTTCACAGAGAACCTCATCGCCCGCTTGCGTACAAGAAGATTCGATGACGCCGGAAACTTTATTTTCCTCGTGAATGACGACTCCCCGTTTGACCGAACCATTTTCACTCAAAGTGGCTCCAACGGGATAGCCGATGATGGTAATGGCATCATCTAAAACGGCATCACTTAGTTGTTTAAAGGCATCATCACCATAAAAGTCATCGGAGGAAATGACGCCAAAGTTACCCGTAATAAAATCCCGCGCCGCATAGATGGCATGAGCCGTACCCCAAGGCTTGACGCGGCCCTCGGGAACTTTAAAGGGAACATCATCCAATTTTTGGAAGGCATAACATACCTCGATATCCGCCGGCAACTTATCGGCCATAAGCTTTTTAAAGATCGCCATATTTTCCTCTTTGATGACAAAGATAATCTTTTTAAAGCCATACTTAATCGCCGAATAAAGCGAATAATCGATGATTATTTCGCCATTGGGACCAACCGGTTCAATTTGTTTCATACCCCCAAAGCGACTTCCCATACCCGCCGCAAGAATAACTAAAGTTTTTTCGTTCATAAGACACCTTCCTAAATTTTCGTAATACTTTTATGATTTTTCATTAACTTTTTAACGCCACTTTTAAAGGCCACTTCGATTAAAGAGCCATCGACGCCCAAGACGACGCCAATCCCGAGCGTATCATGTTGAATGGTATCGCCGGTTTTAAGCTCTTCATTGGCACCTTCAATGTACATCGCTTCATGATCGATCTTGACATCATCTTCCCCGGCATTAACTTTTTCCAAATATTCGGAATTGATCTCATCGATAAAGCGCGATGGCGGATTTTGACTATCGCGTCCATAGAGCATCCGCCGTTTGGCATTAGTCAAGTAAAGGCCTTCTTTGGCCCGCGTAATGCCGACATAACATAGGCGGCGTTCCTCTTCAAGACCATCGGGTTCGAGGAGGGAATTGCTATGCGGAAATATTCCATCTTCCATGCCCACGAGGAAGACGAAGCTAAATTCGAGGCCCTTGGCTGAGTGAATCGTCATGAGCGTTACTTCGTCATTGTCCTCTTTATGTTCGGAGACATCGGCAACTAAACTGATATTTTCCAAAAAGTCGCCTAAATTAACGCATCCCTCTTGTTCTTCAAAACCTGCCGTAATCGATTTAAATTCCATCAAGTTATCGAGGCGAATTTCATTTTCGAGCGACTTATCCAATTCCAGTTCTTCCTTGATTCCCGTTTTATCCAAGATGTCATCGATTAATTCGGTTAAACTCATGGAATCCGCATCCTTAATTAACGTTTCGATCAAGGCCTTAAATTCTAATTCCTTTTTGGTACTCAAACTACTAAACATGCTCGTATTATTTTCCCGGGCTAAATCTTCGAGATTGCGGACCGCCGTTTCGCCAATGCCCCGCTTGGGAACATTTATGACGCGCGTCAAACTGACGGAATCATGGGGATTATAGATGAGACGTAGATAGGCAATTAAATCCTTTATCTCCTTGCGATTATAGAAATAATATCCACCGACGACCTTACAGGGAATATTCTTGCTCAAAAGACCTTCTTCAAAGACCCGACTTTGACCATTAGTTCGATATAAAATGGCAATATCACTATAATGATATCCTCGACTTAAAATATTCGAAATTTCATTGATGACGACGGTTACTTCATGCCGTTCATCATAGGTTCGCAAATATTTAACTTTGGGTCCATCCCCCTTTTGACTCCAGAGATTCATATCTTTTCGTTGTTTATTATTTTTAATGACACAGTTGGCCGCCTTTAAGATATTATTCGTACTGCGGTAATTCTCTTCGAGTTTTATTACGGCACATTCGGGATAATCTTTTTCAAAATTGATGATATTCTTATAATCCGCTTGCCGAAAGGCATAGATACTTTGATTCATATCGCCAACGACGAAGATATTGCGCAATTTCGAAGCCAATAATTTACATAATTTATATTGAACGGGATTGGTATCTTGATATTCATCGACTAATATATACTTAAAATGGCGTTGATATTCATCGAGAATCTCTTCATTATTATAAAATAAGGTGACTGGCTTGCATAATAAATCATCGAAATCGACGACATTGCTATCGTGTAAAATTTTTTGATAACGTCGATACACATCGACACATAATTTATCAAATTCGGTATTAAAGGTGCGTTCGAGTTCGGCATCCGTAAGCATTTCATTTTTGATTAAAGATATCTTATTGCGGATGACATAGGGGCTAAATTTTTTGGGATCGATATCCATATTCTTTAAAATTTTCTTGATAATCGATAAAACATCTTCGCTATCGATGATCGTGAAGTTGCGTTCTAGTCCACATTCGCGATAATTTTCCCGAATAATGCGCAAACCCAAGGAATGAAACGTTCCGATAAAGGACGACACTTCGCCATAGATATTATAGACCCGCTCGCGCATTTCATTGGCCGCCTTATTCGTAAATGTTATGGCCAAGATATTATAGTCCTTTACCCCATTTTCGATCAAATTGATTATTCGCGTCGTTAGGACCTTGGTCTTCCCCGAACCGGCACCGGCCATTACTAAGCATGGACCCTCGAGATGATTGACCGCACTTAATTGTTCCTTATTTAATCCATTTTTGTAGTCCATACTTTTTGCCTCTTATCTTTCTTTTTAATTATATCACAAACAAATGTATGAGCAAATAAAAAGATGAATAAATCTTCATCTTTTAGACATCATTTATAGATGTGGTCCATTTTTTTGCTCTTCATGGGGACCATTTTTAATGGCCATCACTTCGTTGACAATGTCATTTCGGTAGTCGCGATACTTCCTTATATCATGCTCATCTATCAAGGCTTTGTCGGCCTCGGCAAAGAGATTTGCGACTTTATCATGAAGTGGTATTAAATGATTATACTCACTACTATCAGTTTGATATACGCCATATTTTCCTAAATATTCAGCTAAAGCATGGTAACCTTCCTCATAAGTATGATAATCGAGGCCCATGACGATGGCATCGGCAATATTATCCAAGACATTTAATAATTCGAGGTAATAATCGATATCCGTCAAACTCTTTTCGGTTACTTTATTTTCCGCCTTATAACTCATCCGCGCCAACATGATATTATCGAGAGCCAAATTATGCGAAGCAATGCCATATTTTAGGCAATTGACTTGTAGACCATTTTGAACACTCATATAAAATTCTTCGTTCTTAGCAAAGACACTCGTAAATTCATTAAGGACATAATTTAACTTTTCAGCCTTAAAGCTGACGCGCTTGCCATGACGAACATTGATGACGATATCATAATAATCATTCGCACCATTTTGACAGAAGGAAACGAGATCCGTATGCATCCGCTTTTCAAAGATATTATATATGGCATCTTTAAAATTTGGCGCTTCCAAATCATCTAAACTATATCCTAGACTCTCGACGACGACTTTCTTCTTTTCTTCAAGATCTAATCCCGATGTATTTTGTAGAGTCTCCTCATAAGTATCCTTTAATTGTCTCATAAAATTAGCAAAAGCTTTACGGGCAACGTGAACATATAATGGTTTTTCTTCATCGCCAATCGTCATTCTATCATCTCTATGCTTGATGAAGTAATTGCGTGTCGCCTTTTCAAAAGTCTCTTCGAGCAATTTTCCCCGGATATCCGTATATGATTGCCGGTTTCCCATCTTATCTTTTGGTGGTTCCGAGCCATATCCGACATATTCCCGAATGCGACCCATATAAGGCGCTGGTTTGGCAATACTAGCAGCTAACTTTGGATTTTTAGTTATTATTTCATCGATAATATTTAAATTGTCTTCCAAGTAATCGCTAGAGCAGAAAATGGTAATTCCCTCCGTATCGGGATTCCCATCGGGATTTTTATATTTAAAATAGAAGGGAATATTCTTCTTTTTATAGCCCGCATATAATTGTTTTACAAAATCATAATAATATTTTTTGCCAATATTGATAAATAGGCGATGTTCGGGCCGAAAGTTTTTCGTTTGATAGAGTGATACTTTCGTACTCGATATATGCGTATCTTTATTAGCTTCATTTTCAAAGCACCAATCGTATTTTTTAGCATTATGCCGTGAACTTTTGAAGAGATGGTGCAAAGGGCCTTCGACCTTACTTAAAAATTTTTGAAAATCTTCATATAACATTGGTACTTCGGGGTTCTCAAAATCGATCAATGCTTCGCGGAATTTGATAAATGACTTATCGAGTTTTCCCGCATATAATAAGTCATTAAAGGTCTTATCCGGCATATCGATGATATAACGCCGCCAATCATTATAGACATTCGTCATAAATACTTCAAAATCGGATAAATTATATCTTTCATTGGCATCTTTTTGATATTTTCGCTTTAAGAATGTCATAAAATCTAAAGATTTAGGCTCTTTAAGATTTTGTCTTTCTATGACATATGGAAGATAATCTTCTAATAATTTATGGACATCCATATCTTGAATGGCATCAATTTCGCTTCGTAAACTCATGATTATACACCTCCGGAATTTTCTCTTCGTTCATCGATATATTTTAACTCACTTTGAATGATATTTTCAAACCCCAATAGATCACTCAAATAAAGATATTCGGGAATCTTTTTATTGCTCGTACCATATATCTTAAAATGATAATTATATTGAATCTCCCAACATTCATAATTCTCGGGTTCGGAATCCATATAATAATTATTCTTTAAATTGGGCAAATCGATCGTTTCAATTTCATCGAGCATCTTGGCGATATTGCCAATCTCTTCTCTAATTTCATGACGATCATTTTCCCCGTGATTGTTTTTAAAAATCGTCGTCACTACTTTATACCAGTGGATGGTCTTATTCGCCAAATCCTTTTCTCTTACCAATTCGACACTCGTAGCTATCGGATCTAAATGGTTAAACCCATCGCCAGAATAGTAATAATGCGTCAATTTTAATTCGCGCAAATGCAATTTTTTTACACCCTCATTATTCACTTTATCACCTACTGAGATAATTTTAACATAAAAAAGAGGATATTTCTACACTATCCTCGTTGATATTATTTTAACTCCGCAATTTAGCATCCATTTTACTTTCCATATCGGCAATAATTTTTTCAAATACTTCCATTACCTCTTTATCGGAAAGGGTCCGATTGGCATCCTTAAACGTCAACTTATAGGCCATGGACTTTTTGCCTTCTTCGATATTTGGATAGATATCAAAAATTTCGACATCGGCAAGCAAACGACCGCCACTTTTCTTAATAGCTTCTTCGAGATCTTTATTGGACGTCGCATTAGGTACGACAAAGGCAAGATCTTTAATGACTTCGGGATATTTCGAAGCTTCCTTAAATTTAATCGGTTTCGTCTCCTTTAAAAGACTATTGAGGCTCATCTCGGCGACATAGATCTCATCTTTTTTGAGCGATGGATGGATGCGACCAATGATGCCAATTGGCTCATTATCTAAGATGATATTGGCACTCATTCCCGGATGAAGATCATCGATGGCACAGGCTTCAATGCGATAACGGTTTTTAAAACCCAAATAATTAAGCGTATTTTCGATGATGCCCTTTAAGACATAAAAGTCCGCTTTAATGATCGTTTGTTGCCAATTATTAGTTAGATAATTGCCTTTCATCAAAATGGCAACTTTTTGATTTTCAACAAAATCTTCATCATAAGTTTTAGATATTTCGTATAACATTATATCCTTGACATTGCGCGCTTTATTATAATCATAGATATTTAAAAGCGATGGAATAATCGTCGTTCGAATGACGGATTTATCGACACTCATAGGATTAGGTAAAATCCGATTGACTTTATGATCATATTTAAATAATTTAGCCATTTCGGGACTTACTAAAGTATAAGTCTTGCATTCATTTAGACCCAAAGCTCGCAATCTACGCGAGACAGTCTTGCGAATTTTGACATCGGGAGCATATACACCACGGCGAATCGGAACGACGGGACTCGTCGAAACTAAATTATGATAGCCATAAAGGCGCCCAATTTCCTCAGCCATATCGGCAACATTGGCATCGATATCGAGGCGACGCCGCGGAATTGTGACATGGAAGAGACCGTTATTTAACGTATATTCAAAATCGAGGCGATGAAGTTCCGTTTCAATATCGGTATCTTCGATCGCGATACCCAATATTTTATTGATCTCTTCCTTGCGAAAATCGATCGTCTTAATCGTCTTATCGACTTTATCATGGACGATTTCACCAGCCAAGACTTCCCCACCAGCATATTGCTCTAAAAGGGCACAGGCCCGATTGATGGCGGCAATGGTATATTCATAATTTAAGCCCTTGCCATAACGGATCGAAGCTTCGCTTTTCAAATCGAGATGGGCAGCCGTATTGCGAATTGAAATGGCATCGAAGATGGCCGCTTCAATTAAAATCGTTTGCGTCGTCGCTTCGACTTCGGTATTTTCACCACCCATGACGCCAGCAATACAGACGGGCTTTTGGCCATCCGTAATGATGATATCGCGACTATTTAAGAGGCGATCTTGACCATCTAAAGTTTTAATCTTCTCGCCCTCTTTCGCCATGCGCACGACAATTTTATTTCCTAAGCGATCATAGTCGAAGAAATGCATGGGTTGGCCATATTCGAGCATGACATAGTTCGAAATATCGACGATATTATTTATGGGCCGCATGCCAGCTGCCGTCAAGCGCTTCTTGATGAATTCTGGAGACTCGCCAATATGTAAATTCTTGACCATCTTAGCCATATAGAATGGACAATTTTCAGTTTCAACTTTTAAAGAAAAGTAATCTTTGATATTTTCCTCGATCGGCGTATATTGGGCTTCCGGCAATTTGACCCGCCGGTTTAAGATCGTGCCAACTTCATAGGCAAAGCCGATATGATAATAGCAATCATTATTGCGGTGTTTGTGAATATCGATATCATAAAGGGTATCATTTAAACCGAGATACGTCAAAGGATCTTTACCTACGGGAGCCTTGGAATCTAATTCGGCAATACCTTTGGCATACGTCTCATCGTTTTTTTCCTCTAAGCCAAGTTCGAATAAGGCACAGAGCATGCCATTCGATTCTTCGCCCCGAATGCGACCGACTTTTATTTCAAAATTACCTGGTAAAATGGCTCCCGGTAAGGCCACGATGACTTTTAAGCCAACGCGAACGTTGGGCGCCCCACAGACGATTTGCCGCGTATCGGTACCACAATTAACTTGGCAGACATGCAAGTGATCGCTGTCGGGATGATTTTTAACATCCACAATCTCGCCAATGACTAAGTGGTCGATATGATTAGTGATGACATTTTCGATATTGACGCCCGCCTTCGTAATTTTGACGGCCAATTCCTTGAGATCTTCGCCCTCGAGGTCGACATAATCTTTGACCCAATTCATACTTATCATAACTATTCACTCTCCAATCGATCGAAAGCTTGCACTTCGCGCAAATCCGTATTATAGAAGGTCCGCAAATCATTGATGCCATATTTGAGCATCGCAAGTCTTTCGGCACCAAAGCCAAAGGCAAAACCACACCATTTTTCGGGATCATACCCGCAATTGCGCAAGACATTAGGATGAACCATTCCCGCACCACTGACGGTAATCCACCCCGTATTTTTACATAGACTACAGCCCTTGCCATGACAAGCAAAGCAAGAAATATCGGTCTCGACCGATGGCTCAGTAAATTGATAATAAGATGGTCTAAAACGCGTTTCGACATCGGGTCCAAAGAGCCGTTTGGCAACAATATCAAAGGTTCCCTTTAAGTCGGATAAAGAGACATTTTTATCGACTAATAGGCCTTCAATTTGCATAAATTGATGGGAATGCGTGGCATCATCATCATCGCGCCGATACGTCTTACCTGGGCAAATCATCCGAATTGGCACTTCCCCATGACCCGCAAGCATCGTCCGCGCTTGAACGGGTGAAGTTTGACTGCGCAAAAGTATTTCATCATCCTTTAAATAGAAGGTATCTTGAGCATCGCGCGCCGGATGACCTTTGGGAATATTTAAAAGTTCAAAGTTATAATGATCCTCTTCAATCTCCGGTCCATCGACGACATCATACCCCATCGACATGAATACTTCCTCGACTTCTTCGATAACCGCTTCCAAAATATTCGGAGCCCCTACTTTAATCTTCGTCGATGGCAAACTGACATCGATAACTTCGGAGCGCAATTTGGCATTTAATATCTCATCGTTAATAGAACGCTCCTTTTCATTGATGATATTAGTTACCTCATCTTTTAAAGTATTCGATAACTTGCCGACTTCCTTCCGCTCTTCGACGGATAAATCCTTCATATTTTTAGTAAGTTCCGTAATGACACCCGATTTACCAATATATTTGGCCTTTAATTCGACGATATCTTGTAGTGTCTTAACTTGCTCGATGTCAGCTAATAATTCACTTTTGATCTTTTCGACTTTTTCTTGCATTCTAATCCCTCTTTCTAAATAAAAAAAGCCACGAATCTAAGGACGGATATTTCCGCGGTACCACCTTAGTTCATGACTAATCATGCTTCTTAAAATCTTAACGCGATTCGACGATCGACACTCCTGTGATGAATTTCATTATTTATTTTAATTTAAGATACTCTCAGCCGCTGATATCTTTTCTCTTATCAATACAATAAATAACTACTTGTGCACATTCTCCGTGTCACTGGTTATATTTTATATCTTAAATATTTACTTGTCAAACATTTTATTTAACTTTGCGCAAACGCAAGGCATTGAAGATGACACAGAGACTCGAAAGCATCATCGTTCCACTGGCAATCATCGGATTTATTTCAATGCCAACTTTTTTAAATAGACCCATCGCGATAGGTATCATTAAGATATTATAGAAGAAGGCCCAAAATAAATTTTCCTTGATATTCTTTAAAGTCTTCTTACCTATCGTCAAAAAGGTTAACAAATTGGTTAAATTATCATTCGTCATCACGACATTAGCCGCATTGGTGGCAATATCCGTACTTCCCGTAAAGCTTATGCCGATATCCGCCGTCGTAAGAGCCGGAGCATCATTGATGCCATCACCCACCATGATGACCCTCTTTTGCGCATTTTTTAATTCTTTAATATATTTTGTCTTATGGGCCGGCAAACAATCCGAAACGATATTTTCGATACAAAGTTCTTGCCCAATAATATCAGCGGTAGCCCCCATATCTCCCGTAAGCATGATGACGTCATAACCCATTTTCTTTAATTTTTTTATGGTCGCAGGGGCTTCTTCCCGTATCGTATCCTTAATGCCGAGCAAGCCAATTATTTTTTTATTCTCAACTATATATATTATACTATTGCCATTGCGAGAAAGTTCTTTAGCCTCGTCTTCATACGCATTTTCACAATCGAGAATTTTGGCATTGCCCAAACAATATGTCTTTTTGCTAATATTAGCCGAAAGACCATGACCCGATAATTCGCGATAATTTTCGACATTCAATTCCTTTATCTTATATTTAATTAACGACTTGGCAATCGGATGAGAAGAATAAGCTTCAATATTGGCAACGATATTGAGTAAATCCTTATCTTCATAATGTGAATAATTATTTATCTTACTCAAACTCAATTGGCCCTTAGTCAAAGTACCCGTTTTATCAAAGACGATCGTATCGATATGAGCCGCCAATTCCAATGTTTCACTCGTCTTAATAAGAATACCCTTTTGATAGGCATTGCCAATAGCCACGACGATAGCCAAAGGGGTGGCAAGACCTAAAGCACATGGACAAGCGACGACGAGGACCGTTACCATATGAATCAAAGCTTCATTTAGCGGAGCCTTAAAAATTAAATAGCCAAGTAATGTCAAAAGAGCGAGAACAAAGATAATAGGCACGAAGTACGAACTTACGCGATCGGCAATGCGCGAAATAGGCATCTTGGAATTACTGGCTTCTAAAACTAAATGCACCATTTCCGAAATTGTCGATTTAGGGCCAATTTTTTCAGCCCGATATTCGACGATGCCATCATAATTTATCGAACCAGCTACCAGTTTATCACCTTTATTTTTCTTTGATGGCGTCGATTCACCAGTAATAAACGATTCATCAAAATGAGCACTGCCCTTAATGACTTCTCCATCGACGGCAACTTTCATTCCCGGTTTAACAAGTAAAATGTCGTCTACTTTAACCTCATCGATTGTTACCTCTTGTTCACCATTTTTAGTTTTTAATAAAGCCGTTTCTGGCGTTACTTTGACGAGTCCTTGAATAGCTTCCGTCGTCTTTGCTTTACTATTCTTATCGATAACTCTTCCCAATTTAATAAAGAGAATAATCATACAAACAGATTCAAAATATAAGTGTTCCGTTAGAGAGTTATGACCCAAAAAAATGAGAATCATATTTATAAAACTATAGATAAAACTTACCAAAACACCCATCATTACTAACGTATCCATATTTGGCGATTTCAAGATAAGATTTTTAAAGCCATTCTTTAATATATCTTTGCCATATATGAGATAGGGAACTGATAATAGACATAGAGAAAGGGCATAATTTTTAGGGTATTTCATCATATCTAAAAAAGGAATAGCCGGAATATTTAACATATGTCCCATCGATACATACATGATAAAGATCATGAGAATCCCAAGAATAATCAAGTATAGTTTGCTATAATCTTTTTTATTTTCCGCTTGTTCATCATATATACCGGCATATTTATAACCTGAATTATCGATATATTGAGCAATAGTAGCAATATCTAAATCATCTTCATAATGAATTAAAGCTTGTCCCAAAACGAGATTAACGGATGCATCAATTATTCCCTTTTGTTTATTTAAATATTTTTCAACATGATTAGAACATGCCGAACACGTCATGCCGTCAACTTTTAAGATAATCTTTTTCATGATCCACCTCTTTTTAAATCCCAACTTAAACACATTATAGCATAACTTTAAAAAACTTAAGCATATAAAAACGCCTATATCTAAGCGTTTAATTGGTTGGAGCTAAAGCGAGGCGAAAGCCATCGCCTCCATTTCCCGCACCAGTGTTCCTATTGAAGCCAAACTGTCCAGCTATAACTCCGTTGCTGTAATATCCGCCTCGAATGAACCAAGGATACAACGGGTCAACGAAATTGGAAGAGTCAGCGTACCAACGATTGTGATATCGATTTACACCATCTCCATCTTGATAATTAGAAAATGGCCCCATCTCACCTGTAGCGTCTCCTAATATCATTTTAGTAGATCCATTCATAGTACTTTCATTATCATAAACATCGAAATATTTCGCATTTAAAGTTTTTAATTCATCAGTTATGAATCCACTAGTATCTTTTGACGATTCAGGTACATAAGCTGCTACATACTCCCATGCTCCTCCGGACATATCATAGACACCAGTTATATTTCCCGTCGTACTTGCGGTAAATCCATTTGTCGTGTTCCATTCGGTATTAAAGTTTGCACCATCACCAATTTGACCTGACAATTTATTTTGATCAGTATCAGTTAAATCTGCATATCCAGTTTTGTATAAACTATTGTTATTAATAGTTACTTCCTTATTTATTCCAAATATTGAGTGACTTAAATAGGCTACTGCGCCCCATTCAGTATTCTTTAACATATGGGAATTTAATGCATTTTTATATTCTTTTGCAGCATCAAAGAAAGTTTTAACATTCGCTCCCCGCCATGAGTACAAACCTGGCTTAACAACTATATTAGTTGATGCACCGGTAGCTTTTTTGGCATCTTCTGCACTATTAGCATCTTTATATCCAACTTCAAACTTACCAATCCAAAAACCATTTCCTCCAAAGGCTAGGAAAGCGGGATGAGTCATGTATTCACCGTTGGAACATTCACCAATATCGCCACTTACTTTTGGTGTTTTACATGAGACACCATCGTTTTCGGTTGTATCATTTGTATCAAATTCAATGTCGATGGTATGTATTCCTACATTTTCATTTGTCGTCTCAACATTCCATAATCGATATTTATATTTGGGTATCCATACAAACATCGATTCGACTTTTGACATGTCTATTGTTTCGCCATCATCTGAGGCTTCCACTTCATCATTTAAAATTACTGCATTAGCCCATCTCTTTTCACAATAGTTATACCAATCAGAATTGTCTTTACTTACTTTTGTTATTTCTCCATTATCATTAATCGTTACTGGTATTAATTTATTTTCTTCATCAAGAGTTGGTATTGGAATATTTTCACAACTATTCTCTGCTAATAAAACTTCCGGATTATCGTCTCTCTCCGTTGCCGTTGCTGTTATCGTACATGTAAATTCTTCCGAAATAGACTCAATGCTTGATTTTTTAAGTTCTACTGTTACCGTTCCACTTGCCCGACTTTGGGCTTTGATTATATCTACAGGCATTTCACTTTTTATCGTGACATATTCATTAAACTTCTCTTGATTTTTTGGTACACATTCGATCTCGACTGTTGCATCATATTGCCGTGAATTATTGGTTACTTCAAATTCAAGAATGGATGTCTCTCCAATGGTTTTTAATTCACTAGTTTCATATGTAATTTTCTTTCTTGTCTCTTCATCAATTACTTCTCGACTTTTATCTTTACCATCAATTATAGCTTTGGAAAAATAAATATCATAATCATCTTTATTAAAACCAAGATTTATTACTCCATTTATTGTCAATGTTGCTGTTACTAAAGCAAAACCTATTGTCATTAAAATTAAAGCTATTATTATTCCTTTTTTCATGTCGATCTCTGCTCCTATTTTCCATTTTCTCTATTGTATTGCACCCCCCCCAATTGCTTATTTTTCAACATGAAAAAACTCACCGAAGTGAGCTTAATATTACTAAATATATGTTAGTATTGCTAAGATAATCATAATGACTACTAATAATGAAATAGCAAATTTCCAAATATGTTTAATCCATTCACTATAACGAACATTCATCATCGATAAACCTAACATTAACATGACACTAGTAGGCGCTATAAAACTTGCAAATCCATATGAAGTTTGGAATATTAAAGCACCAATTGAAGAATTACTTGCCGTCGTAAATAATGAACCAATTAATTGATTAATATATTGGAAATCAACAGCAAATACACTAGTTAAAGCACCTGATATAAATAATGTAAAGAAATTATTTCCAATGCTCATAATCTTACTAACAACTACCGGAATTGTTGGGAAGATTAAACTAATTTCAAGAGTCGTAAATATTACAAATAATACGACAACTGATTTACCAGCAATTTTAAATCCTTCACCATATTCATCGAGAATTTTATCAAAAGGAATATGGTAAATAATCTTAATGATAAATGTCGTAACAAATAATACACAAGCAGCTCCAAATAAGTCCCAATTACCAAATACATATGGCATTGAACTAGCCGCATTGGAATATACAGAACCTAAAATATAAGAGAATATTGGTGTATTAAATAATTCGGCATTGACAACCCAATCATGAACATCAGTAAATAGAGTTACCGTAAATGCTGATTCCCAACCAATAAAGGCAAGAATTAATAATACTACCGCAACAAACATCACAATAGCAAGAGGAATAACACTTATCTTATGTTCTTTCTTATTTTTAGCTTTCTTAGTCTCTACTACTTCTTTAGCAAAAGGATCAACTAATAAAGCGGCATCTTTTTTCTTACTCATTCTTAAGAATGTAAAGAATAACAATAAGATATAAGCAATGGCAAACAAGATAATTGTCGTTATAAGTTCAAAGCCATATTTTACTTGTAAGGCCGTTACTAACGTACCAACAATCTTTGTCGAATATGTTGCTCCTAAGATACCAACTAATGCGCCACCAAACGTTGCCGATACACCGACAACTTTATCAACTTTTAATTTACTTAAAATACTAATAGCAAATGGTATTAAAGCAAGCAATACATAATAATCCGTAGCTACTCCTGCCCATGCTGCAAAGAATAAAGTTGAAATTGCAACAAATATTTTTTCCTTTCCTGTAAATATTTTCGCAACACCATCAGTAAGTTTTTGATATGCTTCCGTACTTCCTAAAAACTTATAGAAACCCGAAATAACAAAAACAAACATAAGAGTCGTCGTAAAATAATACATACCTAAAAGACCATAAGTAGAGATATCAAAAAGACCAACTCTTACGATTTCATCAGTTACTAATTCGCCATTTTGATAATAGGCATTACTACATAACCAACTCAATAAAATGGCAATTACTAACACGATACCAGATGCTTTGAATAAATCATGTTTTTCAAAAAATTTCTTCATTTCTAACCTCCTATAACCCAATTATATCATATTCTTAAAAATAGGAAGCATTTTTTTATAAATAATATTCCCGAATTATAGCCCTTATTAGCGAAATATTTGTTTTTGATATTCACTAGTAACTAATTCTAACTTTTTAGCTATCGGATGATTATTTAAATAAAGACTAGCTAATTCATTAGAAATTACGGGATCTAAACCTTTAGATTGAACTTTTTCAAAGATTATATCCCGCGTCAATGGTCTTCTTTGGGGTACGATAACTTTGGTATCATTATTCGTCTCATAGAATCCATAACCATATAGATCATCTCTATTATCGACACATATATAATTAGTACTTACTTCTTTACTATGCCCTAAAGGATAAATATATCTCGTTACAACCATCTCATATGGATTGCGATTATTCAAATAATTAGTAAATATCTTAATATCGCCATAACGACTTGGAATTTGATAATATGACGATAGACTTATAATGGGCTTTTCTAATTCTCTTCCACTACTCAATCCATGATAATAACAAAAATAATTTAATTCATCGCCATAAGGATTTTCCATACTATATAATTGCCGAACATCATTGGTCTTATTATCTATGATACTTACCGTTGGATAGATATAATTTAAATTAATTGAATATTCATTTTCCGGCGTTAAAAAGCTGACAATTGAACCATCTTTAAAACATACACAGTTGACTTCTAATGTTCCATTTTCCCAAAATAATGCAACATAGTTTTCGCCATCTAAAGCATCGTCTATCATTTTAGATACGATGATCTTTTGATTGCCATCCTCACAAATAGCCGCAATGATCGTATTAGTATATTCTGCTAATAATTCAAATATCTTTTGATTTCCCTCAAATGGCAAACTTTCAAATTTAAGCATAATAAACACCTCGAAGATATATCTTATCACAAATAAGGTATTATTTTAATATCTATTACATAAAAATTTAGTGAGGTGAAAAAAATGAATGGTGCATATTATCCTAATCCCACATTTCCAACTAATATGAATAATTATCAAAGTGATGGTACTGAGGCCAATTCAACATTGCCAATGGAACAAAGTTATATCGAAAATATCTTAAGACTTAATAAAGGAAAAAAAGCCAAGGTATTCTGCGCATTTCCCGATAGCAATGATTGGCGAGATCGCATATACGATGGCATAATTGAAGAAGCCGGCAAAGATCACTTGATAATGAGCAGTCCTTCAACCGGCGATTGGTATTTAATTCCCTTAATTTATGTCAATTGGGTTGAATTTGAAGAAAAGCTTAATTATACTAAATTTTATTCATAAAATAATTTAGATTATTAACTTCTTCTCCTAAAGTAGTCGGTGCATAATGTCCCGGATATATGCGAATATCTAAAGGATACTTTAAAATCTTCTTAATACTTTGACGCATATCGAAAGGACTACTTTCTTTAAAATCAGTTCGTCCAATACTATTTTTAAAAATAAAATCTCCCGAAAATAAAACTTTATCTTCTTTAAAGTAAATAGAAATTGAATCATCAGTATGTCCTGGTGTCATAATTATTTCAAAGCTAAAATTACCTATCGAAAATTTTCCTTCTTGCAAATTAGTCTTGGAATAAATTGGGCAGTTATAACGGACGAGTATTCCATTTAACGCACCAATATGATCAGCATGAGTATGGGTTAAAATAATACCTAGTACTCTTTTTTCAATGTTCGAAATAATCTTTTCAGCTTCATCTCCAGGGTCGATTATCAAGCAGTTTGTTCCCCTTTCGATAATATAACAGTTTTCTTGTAAAGGGCCAACGACAATTGTTTTAATATTCATTTTCTCACCTATATTTATCCTTTTTCTTATGATATAATTATACTTAGGTGGTAGCATGAATGCAATAATAATAGTCATCTTAACATTAATAATCATCATAGCTTTTCTCATAATGATATATATAAATATGGCTAATAAACTCGTCTATTCTAAGATACGAATTGATGAAGCCGAAAAATCGATAATCGATGAACTAAATAGACGTTGTGAATTGATAAAGAAATGCCAATCGACAATTGAAAAAAATACGAAGATGGACTTAACGCTATTTCATGAATTAGAAAAGATTCAAACGACATCCATAAGTAGTTATGATTTGGAGCGTAAGGTTACAGAAGCGATTAATATTATCTATTTAGTTAAAAATGATTATCCTAAAATAGAAGAGAAAAAAGATTTTCGCGAAACACTTAGAAAATTAAATGAGAGTGATACGAAAATTGATGCGGCTAAATCTTTTTATAATAAAAACAATAATAAATTAGTTACTCTATTAAAAAAATTTCCCTATAATTTAGTAGCAATGACTAAGGGAATAAAGATTCAACCTTACTACGAAGGTAAAGACATCTTTAACGAAGATGATGATGGTATAAAAATATAGACAAACAAAAAAGTCAAACGATTTGGTTTGGCTTTTATTGTGGGGCTAAGACTAGGCGGAAGCTATGGTCTCGATTTGCGCCATTAATCCAAACAAAGTAGAACTGTCCAGCTAGAACACCATCTTTATAATCACCACCTCGAAAAAACCAAGGCAACGACTGGGAAGCAAAATTGGAAGCATCTGCATACCAACGATTGTGCCATCTACTTGATTTGTCTCCATCTTGATAATAATTAAACGGCCCAAGCTCACCGGTAGCATCTCCCAATATCATTTTAGTATATCCATTTACTTCACTATCTTCATCATATACATCAAAAAATTTAGTACTTAAAGCACTTAACTCTTCTTTGCTAAACCCGCTGGAATTTTTTTCTGATTCAGATACATAAGCTGCTACATATTCCCAAGACCCGCCAGACATATCATAGACACCCGTTATATTTCCCGTAGTACTAGCAGTTAACCCATTTGGCGTGTTCCATGTCGTATTAAATTCGGGGCCATCTCCATATTCGCCAAACATTTTACTTTGGTCTGTTGTTGGTAAAGCCGCATAACCCGTTTTATATTGATCATTATTATTTATTGTTATTTCTTTATTTATCCCGAATATTGAATGTGATAGATAGGCAACTGCTCCCCATTCAGTGTTTTTCATCATATGAGATTCTAAATTTGTATTATATTCTTTAGCTGCTTCAAAGAAAGTTTTAATATTTGCTCCCCGCCACGAATATTCATTTGGTTTAACAACTATATTAGTTGATTTACCATTAGTTTGAATGGCATTTTCTGCATTACTAGCATTTTTGTATCCTGTTTCAAATTTGCCTACCCAAAAGCCATCGACTTCAAATGATTTAAATGCTGGATGGGTCATATATTCTCCGTTATTACAACTTCCTATATTTCCACTAGTCATTGGTGTTTCACACGATACGCCTTCGATATTTTCAGTGTCTTTAGTATCAAAAATTATTTCTATGGAATGGGCATTATATAATGGATTTGTTACATTTACATTCCATAAACGATATTTATATTTTGGTATCCACACAAACATTGCTTCAATATCGTTCATTTCAATTTGTTGATTATCTTCATAATTTTTTGATGGTTCACTTTTTAAAATAACGGCATTAGCCCATTTTTTATTGCAATAATCATACCAATCAGGATTATCATTACTTACTTTTGTTATTGTTCCTTCATCATTTATTGTTACTGGTATTAATTTTGTTTCATCGCCTAAATTTGGTACTGCCACACTCTTACATGAATCTTCAGCAATATACTTGTCTCCATCTTGATCTCTTTCTGTTGGTGTTACGGTTAGACTACACTTAAACTTTTCGTCAATTTCTTCTGTACTTACTTTCTTTAGTTCAACTGTTATTGTTCCTTTTCGACTCTCTTGGGCTTTTACTGTTAATTTCTCTGGACTCGATTTTATTTCCGTATATTTACTAGTTTGATTTTCAGATACATTTCCATCATCTTCTACCCTTTTACAATCGATAGTTACAGTAGCATCATATTGTTTACTATTATTCATTACTCGATATTCTAGTATACTTCTATCACCTATTGTACTTAGATCTTTTGTTTCAAATGTTATACTTTTCTTTTCATTTGTTTCAATTAATTCATTATTGACTACGCCATCAAGTATAGCTTCACTAAAGTATACATCAAAGTCTTCGGTATCATATCCATAATTTATGGTACCTGTTATCGTTAAAGTTGTTGCTACAGCTGCAAAACCAATACTCATTATTACTAATGCGATTATTATTCCTCTTTTTTTCATGTCGATCGCTGCTCCTATTTTCTATTTTCTCTATTGTATTGCACCCCCCCAGTTGCATTTTTTTCAACATAAAAAAAGGCCCCTTATTACGGGACTTAATTATAACTGCCAATCGATAGGTTCAAGGCCATTTTTCTTTAAAAACTCATTTGTTCGCGAAAAAGGCTTACTTCCAAAGAAACCATTTCGGGCACTAAATGGAGAAGGATGTGCACTTTCGATAATCAAATGTTTAGGATTAGTTATATAGACTTTTTTACTACGAGCAAAACTACCCCAAAGGATAAAGACGACGGGTTCATCATGCTCATTAATAGCTTTAATGATATAATCTGTAAACAACGACCACCCTAAATCTTTATGTGAATTAGGCGAATCTTTAACTACTGTTAGAGTACTATTTAATAATAAAACTCCTTCTTGGGCCCATTTTGTCAAATCACCTTTTTCAGATGGTTTAATACCTAAGTCAGTATATAATTCTTGATAAATATTTTTTAAACTAGGCGGTAATTTTATACCCTCTTGAACGGAAAAGGATAAACCATGCGCTTCCCCTTCCCCATGATAGGGATCTTGTCCCATAATTACTACTTTGACATTTTTATATGGCGTCAATTTTAGAGCATTAAACATGTTCTCTCTTAAAGGGTAAATCGTCTTAGTTTGATATTCATGATCAACTATAGACATAAATTTCTTAAAGCCATTGCTTTGCCAAATGACACTTAAAACTTGATCCCAATCATTACCAATCATATACTACCTCACTTATGATATGTTTCATTATTATTAATTTTAAAAGCACGATATATTTGTTCGAGCAATAACCCACGAAAAAGGCCATGCGGATACGTATTATTGCCAAATGATAAATGATAATTAGCTATATTTTTGATACGTTCATCTAAACCATCCGAACTACCAATAATAAAACTGATATTGGCATAATGTGCTAACCATAGATCAATATTTTGGGCTAATACTTTGCTAGATAAATTCGTTCCTTCGATTTCTAAAGTAACGACAAAACTATTCTTTATCGCCTTTAAAATTAAATCACCTTCCTCTTTAATATTACTATCTTTTAATTCAATAATATTAAGTTTATGGTATTTATTTATTCTTTTACAATAATCATTTATCATTTCAGATAAATATTTTTCTTTAATTTTACCAACACATATTATATTAATCATACTTTTACACAATCCGTTTTCTCTCTTTGCGTTGCAACTTTTAAATTATCAAATTCGATATTATTATCCTTTAGACCACTTCGTACGGTTTCAAGAGCAATCTCGGGAGAATTATTTTCCTTTGACAGATGGGCAAGGACAACTTGTTTCGTATTGGGTCCAATAAATTTACTCAAATAAAATGCACATTGGCTATTGGAAAGGTGTCCTTTATCGCCCCGAATACGAGCCTTTAACCATGGTGGATATTTGCCATGCATCAAAAGTTCGATATCATGATTAGATTCAAAGATATAGAGGGAATGATTGCTTAGTAAATCAAATAACTTATGATTTATATAGCCCGTATCGGTAACATAGACAATCGAGGAATCCCCTTCTTTAAAAATATAGCCACGACTAGCTGGAGCATCATGACTCGTATGAAAGATTTCAATTGTTAAATCGTCAAATTTCATCTCATGATTTTCAAAGCATAAATTGGGATATTCATATAAGAATGGTAACTCGGGTAGCATCTTTTCATCGAGAAATACGAGGGGGTTATTGCTCTTAAAAAATTGCTTCATAGCCCCAGTATGATCGGAATGCGTATGCGTTATAAAGACGTAGTCGATTTCAGAAGGACTGACGTTGAGCTCGGCTAATTTCTCAACGATATACTTATTATTCATTCCCAAATCAATTAAGATCTTTTTGCTTTTCGTTTGAATAAAAGTACAATTGCCTTCTGAACCGCTCGCTAATACGGAAGCCCACATGAGAATATCGAGTTACATGGGTCCACTGCAACTCCTCCTTGATATGGTTTACCTTTAAAGACCCCTAAGTGAAGATGGGTACCCGTAACGCCACCGGTATTGCCAATCAAACCGACGCGTTGTTCGCGATCAACTTTTTGACCGACACTGACGAGAATCTTCGACAAATGCATATAGACGGTATAATAGCCATTGCCATGATCGATATAGACCGAAAGGCCTTCACTCTTATCGCGATTATAATTAACATTAAATACCGTACCAGCTTGAACGGCATAAGCTGGCGATCCATAGCCATTATTGCGTCCAATGACGGCAATATCGATACCTTGATGTTGCCGACCCCAACGCCACTTGAAGCCCGAAGTTATCGTATATGGACTAGCCGTTGGCCAACTCCAATCGTCATTACCTTGACCGGTTTCATGAACATAAGATCCGCCCCCTAAGACTTTCGTACCCCGCGTAATTACTTCATTGACCTCTTGTTTAATCTTATCGACTTTTAAAGTATTTAAATTTTGAATTTCACCATTGATATATTTGATATTTTGGGTAACGCGGGAAATACCATCTTCACCTTTTTGCGTTACTTCCTTATAATCATTAAATTTGGTCTTATCATCGACATATTCCGTCTTATAGGCAATTTTGATATCGCTGACAACCGTCTTATAGTAAACGACGCTTACTAAGGGCGAAATTAAGCTAACATTGATCTTTTCACCAGGCGATAATAGGACATTGGCACTCATATATTGCGGGTTAGCAATCAATAATTCTTCCATATTTAAATGATTATCTTCGGCAATCATTTCGAGGTTTTCGCCCTCTTTAGTCGTATATTCTTTTTGATGATCGAGCGTACCAAATAATAGATATTGTGATAAGGTTTCGGCATCCGTAAAGATATAATCTTCCGTCGAAATATAATCCTTTTTAATCGTAATCTTTTCTTCAAAGTATAAAGACGTTATAATCGAACCCGTATCCGTAATCTCTTCTTGCGTTTCCTTTTCAAAATCACTCAAATTCTCGGCCCCAATAAAGGCCGCAGCCGTATTATATAGGGCTTCATTGATGATATCTTTATCCATCAAATATATTTTTAAAGGGGCCCCTGGTTCCAATATTTCGCCATCATTGATGACTTTTTTCTCCGTATACGTTATCGTAACGACATAACCCTCGATAGTAAAGGGATCGACATCCTTAATTTTATTATAAATATCGCGGGCATCTTCCACCGTATCATTATAGGTATAGATCTTTTGAACATTTAAGCCATCGGGCGGATAAACTTTATCGACATTATAGACATTTTTTATTTCCGATTGTTCTTCATCGATCAAGGCAAGCAATTCATCTTTTGAATCGATTAAACCGACTTTTTCGCCATCGAGATAGACTTGAAAGGCCGCGACGGGATCATCGGCAACTTTCGTATCCATGCCGACAAAAAACAAAAGAAAAGATAAAATAATGGTTAAAAGCCCCCCAATAACTTTAATTTTCATTAATTAATCACCTAGTTTTCTTGAACATTTTTTATATAATTGCGAAAATTACTGATATTCTTTTCAAATAGTAACTCAATAGTTCCATTAGCCCCATTCCGATGCTTGGCAACGATTAATTCCGAAAGAGAAACGGGATTTTCCTCCAATGTTTGCTTATTATAATAGTCATCGCGATAGAGGAAGGCAACGATATCGGCATCTTGTTCGATGGATCCCGACTCCCGTAAATCCGACATAATTGGTCGTTTATTTTCGCGGGCTTCGACGCTGCGCGACAATTGCGCTAAGGCGATAACGGGCGTATTCAATTCCATCGCCATCGTCTTGAGGCTGCGCGAGATATCCGATACTTCTTGTTGCCGATTATTGCCATAACCGGGACCGCCACTTATCAATTGAAGATAGTCGATGATAATGAGGCCCAAGCCATTAAATTGGCTATGAAGGCGGCGACATTTAGCTCGAATTTCGGCGATAGTAATGCCCGGCGTATCTTCCATATAGATGGGCGAATCGGCAAGTTGACTCATCGCCTCATTGACCTTTTTCCAATCCTCATGTTCCAACCGACCTGTCCGCAATTTCGTCGTTTCGACGGCACTTACCGAAGAGATCATCCGAAACATCAATTGCTCGGCTCCCATCTCCAAGTTAAATAATGCAACGACTTTATTGGATGAAAGAGCCGCATTAGTGGCAATATTTAGGGCAAAAGCCGTCTTACCCATGGCGGGACGTGCGGCAATGATTATGAGTTCATTCGGATGCAAGCCACTCGTCAATTTATCAAAATCATAAAAACCCGTCGCCACACCCGTAATCTCCTGATTATTTTTGGACAAAGTTTCCAATTGATTGCGCGCCGAAGCTACGACCTCTTTGGCCGTCTTAAAATCGCCACTCTTGCGAACCTTCGTTACGGCAAATATCTTCTTTTCGGCAATATCGATAATACTAACGGCATCATTGATCTCATCCCGCGCCGAATTTTCGATATCTTCACATACCGAAATTAAATTTCGTCTTAAAGCTTTCTCCCGAATAATATTGATATACGAATCGACATTCGAAGCCGACATGACGGAATCGATTACTTCACTTAAATATTCGATACCACCAATCGTATTAATTGGCGTATATTTTTCGATTTCATTTTTTAAAATCGTCGCATCCATTTGTTCATGACGTTTATGAATCTCACTCATTGCCTCAAATATTTGAGCATTCTTTGAATCATAAAACATGTCTTTGCTTAACTCTTCCGAGATCTTTTCCAAAGCGGTACGCGATAAAAAACCACATCCTAAAACTGCCATTTCTGCTTCGATATTTTTGGGTTCTCCTCTATTTATCTCGGCCATCTCTTCACCTCTAACTCAAATGAACTTTTACTGTTGCAACTACCTTTTTATGGATATTTATTTTCACCTCATGGGTTCCTAGGGTATCTAAGCTATAATCGAGAACGATCTTCTTCTTATCGATATCATAGCCCTTTTTCTTTAAAGCTTCGGCTACCTGCTTACTCGAAACACTGCCAAAGACTTTGCCATCTTTGCCCTTTTGGACATTGAATTCCAATACGATCTTAGCTAGTTCTTCTTTAAGAGCATTGCCCTTTAAAATCTCTTTTTCCTCTTCCTCTTGGCGGAGCTTTAAAGTCTCTTCCAGTTTATTTTTATTGGCGGTATTGTACGGAACAGCTAAGCCTTTATTAATCAAGAAATTATTGGCATAGCCATCACTAACATCGATAACTTGATCTTTCTTACCTTGTTTCCGAACATCTTGAAGCAATATAACTTTCATCAAAATCCCTCGCTTCCATGTTTATTATTATATCAAAAACTATAAAAAAAAGATACTTTATTAAGTACCTTTATTTAACATAGGGAATTATACCCATAAAACGTGCTCTCTTAATTTGTTGAGCAATATATCTTTGATGTTTGGCACAAGCACCAGTCATACGACGTGGCATAATCTTGCCTTTTTCATTTATATATTTAGAAACAATTGCAGCATCTTTATAGTCAACGTCTTTTCCAGCACACATTTGACAAATTTTCTTTTTCTTGCGATAAAATTCTGCCATTCCTATTTTCCTTTCTAAAATGGTAAGTCATCATCACTTAAAACGACTTCCGAACCAAAATCCTTATATGGATCTTCATTTAAATCGGCCGGTTGAACTGATGATACATCACCCATACTATAATCCGGTTGCGCATCCATTCCATAATCATGGGCGCCACCACTTTTACTTCCCAAGAATGTAACGCTGTCGGCTACAACCTCGGTAACATATCTCTTAGATCCATCTTGTGCATCATAACTCCGCGACGTAATGCGTCCCGTAATGCCAATTTGAGAACCCTTTTGACAAAACTTCGCGACATTTTCCGCTTGTTTGCGCCATATGACGACATTGATAAAATCCGTTTGCCGTTCGCCATTGGCATTCATCCGCCCATTGATGGCAACCGTTACCGTCGTCGTCGAAATGCCCGTAGCCGTCGTCCGCAATTCGGGATCTCTCGTTAATCTTCCTACTAAAACAACATTATTCATGAATTACTCCTCATCTAATCTAATAATCATATGTCTGATAACATTTTCATTGATACGAGCTTTACGATCAAGTTCTTGAACTAATTCCTTAGATCCATTAAAATCTAATACATAGTAGTTACCAGATATCTCCTTATTGATAGGATAGGCAAATTTGCGGTTTCCCATCTCTTTAGAATCTGTTAATTCACCGTTCATTTCCTTAATAATGGCTTTTAAGTCTTCAACTTCCTTAGTTAAAGTAGCTTCTTCCAAAGTTGTCTTAAGAATGAACATCATTTCATATTTGTTCATTTCACACCTCCTTATGGTCTATTTCGGCTTACATAGTAAGCAAGGAGCTTTTCGCTCGTAAGTATTATAACAAAGTCATATGCATTTGTAAACACTAAAAATAGGCATTATTCATTAATAAATATATGCCCACTTAATTAGAAATATTATTTTGTCACATTAAACCGGAAATAGGCAATATCGCCATCTTGCATCAAGTAATCCTTGCCTTCGAGGCGCACGCGACCAGCTTCCTTAACGCGCAACTCCGAACCATAATTCTTTAAGTCATCGAAGCTCATGACCTCGGCCTTGATAAATCCCTTTTCAAAGTCCGTATGAATGATACCGGCACAACTAGGCGCTTTCATGCCCTTTTTAAAGGTCCATGCCCGACATTCATCCGATCCAGCCGTAAAAAAGGTAGCCAAACCCAATAAATCATATGTGGCAAAGATCAATTTATCCAAACCGCTATTCTTTATGCCCAAGTCTTCCATGAAAAGAGCGCGTTCATCATCCGTTAAACCGGATAATTCCTCTTCGATTTTGGCACACATGACGATCATGCGCGCTCCCTCTTTTTGTGCATACGCGCCGACGAGTTCCGTATATTGATTTTTGCCAACGGCAATATCATCTTCGGAGACATTGGCAACATAGATCATCGGCTTATAGGTAATAAAGGAGAAATTTTTAAGTATTGCTTGCTCTTCTTCCGTAAAGTCCACTAGCCGCAAGGGAATGCTCGCTTCCAAGTTTTTGACACATTTATTTAAGGTATTTATCTCCAATAATTCCTGTTTATCCTTAGTCATTTGGGCCTTTTTGCCAATCTTATTTAACCGATTAGTAATAATCTCTAAATCCGATAGAATTAATTCGACATTGATGATATCGATATCCCGAAGGGGATCGACCTCACCTTCGACGTGCGTAATATCCTTATTATCAAAACACCTGACGACTTCGACGATTGCATCGACCTCGCGAATATGACTCAAGAACTTATTTCCGAGGCCCTCGCCATTCGAAGCTCCTTTAACGAGTCCCGCAATATCGATAAATTCATACGCCGTCGGTACGACCCGTGCTGGTTCATATTTACTGGCCAAATAATCCAAGCGACTATCTGGTACCGTAACGACACCGACATTGGGGTCAATAGTTGCGAATGGATAATTGGCGGCCAAGATATTCTTTTTTGTAATCGCATTGAATAATGTCGACTTTCCGACATTGGGAAGGCCAACAATTCCCGCTTTTAAACCCATACTATCCCTCATTTCATAGGTAATTATAGCAAACATTGACATTTTTGTGAATAAAAAATATAGATCGAAAAATCTATATTCCTTAATTACTCTTTAATGTAACATCGACTTTCTTTTCCTTGCCATCGCGAATGAGCGTAACACTTACTTTATCACCGACGCGATAACGGAAGAGATAATATTTCAAATACATATAATCTTTGACTTTATAATCATTTATCTTCGTAATGACATCGCCCTTTTTAATTCCAGCTTTATCGGCTGAACTACCACTGGATACGTCGACGACGACGGCACCTTCTTTAATATCTTTTGCAATACTGATGCCATTATAATCAGCCCCTTCGACGCTCGTCATCGTAACACCTAGAACGGGACGCACAACTTTACCCGTCTCTTCGATTTGCGAGGCAACGGAGAGGGCATCTTCAATCGGAATGGCAAAGCCAATATTTTCGATCGATGTCTCCGAATAAGAACTAGATAATTTACTATTGGTAATGCCAATTACTTCGCCATTGCTATTGGCCAAAGGACCACCACTATTACCACTATTAATGGAAGCATCGATTTGCAATAAATTCATATACCACGAATCCGATGAAGTCACTTGCCCGAAGATGTTTTTGCTCGAACCGCTCGACATCTCAACGAGGCGATCTTTACCACTTAAAATACCTCTCGTAACGGTAAAAGAATAGCTCAAACTAATCGGCGTTCCAATGGCGAAGACCGTATCACCCATGCGCACATCGGCACTGGCACCAATCGAAGCTACTTCGATGATATCGTCCTTTGAAACCTCTAAGACGGCCACATCGGCATACTCATCACTGCCTAAAACCTTAGCTTCTACTTCATGTTCATTGGCAAATACGGCCATGATCTTTTTGGCATTTTCGACGACATGGTGATTGGTTAAAATATAGGCTTTATCCTTATCCGTCTTATAGACGACGCCACTTCCCCATCCCGTTACTTCATCATTCTTTAAGATTTCGACGATGACAGTCGCATTATATAGCTTATCGACAGCATCGGCAATACCCTTATCCGTAACGGTTACTTCTTTTTCCGTCTTATTGACGACATTAGTCGTAAATAATTCATCAAATGGTACATAGTTCATGACGATATCAGCACCGACAGCTATCAAAAGAATTACGATTAGACATATTATTACGACGTTAATTTTTTTATTTTGTTTTTCATGCATAATTATCACTCCTCTATAATTCATATTCTAATAAGGCTTTATAATTGGTCGGAAATCCCATCCGATCGAGAACCATTTCAATAGGAATGGTCTTCAATATGCCACTTAAGGCATCAATTTCAAATGATACTTCATTCATAAACATGCGAAAGTCATCATTGCTCAACATATAACGCAGAATGAGGACGACGGAGAATAAATCCCCTTTACCATATATATATTCACCATTGATTATGGGAATGTTTAAAGCTTCATGAAAGCTATTGTTGGGAATAACTTTCTGCGTCCGATGCTCAAATAGTATATCCTCATGGGCACACAAATTGCGGTAATTGGATAATATTGGCAAAAAGGTAAGCAAGCTTTCCGGTTCCAGCTTATATTCTTGGGCAATTTCGCGCTGATCACTCGGCTTCATAATCGTATATAATTCACTGGTTATGCCAAACGATAAAACTTTGACGACGACCCATAGGGGAATATAGCCATAATTATTGATATAGTGTTTTGTCGCTTCATGTTGAGCACCATTGACGCGTATTTGCCGCTTCATCTTCTTGAGCAAATCGTTGACTTGGCGGGCCTTATCTGGAGATTGGTTATAATTGCTAGGACGAAGATAGTCTTTTTCCTTATAACCATACTTTTGCGATAGCGTATAGGAGAAAATACTTTTAGCATTATTTTCGATGATCAAAATATTTTTAAAAATGATATTCCGCAGTTGCCGATCGAAGGAAAATAAGGCATAGAGTTCACGAAAATTCGCATTTTGACGAAACACCTTTGGATTCTTAGGATCCATTAAGAGGTGGCGATACCCCATTAAGAAAAAGTAATTTTCGCGTAAGATAATGCTCTTGGCATAGATATCATCATCAATTACTAATCCCTTTTCTTTGAGAATCGTAATCTGTTCATCTAAAGTTTTGAATATCTTCATACTCATATACTTTCACCTATTATTGATTCTATCACATCTCACATTAAAAATATATAACTTAATTGTGAATAAAATATGAAAAAAACGCCTAGGCAGCGTTTTGATTGGGAATTTTTTTTGTTAAGACGAGTGGCGATGACTTAGTATTATTTTCTAAAGATGGTTGATTAGTAACCTGTACTTGTCGTTGTTGTTCTTCATAAAGAGCGAGATTTTGGCGAACCGCTTCGACTAAATATTCGCGGTAACTGCTCAAAGTCTTGGAAATATTTAACAAACCCCGCAAGACGGCAATAATACCTTGTCGTTCCTCAAAGCTCACAGATTCGGGATGCTCTTGAGCAATATTATTGAGCAAATTTTCACATTTAAGGCATAATCGATCAAAGACGCGGGAATTTTGAACGGTAACCAATTTGTCACAGACTAATTGAATATTGGATAATTCTCTTTGATAATTTTCCAAGCTCATAGGCATCTCTCCTATATTAAATTATACCAACATATGTTTTTTTTAAATCAAAAAATGTGGCTATTGACACCACATATTGACAAATTGCTTTAATATGGCAATTCTTTAAGAATACTTTCGATCTCACTGCGATATGATAATGGAGCTTCGACGTAGATATAGGTATTGTCGATCCACGAGACATAATAGTACTTATCCTCGGTCGTGCCCTCGAGGAATGTCCAATTGTCTCCACCTAAGGTTCGCGGTTTATTATCTTCGCCTAATGCAGTATAGACATTCGTACACTCATCGACAAAAAGCCCTTCGACATCGTATTTGCGATTTCCTTCGATATAGGTAAAATTATAATTATCATCGACAATTTTATAAGCTGATTTTGCATAATCAAGACTCTCCGTATAGTCATATAATTGATAATTTAAATTGCTCATCTTCGCGACAAATTCATCGCCACTTAATGCTTCTTTCGTCTTGCCACAGCCCGAAACCATGATGGTAAGAATTAAGATTAAAAATACTTTTAGCTTTTTCATAAACCCTCCCTAAAATCGCTTGCGATTGACGACATCATATGTATCCGTAATCGCGATAAAGGCCTTATCATCGATTAATTTTATGCCTTCTTTTAAGCGATAATAATCACTTGTCGATATAACGGTCAACAAAATATGACTTTTCTTTTTAGAAAAACCGCCTTTGCTATCCAAGACCGTCAACTCATATTTTAAATCGTGAATGATATAATCCCGAACTTCCTTTTCCTTAGATGTAATGATATAAAACATCTTTGAATCGCTGATGCCAAAGCGGGCCTTAGTTATCATGTATTTGCTAATGACGATGATGATCGCCGAATAGAGCATATTCGATGGTCCAAGGATGACAAACGCTAGGGCCAAGATGACAATATCGATAATCCACGAATATATCTTACTATGAAAATGCAAGCGTTTGCCAATCAATTCTTCGAGTAAAAAGATCGTTCCACCCGAGAATCCTTGTTTATATATGAGGCTATAGCCATACCCACCAATGGCTCCGGCAATAATGGCAACCATAATCTTTTCTTCCAAGGCAATATGGATATATTGGGCCATATCGGCCGTTAAAAAGATAAATAATGGAATTAATATAGCTGGCAATAAATAGGTTTTAATTGTCTCGCGATTCAAGACTAAACTAGCTAAAATGATGATGATCATATTGATTAAGAAGATATTGATAGCTGGTGGAACATTGTTAACATAATAGATTAAAATTGATAGACCATTTATGCCAAAACTTAAAAATTCATTAGGTATAATTAACAAATTGGTCCCAATGGCAATTAATAGACAGGAAATAATTAAGATACCATAACGAATAATACTTTTCATTCTAATTCTTCTTTCTTAAATAGGCTTCGATAAAGCCATCGAGATCACCATCTAAGACTTTATCAGGGGCATTCGTCTCATAATTAGTTCGCAAATCCTTGACTAAACTATATGGTTCCAAGACATAATTGCGGATTTGACTGCCAAAATCGATGGCAGCACTGCCCTTCAAGTTACTTATTTGTCGATTTCGTTCATTTAATTCACGTTGATATAGTTTACTCTTTAAGACATTGAGGGCGATTTCCTTATTTTTGATTTGACTGCGTTCATTTTGACAAGTGACAACGATCCCCGTAGGAATATGGGTAATGCGCACGGCCGAATCCGTCGTATTGACGCCTTGCCCGCCATTGCCACTGCTGCGATAGACATCGACGCGCAGATCTTCATCGCGAATGACGATATCTTTAACTTCAGAAAACTCGGGAATGACATTGACAGCAGCAAAAGAGGTATGGCGCCGGGCATTGGCATCAAAGGGCGAAATGCGAACTAACCGATGAACGCCAATTTCGCCTTTTAAATAGCCATAGGCATAAGGGTGCACGACATGAATCAAGACGCTTTTGATGCCCGCTTCTTCGCCGAGGAGTTTATCGATAATCGTATATTTCATATCGTGTTTATCGAAATACATCGTATACATGCGCAAGAGCATATTGGCCCAATCGCAAGCTTCCGTTCCCCCGGCCCCCGGGTGTATTTCCAAATAGCAATTGGCTTGATCATATTCGCCATCTAACAAAGTTTTGAGTTCTAAAGCTTCGAGGTCCGAAGTGATCGCTTGAAGACTCAAAGCGATGTGCTCTTTGATCTCATCATCACTTTCCAGTTTTAACAATTCGATAATTTCTAACGATTCGGTTATCTTTTCCGCCAATTCATGATAATCAGCCGTTTCTTTGCGCAAGGTAATCAATTCGTTATTGAGCTTATTAGCATATTCTTGATCTTGCCATATGCCCTCTTGATTTAATTGCCTTTCCAATTCGGCAATCTTTTTTTCGATAACGGCAACGTCAAAGTAACCTCCCGATCGTCTGAAGACGCTCATTCAAATTTTGATATTTTTGCTCTAAATCACTTAGTTCCATACCATCACCTTTAGCATTATTCTACCATGGAAATTTTTTTTAGTAAATTAAAAGACAAAGATTAACCATGACGGCCACCGCCACTGCTATGGCCACCGCCAGATGAACCCGAATGCGAGGAACCAGTCCCCGATCCACTGGAACTCGAAGCTTGCAAATGCGATACGGTATGCGTCGAAAATAACGTCACCAACCGCTTGGAGATATTTACCGTATCTTCATTGCGATAAACACTCGCTTGCGTGGCAGGCCGAACCAACTTATGATTGCCAATCATCACCATCAATGAAACGCCACTAATGACGCAGCCGACGAGAACGGCAATCAAAAATGGAGGCTCATATTTGCGAACTAAAAAACCCATGTCATTTAAGTAATAATCATCCATTGTCTTAGGAACGCCTTGTAAGTAATAATCTAGGTAATCGGCAATAAATTTCTTGATGCCATCACCATAAACCTTACTCGTAAAATAGGGATAAATATCATCTAACGCCCGATCAGCTCTTGTTGCATCATAATACAATTGGGCTTCACCAAACATGTAGACGTTGTAATAGGGATCTTCCTCATAAGTATTGCGCAAAAGGAGAACGCCGCTATAATATTGATCGTCTAAACCAAAGTCATTATAGTCATAAAAATCAGCAGCATAATCCTCATTTTCCGAATCATCGCTATATGGCAAATTAACCGCTACCAAGACGAATTCCATGCCCGTCACATTCTTGAAATTCATAATTTCATCATAGACACTTTTTTCCTCTTTATCATTTAAGATATTGGCAAAATCATATATTTTTTCGGAAGCATTGACTAGTGGCGTATTTAAGACGGCATCGCGATTCTTATCATTGATTACCCACTTTTTATTGACGCCATAATTATTTTCCGCCGTCCGTTCAAAGACCAAGGTACTAGCTTCGACATGAAGGCTAAAGAAGCTAAAAATTATAATTCCCAAAATAAACTTTTTCATTATCCAACTCCTAAAAGATACAAGGCATAGGATATACCGATAGTTAAAGCAAATCCGAAAACAAAGAGCAAGATGGCATAGAGGATAGCTTTACCCTTATCAAAAGGAATATCGCCGACGAATTCGCCCGTTTGACCATTCATGGCAAAGAGATACATCTTATCCCGATATTTGACATTGACCATCCATATGGGCAAGAGAACATATTGATGGGCATTTTTCAGTACTTGTAAAGCATTATTGGCAATCGTCTTATTTTGGTAAGCTCCCATATCAGCATAGAGATAATCGATGGTACTATTCATGGCACGTTTCGTCGCATTTTCCAAAGTAATCGCGGCATCGACATCGTATTTTAAAGCATAATAGCCCGCCAAATAGGCATAATTATAGGGAACTAATTCGGCAAAATTAAATGGTTCAAGGCTATTCATCACTTCATCATCAAAGCGCTTAGAGCCATCCATGGGAATCCGCTCATAAGTCATCGCCGCCTCATAATCAAATTTATAAATATCCGTTTTCGTATAAATATATTCGCCACTACTCCACGTCGTTATTAGAGTACCCATTGTCGTTAAACTTCCACCGATTTGGATATCGTGAAGCCAAAAGGGAATATAGATACCCGTAATCTTAGCAATATTTTGCGCATTATTGAAGCTTTTGGGCATTAATGGTCGACCCTTAGATAATTTTTTTAATGCTCTTTGGGCATTTTCCTTAGGTATTTTAAAGGGAATAATATACGAAGGGGCAAATTGATTAGATAGGCGATTTTGAAGAATTGAGGCATTGCCACAATAGGGACAAAAAGTAGCAGCCGTATTTTCATCGGCAATAATCTCAGCACCACAATTGGAACAATGGTAATTAATATAATTATCGAAATTATCTTGCACATTAGTATCGGCAATACTGCTGACATTTTTATGCTTTTGCAATTCTTCTAAAGTAAATTCGTTATCACAATATTCACATTTCCATTTACTGAGTTGAGCATTATAAAAAATGGGAGCACCACAACAAGGACATTGACTATCTAATACTTTATTTGCCATATCTGTCACCTACTATAAAAAGTATAACAAAAAAAAGCGGCTTTTGCACCACCTTTATAATATAGTTTTTTTATTGATAATTAGTAAAATATTGTTATATATTAATATATTTATTCTTTAATATTATCGAGATCTCCCTTTAAAGTAATAACTCCCCAACCCTCTAATTCATCGCGAAAGGGCTCATAGATATCATTTAACAAGTAGACCTTTTTTCCATAATAATAGCCAAAGGCAATCTCGGCAAAAGTATTAGGTCCAATATAATTTTGAATTCCCATTCGTTCTTCATTGACGATGAGAACGACTTCATTTAGACCATTGATTATCCGATCCAAATGGGCCTTTGAAGCTATCTCTTTACTTTTTCCTTCGAGACATTCGATGGGCAAGAGCACTTTATAGCCCCGATCTTCCAATTCATCTTTGACTTTTAAAATCTTATCTTTAACTTTCATGCTTCCACATAAGACGATATTTACCACAAAAATCACACTTCTTTAATCGCTATCATAATTAAATAGTTTGGTTACAAGTTACTATCTTAACACCAATCATTAATGGTTGCAATAATGAGTGCATCAAAGAAATGATTTTTATTTTTTATCTACTTTCTTCCACCTAATATTAACCTATTTGCCAAGCTATTCTTCTTAATAATTTGGATGAGCAAAAGGGATATGCCAATAATCAAAATGGTTATCAATATACAAATTAAGTAATTTATGTTCTTTAGATCGTGACAAATATACGGAATAGCTAATTCCATAAAGAAACTTTGAATAATATAGATGCCAAGGGTATTTTGACCTAGATAACTTAAAGCTTTTAAAATTTTAGAGTGTAGTTTCCCCATAACAGCCTTTACTAAGGACAAAGTAAGCAAAGAACCGACAAGCCCCATAATGATGCGATAAAGGCCAATCGCTAATTGATAAAAATTAATAGCTATCTTTTGCGAGTTAATATTAATAATGGAAAAACCATTGCCATAAATATAGGCATCGCGATTGTAAAATAATATTAAAATGTTAAAAAGTATGAGGCTTAGCAGTAATACTTGACCCCCCCCCAGTTGTAGTTTTTCAAGTAGACATAACTTGTTAATAATATAGCCGATGAAAAAATAAATATAGATAAATTTGATATTATTAAGTCCGGCAAAATCAGGGAGAATAAAGATGAATAAAAATCCAAAAAGATAGATAAATTTATTATCATTAAACTTTTTATTGACGATGCTAATTATGATACTGGAGAATAAAATAGCCCACAAGAACCAAAGAAAACTTAGAAAACTTTTAACCAAAGAGATATCGACATGAAGGATAAACTTACTTATAAGGAAATAGATAAGAGATGAAGTAAATATTGGTATAAATAATGTCGTAATTTTATTCTTAATCAATTCTTTTAAGTCATATTTTTTTAAAGAATAATAGAAAAGATAACCACTGATCAGAGCAAATAATGGCATATGAAAACTATAGATAATCTTAAATAGGGGATTATCAAAATATATTTCATTAGTAAAATAATAATAACCACTACCATATTGAATACTATGTCCAAATACGACTAAGATTATCGTTAATCCTTTTAATATATCTAATACGCGATTTCTCTTTAATTCTTGCATATTGTACTCCTTATCATTCCATGATTATGCATTTTTTAAACCTAATTATATTATATAATGTTTTATGAACCAATCAACTTATTTTCATTAACTTGGTTTTGCAATAATTCCAATTCTTTAAGACTTTTATTATCTTTTAAGGCATCTATTTGTCTTCTTGCGGAATTATTTAATCTAATAAGTCTTTCTCTTTGTGGAACTTTTTCCTCAATTAATTCGGCATTTGTATTTTCTAAATTATTTAATATTACTAAATGAAGCAAATCAGTATAATCTCTTATATTGCCCTTTTCAGCTAGTTCGGGATTTCTTTCACGCCACTCTTTTGAAGTCATTCCAAATAACGCGACATTTAATACTTCGGCTTCTTCGGCATACACGAATTGTTTTTGCTTTTCAGTTAAAGTTGGAACTATGCATTTCTTTACTGCATCGGTATGAACAATATAATTAACTTTCGATAGAAGTCTAGTGGCACTCCACTCAACTTTATATTGATAAGCTTCGTTCGTTTTTAATCTTTCAAATTCCGTTATTAAATATAATTTAAATTCGGGTGATAACCAACTAGCAAATTCAAAAGCTATATCTGGATGGGCAAATGTACCTTTACTATATTTTCCACTACTTGGAATTATACCAATAGCATTAAAATTTTTCTTCCATCTATTCGGAGTCATAGTAAATCTATTGTATGGAACTTCTTCAGCTTTAATTCTGTGGGATTCCACGGAATTAAAATTTTCATTATTGATTTCTTCCCATAGACTATAATAATCAAAAGAATTCTTATTAGACATCCAATTTCTAATTACTCCAGACGGATCTTCAGAATTTGTATATTTTGCTAAATCGGTCAAAGAAATATAATTAACATTTCCTACCCGCATTATTCCAATTTTGTTTTCTTTTACAATAATTTCAGTTGTCACTATATTTGTTTTCATTTTATTTTCCCCCATTTCCATTTCCATTACTTTTTTATCGTATTTCCCAATGTACAACTCATTTGCTTTCTATACGATTTGTTTCATTTAATAATCTATCAAAATCCGATACATAATTTCTATCTTGTATAACTTTATATTTTTCATATTCATTTTCGGCTTTTTGTACTGCTTGTTTATGAGAAATTGTACCTTTTCCCTCTAATACATTATAATGAAAAACTTTTAGTGCATTTTCAACTTCTTTTTTCCAATCTTCCATATACATGGCAATATTTCTCTCCGCATTATTTTCAGCTATATCTAAAAATAAGTTCACTAAATTATTTAAATTTTTAATTTCTTTTTCATCTAAATAATTTTTAGCAATAGTAATATCTGATTTCAGTATTTTACCATCAGGTGATTTTTCCCAATTGGTAAGCCCCATATTTTCTTTTGTCGAATCAACTCGGTTATAAACTATTTCGGCAGCAGTTTGTCCAGTAATGGCATAATGAAATTTATTTTGAATTGTTTTATAAAATTCCATTGCAATTTCATCATTTTTATCATAGTCTATTGAACATTCGGCAAAAATATCGGTGACTTTTTGATAAAACATTCTTTCACTTGTACGGATTAATTTAATTCTTTCAAGTAATCTTTGAAAATATTCTTGATCTCTCTTGTTTGCTTTCATAAATCTTTCATCATTTAAAGCAAAACCTTGAATCATATAATCCTTAATTATTTTATTTGCCCAAGTTCTAAACTTGATGGCTTTTTTAGAATTAACTCTAAAGCCAATAGAGATAATCATATCTAAATTATAATACTTTGTATTATAAGATTGTTTTCCATCATTACCCATATGTTCCATTTTGGAACATGTGCTTTTTTCTTCAAGTTCACCATCATTGTATATATTATTAATATGTTTAGTAATCGCTGGCCTTTTAACACTAAAAAGCGTTGCTAAAGCTTCGGTGTTTAGCCAAACATCTTCATTTTCAAGTAACACTTCTACCTTAATATTTCCTTCTTCATCATTATAAAATAAAATATTTTTTTCATTTCCGATCAATCTATCTTTCACACTTACACCTCCTCTAAAATTTTTCTTTTATATTAATATTTTAATATAATTATTTATTAACTAAAAACATCTTTAAATTATAAGAAGAATTTTTACTTTTCCTTCTATTGCAATCTTTGCACAGCATTTGCAAATTACTTTTGCCAAGCTCATCGCCAACATACATCCACGGAATTATATGGTCTAATTCTGATGAATCAAGATCAATATCTTTTTTACAAATATTACATTTACGACTTTGATTTTGTAGTAATTCAGATCTAATAGCTAAGTCATAAGATATTCGATGGTTATTCTTTGTAAAATATGCATAAAAATATTTATACATTAATTGGCTCTCGGCTTCGCTTAAACTACACTTTATTCTTTCAAACACTATCTTATGTGTTGTTAAAGCTTTGTCAGAACTGTTAAGAAATCTCTGCTTTACTTCCTTTTTATATTCAGAATCGCCCATCTCTTGAACCATCGTTTCAAAAATACTTATTAACAAACATTTATAGCTTTCATGCAAATATTTTTGAAGATCAATATTATTCCTTTCTAATAAAGAGGTTATTGGTGTATCAACTACATCTATCACTATAATAAGCCACCTATTTGTTCGCTATTGACATAAGCTAACACTTTTTGAATATCACTTTTTGCTAATGCTATCGTTGCGCCTTCTCCTCTAAATGCTAAGCTTCTTTCGATAGTTTCTTCATTATCTTCGCCTTTATCATCACAAAAAACGCATTTAATATTTTCAAGTTTTAAGGCCTCTGGATACTTGGAAATTAGATTTTTAAAATTGTCTTTTAACAATTTTTCTTTATTATTAATCAACTTATCACATATTTCTGGAAATACATACATTAAATATCTTAACCCACTTATTTTTGTAATAGTATCGGATTCAGGTTGTTGAAATGAAACATTAGATAATTCCTCCCACGCAGATAAGTAATTATCAATTATAATAACAAAATTATTAACGGCTTCTCTTTCATTTTGATAAACAGGAATAACTCTATTATCATAAAACTTTTTAACTCCATAAAGTTTAAATATTTTTGACATTTGAGTTTCCTTATATCCCTTTTTAATTTTATCCGCCCCAAACATTATTTTTTGATATAAAGGTGATGAACTTTCACGATTAATAGCATCTAATAAGTCATAAGTTACTTCATCATCACCAATCAGCATTCCTAATGACTTTTTTATGTATCTTAAGAGATTTGTCTCAACCTTATCTTGCTTTTCATTAGTAACCATAAATAATTCTTTTCGCTCATTATCGGTTTGATTACTGAATACGGAAAAATTCATTTCGTAAATTATATTAGAATCAAAATTAGGATCGATATAATCCTCATCAAAAGCGATAATACGATGTTGGCCATCTATAATTTCTAATTCATTTTCATGTTCGACAATTTCTTCTTCGGTTTCAGGAAACATAATATAGTATTGTGTAATAGTTTTTTTTGTTCCATTTTCCTCTATAAATATTTCCTCACTTCGAACCTTTAGATCCCCTTTAACATTAATAATTGGTGAATTAGGGATCAACCCTAATGACTTTTTATCCTCAATTTTTGTTTTTCCTGCAACATATTCACTAATTTCTCTTACTTTTTTCTCTATCCATGGTCGTTGAACATCTTGCTTCTCTCCAGCAGTATATTTTCTTCTTAATTTTGCCACCATTCTTGGATCTGCAACCATAGAATAAAAATCTACGTCCTTTTGTTGAATTTTATGAACTATAATTTTTTTCATACTCTTCTCCCTTCAATGCATATAATATATCGTAAAAAGATTTTATTGTCAAGATCTAATTTAATTTATTAAAAATAAGATTTATTTAATAAGATCTTATTTTTAAGATCGTAATAAAGTTTGCCCACCCCGAAAGCATTTATAAAATTAACTTAGTTACACCTTATTTTTTCAAATTAATTTTGGTTCTAGTTTTTATAATGGTTTATATTTTTTACACATTTAAAGCGTATTTGAACAATCATATTTTTACATTGCACAAAAATTGAATCATAAAAAAAACTCGCAATCCCATTATTTATGGGATTTTGCGAGCTTACTTACCACAACAGTTCTTATATTTCTTACCAGACCCACAAGGACATGGATCGTTGCGTCCTACTTTCTTTTCATTTTTTATAGGAACGCTTTTGGCTTTTTGTTTGCCATCATTGGCTACCCCTTCCATTGGACGAGCTTGGAAATTTTGTTTGACCTCCATCTTTAATAAGAACGTAGCAACGGAGGCATCAATGTTATCTTGCATCGCCTCAAACATCTCATAACCCTCAAGAGCGTAAGCTTGTAATGGATTATTTTGACCATAGCCGCGAAGGCCAATTCCTTCGCGAAGTTGATCCATATCGGAGATATGTTTTACCCACGCTTCATCAATTACACGAAGCGAAGTATGCTTTTCAAAATCGCGAACCAATTCTTCGGGAATAACCGCAATTTTTTCTTCATAATCATTGATAACGGCTTCACTGATAATCGCAAATACTTCATCATCGGTCTTGCCCTTTAAATCTTTAGCTTCTAATTTCGATTTTTTAACTAAATTATGATTGACCGTATCGACAATACCTTCTAAGTCACTGTCGGTTAAGTATCCTTCCGGTTCAATATGGGAATTGATCAAGGCATCGATGTGGTCCTTTATCATATCGAGAATGATTGGATGAATATCCTCAGTGTCGAGAATTTCATTGCGGCGTTCATAAATAATCTTTCGTTGTTCGGATACGACGTTATCGTAATCAAGCAAATTTTTCCGCAAGTCATAGTTATTGCCCTCGACCTTCTTTTGAGCCGATTCGACGGATTTGGTAAACATCTTGCTGCGAACTTGTTCCATTTCATCTAAGCCAAGCGATTGAACCATACCTTTGATACGATCAGCTCCAAATCGGCGCATTAAATCATCTTCAAAGGAAATAAAGAATTGGGAATATCCAGGATCGCCTTGACGACCAGCCCGACCACGCAACTGATTATCGATACGCCGCGATTCGTGTCTTTCCGTTCCGATGACACATAGGCCACCTAATTCGGCAACACCTTCGCCAAGTTTGATATCGGTACCACGACCAGCCATATTAGTAGCAATCGTAACGGCGCCCTTTTCGCCAGCTTTGGCTATAATTTCTGCTTCACGAGCATGGTTTTTGGCATTTAAGACCTCATGTTTAATGCCAACTTTTTCGAGCATCCGACTCAATTTTTCATTTGATTCTACGGAGATCGTACCGACGAGAATAGGTTGTCCCGTAGCATGAATCTTTTTGATAAATTCGACGATAGCTTTATATTTACCCGCTTCCGTCGCATACATTAAATCGCTCATATCGACACGAATACAAGGTTTATTCGTTGGAATTTCGATAACATACATATTATAGATATCTCTAAATTCCTCTTCTTCGGTCTTAGCAGTTCCCGTCATACCGGAAATTTTAGCATACATTCTAAAGAGGTTTTGGAATGTAATCGTGGCCATCGTCCGCGTCTCTTCATTGATCTTAACGCCTTCTTTGGCTTCAATAGCTTGATGCAAACCATCGGAAAATTGACGTCCTTCCATCAACCGACCGGTAAAAGGATCGACGATAACGACTTTTTCGGCCCCATCGACGACATAGTCGACATCGATTTTCATACCATAGTTGGCCTTTAAGGCTTGATTGATATGGTGAATGAGGATGGAGTTATCGACATCATATAGATTTGTCAATTTAAAGTACTTCTCGATCTTTTTCGAACCAGCTTCGGTTAAAACGACACTTTTAGTCTTCGCATCGACGGTATAGTCATCTTCTTCGGATAATAATTTGACCGCCTTATCAGCTTCGACATAGAGATTAGCCGCATTGACCCGGCCTCCACTAATGATGAGTGGCGTCCGCGCTTCATCGATGAGCATCGAGTCAACTTCGTCTAAAATGACATAGTTTAAGCCCCTTTGAACGCGATCTTCAGGACGAACGACCATATTATCGCGAAGATAATCAAAGCCGATTTCATTATTTGTGGAATAGGTAATATCCGCATTATATACTTCCCTTTTAGCTTCGGGCGTCATATCATGCAAATTAACGCCAACGCTTAAACCTAAGAATTCATAAATTGGACGCATCCATTCGGCATTACGACTCGTCAAGTATTCATTGACGGTGACAACATGTACGCCCTTTCCCGTCAAAGCATTTAAATACGCCGGTAACGTCGTCGTAATAGTCTTACCTTCACCAGTTTTCATTTCGGCAATATTGCCAAAATGTAAGGCAAGGCCACCTAGTAATTGTACATAGTAAGGACGTTCACCGATCTTACGATAGGCAACCTCTCTAACTGCCGCAAAAGCGGGAACAATAATCGCCTCATCATTGATCGTCTTACCATTTTCGAGCTCTTTTTTTAAAGCATCAGTCGTACTGGCAAGTTCTTCATCACTCATGTGTGAATATTCATCTTCCAATGCGACGATCTTATCTGCAATCTTTTTAAATCTCTTTAATTCTTTATATTCGGTATCTATTAAACCTTTTAATATGCCCATAATATAACCTCCATGTAATCTAATTTAATCCATTTATATATATTAACATATAATTTAAATAATAATGTAAAAAAAAGCAAGTAATTTTAAACTTTTTCACATTACTACACAGCATAATTATATCACACTATCGAAATAAAACACTAAAAAAGTCGCGAATTAAGCTCTATTAAGGCAAATTAACGATGTATTATCCCTTTAGAACAACAAAAAAGGAACTCCCGTGAATCCCTTTATTTCGAATTTATAATTCCGTAATTGTTATCTTTCCGACGATATAATACCGATATGCAATCTTCATCAGCATTTTTAAATACGAAGAAATCATGACCGAGAAGATCCATTTGTAACATCGCCTCTTCTTCACTCATTGGCTTGGTCTCAATAGTCTTTCTCTTGACGATCCTTTCAACTTCGTTTTTTTCTTCATCACTTTCTTCAAAAGTAAACTCGGCAACTTCCGGCGTTTTATAACGATTCAAACGCGTCTTATTCTTGCGAATTTGCCGTTCCAAAACATCGATCACCAAATCGATAGCCGCATATAAATCTTGATTACTTTCCTCAGCTCGAAGCGTATACTTCGTCGTTGGAATAGTAACTTCAATAATTTGTTCGCCATTCTTAACCTTGACTAAGACATGGGCATCGATCTTACTTGGCTCTTCAAAATACCGATCTAAACGAACTAATTTTTCATTGACATAATTGCGGATTGCTTCAGTAATATCAATCTTATCTCCGCGAATATTTATATTCACACGAATCACCTTCCTACATTAATTATATCAAGGAAACGTGAATTATTAAAGTTATTTTACATTACTGGACTCATAACTTCTTGGGCAACTTCGACTGCTTGAAGACCTTTTACAGTTTCTACTAATTTAAAATTAACGATGTCGCCTTCATTTAATGTCTTGTAACCTTCTTTTAAAATAGCTGAATAGTGAACGAAAATATCTTCTAAATCACCACATTCGATAAAGCCATAACCTTTTTCGTTATTAAACCACTTTACCGTGCCTTGCATTACTTCCACCTTCTTCCTCTCAAACTACATGACCCATTATACAAGAAGAAAATTAAATAATTTGTCATATTGTGTCGAAGGATTAAAAAAATGTTAAATTTAGCAATATAGGCTCATTAAAGTTCATTTTAGACAAAAAAGTGCCACTTTTAGACAAAGAGATAGGTAATAAACGAATCAGATTGAATAAAAAAATCACATTTTATATTACAAGAAGTCAAATAACTAAGTCCTAAACCACTTTCTCTTTCCTTAGTCGAATAATTGAGCATTCCCAATTTATCCAAATCGAGTTCACTGTTAAAGCTATTGCTGATCTTTATTATGATCTTATCCTGGCGATGAATATCGACACTTATAACGCGGGCTTTGGAATGCGTAGCGGCTTCAATAGCATTATCTAAGACGATGCCAATCGCTTCACATATCTCTAAATATTTATGGGCATCTAAGGTATTAATATCGTCAATACTATCGTCATAGTTAAGATCGACAAAGACATTTTGACATTCAGCTAAGGAAAGTTTAGCATTGATTATTCCAATAATTCCCGTACCTTTCATCTTTATTAAGGGCGAGATTTCATAATTTAGTTTAAATTTTCGCATCATTAAATTGATCATTTCCTTAGTTTTATGAGCATCACTGGACTTAATTCCCAGTAAGTTATTAACTAAGTTATGGCGCATTAATCGATAATCATAGCTTATTTTATTATACTTATCTTTGAGGGCCTTATAATCTTCCATACTAATGCCTTCTTTACTTTGAATATATAAATCCATTCCCAAGATTAAAGTTATGATAGCCATCATGAAGACGATAAACATTATAATGGGCAAACGAATCAACATATCGACCCTTAATAAATAAGAGAAAATAAATTGCATGAATATTAAAATAATCGTTAACATCGACAAAAGATTATCTTTATTATCTAAATGACGTCGTAATAACAAAAGAAATTTATAGACGCCATATTCCATCGGAATAATGGCAATCAATAAAAGCCCTAGACATTCGATTAAAAGTTGACTTTCATTAACATAAAATAATAGATATAGGGGCAATTTGACAATTAATAAACAGAGATAAAATAGTAAATTATTTATAAAGCAAATGCGGGCACTTGCTTGATATATCAGCCTTATAAATAAAAAATCAAAAAAGATACGCATTAATATGAGTACGATACCATCTAAAAAGAAATAAATAAAGAGATAGAAAAATCCAAAAAGGATAACGTAATAAATATAATACAAATGAAATTTAATTTTAAGATTATTTATTTTGGTACAATCATAATATCTCAAAAAGAGAAAAAAATACATTTCGAGTAAGAAAAAGACATTTTTACTCATTCTCAAACCTGAATTTTTTGGATAACATATCGACTCTTTCCATATTATCGAGAATAAAATATCCCTGTGCCCAATTATATAAATGAACTTTATCGGTATTTACGATACATGAGCGATGGACTTGTCTAAATCTTTCATCTAAAAAGGTAAGGATATCATTAAAATTTTTGGCAATTAAAAAAGTATTGCCACCACTCGTTTTAATAGCTAACTTGCGTTCAACAGTATCGCGATAGATATAATTTATCTCATCGAGATATATTTGAAAATTGACGCGATTATTGGCAAACGTCAACTTTCTCTTATCCCAATTTTTGGAAATTATTTTGCGGATATCCGCTCCTAAACGTTTGTCCATTGAATCAAACTTTTCGATAAAATCAAAGACTTTATAGACGGAACGAAAAACTTTTTCAAACATCTTATCGTGACCAGTTAAATAAATTAATTCACTATCCCAATCATATGAGCGAATATATTTTCCAATATCTAAACCGGATATAGCCGTACGAAATTCGATATCTAAGATATAAATTTTAGGAGTCTTGTCAGCAATAATTGTCTTTAGCTCATCGTTTAAACCATCAAATTCACGAATAACATAGTCGATATCTTTTTGAAACATTATTTTATTTATAATTTCTTTAACAAGCTTGCGGATTCTTTCGGAATCATCTACTAAGACATATGTTAGCATTTTCATCACCTCGAATTATTGCTACACTACATAATAATAGTATATAGATTTTTATAAATCAAGGGAAAAAAAGCTATGACTAGTGAAATTTTTTGTGGATAACGAATATCATTTTCGTAATTATTGCCGATTTAAACGTTCGAGATCGCGTTCTTTGATCGTCTCGCGTTTATCGTAGTTTTTTTTGCCCTTACATACCCCTAATAATATTTTTACTTTATTGCCTTTAAAATAGAGCTTTAAGGGGATTAAGGATATACCCTCGAGTTTTACTTCATTTTCAATTTTATGAATCTCTTGCCGATGTAATAATAACTTGCGGCTCCGTCGTTCTTCATGGTTAAAGCGATTGCCTTCTTCATATTTGGCAATATACATATTGATTAAGTATACCTCATGATTTTTGACGCGCGCATAAGTATCATTTAGGCTAGCACTACCTTGGCGAATGGACTTTATTTCAGTACCCGTAAGGGCAATGCCGACTTCCAATTCCCGCAAGACATAGTAATCATAATAGGCTTTTTTATTTCTTATTTCGACCATGGGTTTCTTCACCTACTTCATGTTTTTCTTTTTCTTTGATGATTTCAAAATCGATTTGATTATCTTCCTTAGAAGCCCGAACACATTTTACTTGGATTAAATCGCCCATCCGATACATTATTTTATGGTGTTTGCCAATCAAGGCTTCTAAATCTTCGACATATTCAAAATAATCGCCCGGAATAGTCGTAATCGATACTAAACCTTCAACGAGGTTATCGATCAATTGCACAAAGAGGCCAAAGCCCGTAACGCCACTGATGACGCCTTTATAACTTTGTCCGACATGTTGTTCCATGTATTCGGCCATCTTCATCTTATCGACGGCGCGTTCGGCTTCAACAGCTGCGACTTCGCGTTCGCTAGATTGGCGAGCAACGCCTTCCAAGATGTTTTCATAATGGTGAATCGTCTCCTCATCCAATTGATGCTCAAAGATAAATTTGTGCAATAGACGATGCGTTTGTAAATCCGGGTAACGCCGTATTGGACTCGTAAAGTGCAAATAATTACGGCTGGCAAGCCCAAAGTGACCGATATTGACCGGGCTATAGTAAGCTTTAGGCATACTGCGGACAGCTAATGATTTAATGATATTTAAGGCATAATCGGGAGCTTTAATTTGATCGAGCATTTTTTGAAATGACTTCGGGGTAATTTTTTCGACATGGCCTTTAATCGTTAAACCGAGGGAAGAACAGAAAGTGATAAACTTTTGGATTTTCTCCGGCTTAGGAATATCGTGAACCCGATAGATGCCGGGCAAGTCCATATCCGTAAAGATCCGGGCGACCGTTTCGTTAGCAACGATCATAAAGTCCTCGATTAAGCGCTCGCCTTCGCCGCGTTCACGAACACTTATATCGCGAGCAACTCCTTGTTCATCGCAGATAATCTTTGCCTCGGGAATATCAAAATCCGAAGCCCCCCGCATCACCCGTTCGGCACGAATTATATGGGCAAGTTCATTCATTAACTTAAGATTTTCGGCAAAGCGTTCGTATCCAGGCTCGATAATGTCATTGCTCAAGATGTTATTTACCGCCGTATAAGTCATTTTCTTATTCGATTTAATGATCGATGGGAAGATATTATAATCGGTTACCTTCCCCGATGAATTAATATCCATAATTAAAGATATGGCACATCGCGGTTCAGAAGGGTTTAAAGAGCATATGCCATTCGATAATTTATGAGGTAGTTGGGGAATTACCGATCCCGCAAGATAGGACGACGTTCCCCGCGTTAGAGCTTCGACGTCCAACGGACTATTTTCCGTAACATAATATGAGACATCGGCAATATGAACACCCAAATGATATAAGCCCTTTTCATACTTTAAGCTAACGGCATCATCGATATCATGCGTATCATAGCTATCGATCGTAAAGATCATCTCATCGGTTAGATCGACGCGTCCTTGATAATCTTTTCTTAACACTTCCGTCGGCATCGCTTCTGCCTGAGTCATGGCCTCTTCGGGAAAATCCGGATATATATCGTAAGTTGCCGCCACCATCAAGATATCCTTACTGGCATCATTTTTATGAGCAATATGGCGCGTAATCGTCGCTTCATAGCGGTTTTTACCCAAATCTTTCGTTATCGAAGCTACGACAATTTCCCCATCAACACATTTTTTTAAAGAGTCAGGATCAATAATTAATTCGATATGGCACTTATCCTTAGGTACAAAAACCAATTTATTATCGATCATATTTATCATACCAACGACATTTTTGACATCTCTTTTTATAACTTTTAATACTTTTCCTTCAGGACTTTCCAAATTTGATCCCAATACTTCAACTAAAACCGTATCCCCATCTAAAGCATAGTTTAGTTCCTTGGGAGCAATATGAATATCCGGTCCATCTTCTTGCAATAAAAAGCCAAAGCCCTTTTTATTGACATCGATTATCCCCGTTTTAAAATTCGGACATTTGCTATATAAGATATACTTTTTCTTCTTCGTTTCATAGACGACTAAATCGGAAACAAGTTCATTTAAGGTCGTTATTAACTCAGCTAATTCATCCGGTGTCGTAAGACCCAAAGCATCATTAATAGCCATTATATCTAAAGCATCATACTGCGTATTTAAAAAATTTAGTACCTTTTCTTTCATTTTTCCACCTATTATCATTATAACATATCAAAGTTCGGCCAAAATAAAAAAGTACCATCATAGTACTTTTTATTGTAAATACAAAATCAATGATATAACAAAGAATAGTATTCCCAATATTAAGGTTATTCGACTAATCAATAATTCTGATCCGCGTTCCTTTTGATTTTGAAACAATTCAGCATTACCACCAGATATTATTTGACCTCCAGCTTGTGCTTTATTGCTTTGTAAAAGTACTAATGCAATTAATAAAACGGATATAACAATTAGTGCTGTTTCCATATTATCACCCAATTTCTTTTATAATTTATCATACTTAATATTTATTTTCAACAATTAATTAATAAATATAATTAATTTCTCTATAGTATAAAGTATATGTCAATTTAATGCAATTAAAAACATAGGAATAGTTATTGATTTCTAAATTTGCTATAATGTATGAGAGGAGATTTGCTATGAAAATTGTCGAACTAACGAGTAATCAATTTGATGAATTTGCCAGATTTCATCCCTTAAGTAACTATTGTCAATCATCAAAATATGCAATTGTTATGAGTGAATATGGATATAGTTATGACTACATCGGTTATGTCGATGATGACAATACAATCAAGGCGGCTTCATTAATATTAACGAAAAAAATAACGGCCCATACAAAATATGGTTATGCTCCCAAGGGCTTTTTACTCAATTATTATGATCAAGATATGCTACGCAGTTTCCTAAATGATATTCGCCGGTATTATAAGCAAAAGGATTTTATCTTCGTCAAATTCAATCCCGAAATTATCATTGGCGAGACGGATGAAAAGCGCAATTTTATCGTTTCATATAATGGCAATGTCCGCATTATCGATGATTTAAAGACTTTAAATGTCAAAAGAAGACTAGAATTACAGGAATTCGATTTAATGCAACCGAAATTCAATGCCTATATCAATTTAAAGAGTTATAATTATCGAAATTTGGAACGAAATTATCGAAAAAAGATTAAAAATGGTGAGAATAAAGGCTTGAGCCTCGTCGTAGGTGGTCCTAAAGATATCGAAATACTTTATAATATGCTCAAGGGAAAGACGAAGCAGCCACTATCATACTATCGCAATATTTATAATATCTTCAGTCGCGATAATTCAATCGATCTCGTCTATATTAAAATCGATTATCAAAAATACTTAACTTATTGTCGCGAAGTTTATGAAAAGGAACAAATCGTCAATGATCATTGGAATGAAGTAATTCAAAGTGATCCACGACGCAAAAACTTAAATGAAAAGATGAATTCCGATAAAAAATTACAAGCCTATAAAAATAATGTCATCAAGGCGACCGATGGTTTAAAGCGCAAGAACTTCGATTATATTGCCGGAGCCTTAGTTATTAAACATTTTAATCGCATCGTTATCTTGGCAAGTGGTTTTAATGATCAATTTAAATTCGTAAGTCCCAATCATTTCCTCTATCATAGTATATTCGAACGCTATAAACCATATTTTGATTACTGTGATATGAATGGTGTTAGTGGTAATTTTGAAAATACCAGTCCCTATTATGGCCTAAATCAATTTAAGATTAAGTTTAAACCGACCATCTATGAATTCGTCGGCGAATTTGATCTCATTTGCAGCGATCGCATATTTAAAAAATTGATCAAAACGAGTTTTATCGAAGATGAATTTAATCGTCATTAAGAGAGGTTATACATAAAATAACTTCTTTTTTTATATAATTTAATATGACTACCCCTCCTTTTGGTCTCGATCCGAAAGTTTATACTTTATCGGCTCTTATTTTAGGATATTTAATGATTGGCGACTATACCGCCAATGAGCAAAATGCCATTGGCAACTGGTTTATGACAATTGGGCAAATTTTAGAGACCAATTCGGCTTTTCAACAATATTTAGAGGATGCCGTTCAGGGCAATACGATCAATATCAATTCAAGGCAATTTAGAAATGGCGGAAGTCCCTATATGGATAATCCGGCATTAACCAACTTCTTATCGCCCGATGACGAGGAGATCAAGAAAATTAAGGAGATGCTTCAAAAGATGATAGAACGCCTCGATAATTTAGAGAAAAAATAAGGACCCGTAATTCAACATAATTTAGTGGGGAGCAAGCTTTAATTAAATATTTAAAAATACGGCTCGGTCCTTATTTTTTTATGAAAAAAATTAATAAATTATCGATTATCGATTTTTAAGATTAATATATCTTATAAAAGTAACGATAAATTAAACTTTCAAAATTAATTCAATAAAAAAGATCATTATAAGGAAATCAACCTTTATAATGATCGAGCATAAGCCCCATATAATGTTTCCAAGCAAGAATTTTAAAAACTTTCTTATCGATTAGCGATTCGGCAAGGGTATTGTTCTTAACGGCTTGATAAATTTCGTCATATATTTTTTCATAATCCGTTACAATTAATAGATCATTGCCCGCGAGAAGGGCTTTGACGCCAAGATCATCGATGTCATCTAAAGCATCCATGTTCAAATCGTCCGTCATAATTACTCCCGTAAAGTTTAGCGTATTGCGCAACAAATTATGAATACTTGCCGAAAGCGATGCCGGATTATCTTTATCGATACTCGTAACGATATTATGACTGATCATTACAGCCTCAGCTCCCGCTTCGATACCTGCTTCGAATGGCGGCAAATCGGTTTCCAATATTTCCTTATAAGTTCGCGTATCACGACTGGTACCCGTATGCGTATCTTTGTTAGCCGAATATCCGGGGAAATGTTTTAATGTATATGATACATCGCCCGATTTACTAGCTTCAATAACGGTTTTAGCATAAGTGCTCGTCTTAGGGGTATCTTGTCCAAGGGAGCGCGAATAAATATAATCATCTTCGCTCGTGGCCACATCGACCACAGGAGCTAAATTTAAATTAATACCTAAATCAGATAATATTTTGCTCTTGGCAACGGTATCTTCCCTTATCGCCGCAAACCCACCATCTAAATATAACTCTTGCGATGATTTAAAAGGGGTAGGGACTAGCTTGGGATTACTGCTGATACGAACGACTTTTCCACCCTCTTCATCGACGGCCATAAGTAACGGAATTTTCGCCGCATTTTGTAGCTCTTCCGCACGTTTTTGAACATCACCTTTTTCGAGATTTTTAAAATCATCGCCATAAAAGACAAAGCCAGCAAAATTATATTTAGCCAATTCTTCAAGGGCATCCTCCGGATATCTTACTAATAGAAGTTGGCCAATTTTCTCTTCGAGGCTCATCGTTTTAAGGAGTTTGTCAGCCATGACATAAAAATTTTTAAACATCCCATCGTCTTCTAATTCAGCCGTAATTTCCCCTTCGATATTATTGGGTTCATCATCTTTTGGCTTATCGTCCTCTTCGAGATGATAATCGATTACTTCGATATCTTGATCTAAATTATTTTTATCGATTAATCCGATATATTCTAATACAATTCGATCTCCTGGTTCTAAATTTAAATTTTTTAAATTGACGCGATAGATAAGATTATCCGCATCTTGAACAGTTACCGTATTTTCGTTTAATGAAAGAACGGTTGCCACCATTTCCTTCGTATCCAGATTGAGATTAGTGCGATGTTTGGCATAAGAGAATAGTGCTCCGACGATAACAATTAAACAGATAATTAAATAAAGCCATTGTTTTCTTTTCATCACTATACCACCTATTTAATTATATTACTATAATTAGTTTTTAAGTCAAATTTAACGATAAATTTTGACAATTTTTATAAGTTTGGCAACAAAAAAAAGAAGTCGAGCTTCTTAATCGCTTTTTAATTTACTAAATACGTCACTGATATTATCGTGAATGACTAATTTAGCTAAAAAATCATATGGCGTTTCTTCGTTATTGATAATGACTAGATTTTTGCCATGGAAGAGACTTACTAAACTACTCGCCGGTTGCACGACTAAAGAAGATCCAGCAACGATCAAGCAATCGGCTTTCATAATGGCCTTTTGGGCTTCATCATAGCAATCGGGCAACATCTCGCCATATAAAACGACATCGGGCTTTATTAGATCGCCACACTTTGGACAAATGGGTAATTCATTATTGGAAAAAATAAAATCAGCAGTAAAAGATTTATGACATTTAGTACAGTAATTGCGATAGATACTGCCATGTATTTCATAGACATTCTTATTTCCCGCTTTAGTATGCAATCCATCGATATTCTGCGTGACGATGGCCTTTAATTTGCCCGTATCTTCTAAATACTTCAAATATTCATGAGTAACATTTGGCTTGGCATCGAGGCAATTCATATAAGTTCGGTAAAAGCGATAAAATTCATCGGGATCAGAATAAAATTTTTTCGAACTTAACATCTCTTCCGGTGATGAAGTAAATTTCATATTATATAATCCATCCGGACTTCGGAAATCCTTTAGACCACTATCCGTTGAAACACCAGCCCCACCAAAGAAGACAATATTTTCTGATTCATCAATAATATTTTGCAATTTTTCAATATCATTCATATTATAGCTACTCCTACTTTAAAACTACTCTTTCTATTAAGAATATACCACATATTGCAACAAAATTTAAAGTATTAACAACAAATTTGTTAAATATATAATTAAACGAATTTAATTATTACCCTATCCTACTTATCATTCTTTATTAGAAAAAAAGAGGTATAAAAACGCGATAATTTCGCGATAAAAATCAATGATAAAGTTAAATATTCAACTAGCTTATAATATTATTTTTGTTTAATACTCTTTTTAGTAACAATTGACGAGTTTCATTATCAGCATCTAACTTTTGCTTCATTTGTTCCTCTTGTTGTTTAGCTACTCGTCGATAATTTTCTTCTATTTGCTCAGCTCTCGATGAAATAAAATCTATTTTTAATCTTTCTATCTCATCTGATGAAAGGACTTTTAAACTATGTTCGATTTTGTATGAAATCAATTCATCAATAAAATCTTTAACGTAAGAAAATTTACCAAATTTAACACGTTGCTTTAAAGTATGAGTGCCAGTATTCACACAATAAAATTGTATTTTGCTTTCGAGTATATCGTCTGACAAAATGATTGCTCTTCCATCTTTTACAATTGAATTAAGATTTTCACCACTATCATCAGAGTACCAATTACATCTACTATCTTCGGCAATAACTATTCTTGGATGTTTGGTAACTTTAGTTTTTTGCTTATCAAATACAAGCACTTCTACTTCAGTTGTATGATATTCTGCTTCTTGATAAATGTAATTTATACCTTCAAAGGTTCTCATTAAACTAGCTATAGCCCTTCCGATCTTTTCAGCATCAAAAGATGAATAAGATACTATTAATCTACAATACGTATCAGTTCGACGATTGTGTTCATCTAACTCTTGATATTTTGACTTGCCTAATTCATCATACTTTAAGACAACTTGTTTTTTTGCTTCTTCAATTTGCTCTAATTCAGCTTGTTTTTCATCTTCTACACTTTGGATTTCAGATAAACAACGATTTTTTACTATTCTTAACTTTTGTAATTCATCAATAAAATTCATGAGAAACCTCCCTTACAATAATATTTTACTATATTTTTCAATGAAGTTTAATAACTATCTAATACATTATATAAAAATATACACACGCATTAACTTATCAAATGTGTTTTCTAAATATATCAATTTAGACTATAAAAATTATAGTATATTAAAACTTGAACCACAAAAGTCCGAGCGATTGATTTCTATTATCAATAAAGGGAAAGTATTAACTTTTCCAAATATCAACGAACAAACAGAAAGTTTGTTTAATACTACATTGGTGGAGTCGAGCGGAGTTGAACCGCTGTCCAAGTTACTCTTCTAAATAGCGTCTACAAGTTTAGTTAGAATTATCATCTTCACAAATACAAAAGTATCTAACTTACTAATATTTGCTATCCTATAGGTTTTCGTTTAAATTGGCTAGGATACAATTTAAATATATTCTATATTTATGAACCGATATATTACCTATAGAAAAATAATATACCAGCGCTCTTTCACCAATTAGGCGAATGCTAGAGCAGTATTATAATTTTTTCCAGTTAATTTTAAAACTGTGCCACTTAGGATTGGCTACCACCTGCAACTAAGTCAAGACTATAACCTGTCGAAACCAGTGCGACCCCAGATATAGCTAATGATAACACACTTGTCGGCCTTTTTCAACTATTCATCTTCCGGCAATTTGATAATTATCTCGCCATCTTGGGAATATAAAAATCTTTCACGAGCATATTTGGCAACATATTCGGGATCTTGAAGCTTGACAACTTCACCTTCTAAGACATCCTCATTATCGACGAGTTTCTCATACTTCGTTTCGAGTTCGGCCCGCAATTTACGATTATTATAGATTTGTTTCCACGAATTAAAACATGAAAAAGTAAGTAGACTAATTAGGCCACATAAAATACAAGCATATAATATTAAACGATAACGATACTTTTTCATATTGTATGCCACTCCTCATATTAAATATAGCAAATATTTTTATGGATTTATAGCATCATTATCGTTTAAATTTTTTCTTTACGCTCATTTTTACAAAGTTGGCAAAATATATCGAATAGAGAATAGTCAAGACGACATATTCATTAAAGATAAAATAATTATATAAATAGCACACACCTGTAAAAAGGCCAATAATTAGGAGAATAATAAATATTTTAACTAGTTTGGGGAATTTAATACACCATATATATATCGATGATAAGATAAATGAAACAATAAAAATTATTATTAAGTAAATTAATTGACTCATTTAAATAATTTATTAATCAATGACTCAGAATTTTTGCCACCATCTAAATACGCGATACTATCGATATTTCCTTTGATCGAAACATTGCCATCGATGGTATCGAGTTTAATCATTTCTAAACTATTGCCCTTTATGATTATATCTCCCATATTTGATTCTAAGGTAAATTGCTTATCATCAAAATTAATAATTCTTTTTATGCCATTTATAACGATGCTCTTGCGTTCAATTAGTTTTACTGCATGACTTAGATTATTTGCTTCCATATTTTGATTCCTCCTATTAAATATCTATTTTTTTTCATAAAAAAAATTCACGATTTGTGAATTTTCTATTCTTCAACTTTGTTTTTTTCTTTTTCGTATTCAGCTAATATTGCATCAGAAAAGATTTGACGTGCCTCTTGGTTGATTGGATGAGCTATATCTCGATATTCTCCAGGAGCAGTTTGTTTACTTGGCATAGCAAGGAATAAACCATTGTCACCTTCAAGAATTCTAATATCATGTACAACAAATTGATTATCTATTGTCACAGAAGCGAATCCTCTCATTTTTGAATTTTCCTTGTCAATTACACGTACACGTACATTTGTAATCTCCACCCTAAATCACCTCTCTATTATAAGTTAATTTTAATACAAAATAATGTAAAATGCAATATTTTTATCGTGGATAGCCAACGTACATCATTCCATTGCCAACTAGACCACCGATGCCATTTTTGCCATATTTTGTCTTGCTTAGTAATTCCTTTATATCGATATTGGTTCGCTTATCGGTTAAAGCGACATTGACGGCTATAACGGCCGGATCGAGAGCATGAATATTGACGCGTTTGGGACTCGATGCAAAATTGGCTCCACATTTTATGATATCTTCATAATCACTTTGACAAGCTCCAGCAATAATTACCAACTTCTCATGAGATTTTTCATATTCGCGGGCTATTTGTACGGATTTGGCAAAATACTTCGAATTTTTATAATTATTGATATTATTAGTACCACCTTGCTTTTCATAATAAGCATCGTGGCCCGTTATGACTAAAATATCCGGTTTTATTTCGCGAAGGAGCGTCATTAAGATATTCGGTATATCGCTTTCTTTGACTTGTTTTCCGATGGCCAAGACACCGGCTTTTTTATAAAATTCCAAAGACTTATTCAAATAATCTTCATCGCCATCGATATGGAGTATTTTACCGGGCATATAAAAATATTCATCGCGATTCATCTCTTCAAAATCGATTTCGGGGTTATATTCGTCATGGCGTTCGGATAAGACTAAATCACTTAGCGGAGCATCGGCATAAAGTCGAACGTCGGTACCCTTTAAGAGAGCTTCATTTTCTTTAATATCTGTTACGATAAAGACGACATCATTATTATAACTATTTCGCGTGACAATTGAACCTATTTCAATTTTCATATCATCACCTATATTATTTTATGAAAAAGTTAAAAAAATGCGCTAAAAGACGCAAAGTTTTATGATTTAAATAAACTACGAGTCAATTCGACAAAGATATCATAAGATAAATCTTCAGCACGATTATCGAGAGTAAAACCATGATGTTTAAGAACTTCTTCGACGATATTCAAGTCATATTGTTTTAAATTATTGCGCATATTTTTCCGTTTAAATTGAAAAGAGGCCTTAATAATTTGATTGAATTTATCGAGATTGACATCTTCGCAATTGTCTTTAGATTGCAAGCATATGACGGCACTATCGACATTGGGAATGGGATAAAATTTCGTCTTGGAGACCACAAATAATTTATCGACCTTAAAGTAATAATTTAAAAGGACCGTAATGGCGCCATATTCCCTCGAGCCCGGAGTGGCGGAAAAGCGATCGGCAACTTCATCTTGAACCATGATGACAATTTTTTTGGCGGTTATATGGCTTTCGATAAGATGAAGAATAATGGGCGTCGTAATATAGTAAGGAAGATTGCCGATAATATAAAGATCATTATATTCATAATTTTGCATATCTAATGCTAGATCGCGCTTCAAAAAATCATCATAGATTATATGCGTTTTTAAATCCTCTAAGGAATCCAAATATTTATGCGTATCGGGATCGATTTCATAGGCAACAAGTGTTGCCCCATATTTTTTTAAATTCTTGGTCAAGGCTCCACTTCCGGGACCAATTTCGATAATTAAATCTTGCGGAGTGGGATCAATCGCATTCACGATATGATCGATGATGGTTTTATCTTGTAAAAAATTTTGCCCATATTTCTTTTTATATACAAATGGCATAGACATCACTTCTTCTAAAAAGATTCTACCATATATTAATTCTTAAAAAAATAAAAAAGAGTTTAAATTGCTAAACTCTTAAATTACCGTTTCCAGCCAAAGCGAAGGACATCATATGTAAGTTTATGACGACCGACATTTTTTAAGGCATAATTTTCTGATTCGACGAGTAAATCGATATCATTGCCCAAGACGCCCCGATCGAGGACGATGGCAACGACGGGATCGTTGGATAAATACTTGGCATCAAAAGTTATAATTGATCCACATGGCAAATTCTTCGAACTGGCGACAATGCGCACGTTGCCATAATCGGCATCATCATAAGTAGTCGTGCCATCGCCAACATATTCGCCCGTACAACCGAGATACCCGCTGCACAATGGACAATGCGCACCATAACCAGTTAGATCACCCGTAAAGGTATCTAATGGATAGAACTTATCCGCATATTGAATTTCTTCCAATTTAACCGCCATAGCCGTTAAATCAAGTGTCTTATTTAAATTTTCATTGGTCAATTTATCATGATTATTAATAATATTTACTTTTTGAATAACCAAAATTCCGAGGAATAATAACAATATTTTAGTTGTTTTAAATAATTTTGCAAAAATCTTATTCACTACTATCACCCTACGATTAAATTTTATCATGGTTAGTATTAAATGTCAAAAATATCTTGGACATTTGCCTCCGTTATTTTGGAAACATCTTCCAAATCGACTTCCTTTAAAGCAGCTAAATATTTAGCTATTTCAAGAATATATTTCGGTTCATTTTGATTCTTCCGAAAAGGTTCAGGAGTTAGATAAGGAGAATCTGTTTCTAAAACTATCTTATTCAGAGGAATTTGTTTTATGATATCCTTTAATTTAGCATTTTTAAAAGTCATTACGCCACCAACACCGAGATAAAAGCCAAGTTTGATATATTCATTAGCCGTTTCAAGACTGCCCGTAAAGCAATGGATAATTCCACTTCCATGAAATTTTTTTAAAATTTCCAACGTATCTAATGTCGCTTCCCGACTGTGAACGACGACGGGAAGGTTTAACTCTTCAGCTAACTGTAATTGCTTCCAAAAAAGCTCTTTTTGTTCTTCACGCGTCTCCTTAGTATAATAGTAATCGAGGCCAATTTCGCCAATGCCGACCAATTTGGGATTATCCTTATGCGCCATGACTAAGGCTCGTAAGGCATCGAAATCATCGTTGCTACTTTCCGGATGAATTCCCAAGCAGATGTAGACATTTTCATAATGTTCGCTTAAGTTTAATACTTCCATACACGTCTTGATATCCGTAGCTGCCACGATTAACTTTTTAACGCCCCACGCATAAGCGGCGCGAATTATTTTTTCGATATCGGGATAATATTCCTCAAAGAGATGACAATGCGTATCTGTAAACATAGAACCTCTAATTATTATCCTTTACTTCGATTCGTTGAAATAATGGATATGGACTATTAACGGCATAGACGTTATCTTTAAGATATTCGGGCTCTTCATGGTCATTGTTGATTTGCTCTTGAATTTTTTCTGACGTCGTTGGCAAGAAAGGCCGAAGGGCAATACCACATACGCGGATAGCTTCCAACAAATTATATAAAACCGTCTCTAATTCGCCTTGTCGACTTTCATCTTTGGCTAAAATCCATGGTGTTGCATCATCGATATATTTATTGGATTTTCGCAAGACATCAAAGATGCTTTCCAAAGCTTCACTGACGTGAAGAATAGCCATTTTTTCGGCAATAATCGCATCTAATTCATCGATTGACTGAATTAAATTAGCATCAAATTCCGTCTTTTGATCAGTTAACTTAATTGGTCGATCAAAATATTTCTTGACCATCGCAAGCGTCCGATTGACTAAGTTGCCCAAGACATTGGCTAAATCGGCATTCGTTCGCGTAATCAAAGCATTTTCCGAAAAGGTGCCATCGCTTCCGAAAGGGACTTCGCGTAAGACATAATAACGTACGGCATCGACGCCATAATCTTTGATATATTCGCGCGGATCCTTATAATTTCCTAAAGATTTAGATATTTTACCACCATCGATAACGAGCCAGCCATGGCCAAATACTTGCTTAGGCAAAGGTAAATTTAAAGCCATTAACATAATCGGCCAAATAATAGTATGGAACCTAACGATTTCCTTGCCTACTAAATGTAAGTCGGCCGGCCAATATCTTTGTAATAGATGATCATCATCGCTCATATAGCCAAGAGAGGTAATATAGTTAGACAAGGCATCGATCCAAACATAGACGACATGCTTGGGATCAAATTCGACGGGAATTCCCCACTTAAAGCTCGTCCGCGAGACACATAAATCCTCTAATCCGGGTTTGATAAAATTATTGATCATTTCATTCTTGCGCGATTCCGGTTGAATAAATTCGGGATGAGCTTCGATATATTCGACGAGACGATCTTGATATTTAGATAGTTTTAAAAAATAGGCTTCTTCCTTAACTTCGTGGACTTCTCTTCCACAGTCGGGACATTTGCCATCGACTAATTGGGATTCCGTCCAAAATGATTCACAGGGCGTACAATAAAGTCCCTTATACTCTCCCTTATAAATATCGCCTTGTTCATATAACTTAGTGAAGATTTTTTGGACAGCTCTTTCGTGATAATCATCGGTCGTACGAATAAATTTATCATAGGAAATATTTAAAGATTTCCATAAATCTTGCGCATTGCCGACGATTTTATCGACATATTCTTTCGGCGTAACACCCGCTTCATGGGCTTTATTTTCAATTTTTTGACCATGCTCATCAGTTCCCGTTTGAAAGAAGACATCATAGCCCTTCAATCTTTTATAACGAGCAATGGCATCGGCAATTATTGTCGTATAACAATGGCCAATATGAAAATCACTGCTGGGATAATATATTGGCGTAGTAATATAATATTTTTCTTTTTCCATAAATTTCATTCTCCTCTATTAATTGTATTTTCGATATAATTTAATATTATCTGGCAGCGAGGTTCAAAGAGATTTGCCCGCAAGTACCTAATACCAAATAATCATATGCGATATGTTTTGCACTTATACAAACATCAATATTTCCGCTGCACATTCGGGCAAATAACCCGATTTTTTCACTTGGCATATCTCCATCATCCTCTCATAGTAATAAAAAAGAGTCATAAATTAAGGACGAGTTTCCCCGCGGTACCACCTTAATTCATGACTAATCATGCTTCTTAAAATCTTAACGCGATATGACGATTTAAACTCCAGACCCATTCGACTTTATCTTTTCCTGTTTGCTTTCACCTGATCAAACTCTCTTTTAAAGGAACTTTTAAAGCTTCTTTCCTTCGCTGTTTAACAATGCTAATATAACATATTTAAAAAAGCATTGCAAGTAAGTTTTATTTAATCATATCGATTATTTTATTTAATAAGGGAATTAGATAATAGACAAAATGTTTATCGAGTTTTTTTAATGGCAAAGTAAAAGATATCTTTTTCATATAATAACGCAAGCGAAATTGGGGATTGATATTATAGACGATTAAGAATAATTTTTCACCATCCAATTTATTTGAGACATCTTCGGGAAGCTCAATTTCGATATTTTCTTTAGTCTGATGAACATTCGTTATATTGAGTTTAAGGGCTAGTTTTTCAAACCATTCTTGATACATATAGATTTCCATATCGTCGGATATTTGGCCAAAGCGGTCACTGATCTCGGCTTTGATTTTATCTAATGATTCGGCATCCGTTATTTCATTGATCATCTTATGAATTTCAATTTTTAAGCTCTCTTCACTGACATATGTATCGTCAATATGATTGGCAACTTCGATCAATGGCTTACTAGCCGTATCTTCTTCGACTTCTTCGCCATTTAGGCGCTTTATTTCATCATTGACCATCTGCGTATACAATTGCAATCCGACCGAATCGACAAAACCGGCCTGTTCGCTACCCAGTAAATCTCCGGCTCCCCGAATCGAAAGATCGCGCATGGCAATTTTATAACCACTGCCTAATTCAGTAAAATCCTTTATCGATTGCAATCTCTTAACCGCCGTATCCGTCAATAATTTAGCCGGTTTGTACATCAGGTAAGCATAGGCAATTTTATCACTTCGACCCACGCGCCCCCGAAGTTGATAGAGTTGACTTAAACCAAATTTGTCGGCATCTAAGACGATCAAGGTGTTGACATTGGGAATATCGATGCCCGTTTCGATAATCGTCGTACAGATCAATATATCATATTGGTTATCGATAAAGGCCGATACGACGCGTTCGAGTTCATGTTTTTCCATTTGGCCATGGGCAATGACGACACGAGCTTCGGGAACGAGCATTTTAATCTTCGTCATCTCATCGACAATACTTTGCACTTGATTATAGAGAATGAATACTTGTCCACCCCTGGATAATTCTTTGACGATGGCATCTTTTATCAAAACGTCATTTTCTTCGAGGACATAGGTTTGAACCGGATAACGATTAACGGGAGGTGTATCGATTAAAGATAAATCTCTTAAGCCACTCATCGCCATCTTTAAAGTTCGGGGAATCGGCGTTGCCGAAAGGGTTAGAACGTTGACATCATTTTTTAGTTCCTTGATCTTTTCCTTATGCGTTACGCCAAAGCGTTGTTCTTCGTCGATTACTAATAAGCCGAGATTTTTATAATCAATAGCTTTATTTAATAATTTATGCGTGCCAAAGACGATATCGATACTGCCATCTAAAAGGCCATTGATAATGCGCGTTACTTCACTAGGAGCAACAAAGCGATTGAGTAAAGCTATGTTAATGGGAAAATCTTTAAACCGATCTAAGGCACTTAAATATTGTTGGCGCGATAATAAGGTAGTCGGACATAAATAAGCCACTTGAAAGCCATTCATGACGGCCTTAAACATTGCCCGGAATGCTACTTCAGTCTTGCCAAAACCAACATCACCACATAACAAGCGATCCATGGGTATAGCTTGTTTTAAATCCTCATTGATTTCATAAATACACTTCGTTTGGTCACTCGTCTCCGTATAGCCAAAATTGCTTTTAAAGATTTCTTCTTCGGGAAAATCTTTAAATATTGGCCCCTTAGAATTACTGCGCGCGGCATATAATTTGATAAGTTCTTGCGAAATATCGTGAATCTTATTCTTGACGCGCATTTTCGTCTTAGCCCATGATACGGAGTTTAATCTATTTATCTGCGGCCTCGTTCCATCGGCATCGCTATATTTATAGATCGTCGAGATCTTTTCGACGGGGATATATACTTTATCATTATCGAGGTAATTAATCATGATATAGTCGCGCATGAGCCCATTTTTATCGAGAGCCACGATGCCACCATAGATGCCAATGCCATGGGTAGCATGAACGACATAATCGCCGACATGTAAATCGTTGAAATCTTTGACTTTGCGCCCCATTTTGAAAGTATTATGATAATTACTTATAATTTTTGAATCATCGATATCATATTCGGAGATAAAGATATAATCGTTAATCGCAAATCCTTCATTAATTTTCTTCTTGATGATATTGACATTTTTGGGCACGATCGAACCAATGTTGACGTGATCAAATAACTTGGCAAGCCGCTCTTGTTGGGTTTCATTGGATAGACAGATTACGACATATTTCAAATCCTTATTTTTTAAGCAATACTCGACTAAACTATCATAATTGCCATTAAATTTTATTATCGGTTTTGAATAATACATCTTGGCATCGGGCAAATTTTTTATGGTTTCAATTTTTATAAACGAAGAAATTTCGATATCATCATAATCATACATAAAGGCATAATTATCCGGTAATTCCTTGGAAGCGCGATAATCATTCATTTCCTTTACGAGTTTGTCATAACCATTTTTTAATTGTCCTTCATCGACGATGAAGGCCATAGGTTCTTCCATATAATCATATAATGAACTATGACTTTCACTGCTAATTTCATCAAAGGGTAAAATATTTAACTTTTCGATTTCATTTATCGATAACTGAGTATTTTCATTAAAGAAACGAAGTGATTCAATTTCGTCACCAAAGAGTTCTATGCGAACGGGATGATCACTTTCGATGGGAAAGATATCGATAATATAACCCCGAATGGCATATTCGCCGGTCGTCGTGACGATGGTCTCGCGTTTATATCCATAATAATCGAGGTTTTGAAGGATTTCATCGCGATTGATACTAGTGTCTTTCGTCAAAGTAAATTTTAATTTTTTGGTCACATCAACAGCCGGCAAAAAGCGAAGATAGCCCATGAGGTTCGTTACGACAATTTGCCGTTTAGTCTTTAACTTTTCGAGGGCCTCTAACCGTTTGACCTTTAAATCAGGAGATATGGCTAAGGCAACGGATGCTAAAAAATCATCCATGGGAAAAAGACATACATCATCGGTGTATGTTTGCAATTTTTGAAATATCTTATTGGCATCGTATAAAGAATTGGTCACTATCAAGACATTTTGATCATTACTCATAAAATAATGATAATAGTAAAGTATTTGCAATTCATCACAAAGGCCACATACCGTCGTATATTTTTCATATTTAAAAAGATCTTTTAATATATCCATAAGTCACCTAATTATATTTACTCATCAATTTATCTAAATTAGCCTCTGAAAAATTTTCGATTATATCATAAAGGGCTGGCAATAAAGAGGCAATAGTCTTAAGATCAGTAGAGGAAAATTCCCCGAGGACATAATCGCGCGTATCGATATTGCGATTATGCGATATGCCGATCTTAAGGCGGGCAAAGGCATTACTATTTAAGGCGTTGATAATATCCTTGATTCCATTATGACCACCCGATGAAGAATTGATTTTTAAGCGAAATTTACCGACTTCTAAATCTAAGTCATCGTGGATAACTAAAATATCCGCGATATCAATATCGAAGTATTTTACAAATTGACTAACGACCCCACCCGATAAATTCATATAACTTTGCGGCTTTAAAAAGAGGTATTTTTCACCATTAATATTTTTTTCATAATATAAGCCATTAAATTTTTTAGACCATTTGATATCACCTAAATAATTATCTAAGACATAAAAGCCCATATTATGACGGGTATTAATATATTCTTTTCCCGGATTTCCCAATCCAACTATGAGTTTCATAAGTATCACTTCCTCGTATCTTTATCGATCGTTAAAAATGTTCTGATAAGTAGTATGTTGTTTTAAATATAGGGGTCTATTTATCTTTACGTAGTCTGCTCCATTATATATAGCCTCAATTAAAATGAGGCAGCAAGGAGTATGAAGATCGTCATAGACCATTTGGACTTGCTTTAAACCAAAGCCATATTTATTTAATAAAATTATTATCTCCGCTAGGCGAACGGGTTCATGAACTAAATATAAATAGCCGCCATTTTTTAATAAACTACTGCTCACTTTGATGACGTCTTCTAAATTGATGGCAATTTCATGACGAGCAAGAGCTTTAATGGGATTGTCATTGATATTCGTATGGGGATAATTTTTAAAATAGGGCGGATTACACGTAACGATGTCAAAGGAATGAGCGTTATAAAGGGATAGAATATTTAAAATATCGAGATTATGTAAGCAAACATTTTTAATTTGGTTATATTCCAATGATTTTATACCTAGATCGTATATTTCCCGTTGTAATTCCACGCCAACTATTTTTATTTTTTCGCCATATTTTCGGGATAAGATCATCGGGATGGGTGCATTACCCGTACATAGATCGATGATGTTTTTATCACCCTTTTTGACATGAACAAATTCAGCTAAAAGTAAAGAATCAATCGAAAATTTAAAATATTCGGGATTTTGATAAATTTTTAAATCGTAATCATATAAATCATTTAACATCATATTCGTATGTTTCACCATCGATTAAAACCGCATACTTTTTATTTAATACATCGAGATTGATAACCTTACCCGTACCATCGGGACATTTTATAACTTCCCCCATTTTGGGTAAGTACTCGCGATGTTCGCGATAGACCTCATCCTCATAGGCAAGACAACATAATAAGCGACCACAAGCACCATTGATCTTGGATGGATTGAGGGCAATATTTTGATTTTTAGCCATATTGATACTGATCGTTTCGATGTCATTTAAGAACGCCGAACAGCAAAGCTCGCGACCACATAAACCCAAGCCACTTATCTCCTTCGACTTATCGCGGACACCCAATTGATGCATCTCGATTCGCGTCTTATATTTAGCAGCTAAGTCCTTGACTAGACTGCGAAAATCAACGCGTTCATCGGCGATAAAATTAAACGTCAATTGTTTGCAATCAAAAGTAAAATTGGCATCGAGAAGGCGCATTTCGATTTTGTGTTTTTTAACCAATTCTTTAGCATATTTTAAGGCTTCGGTCGCATTTTTTAAATTTTTCAAATAGATATTGTAATCCTTTTTGGATGCGATGCGAATTACTTCGCGCATATCATCTAAATCAAAGCGCTTTAAATCACTTAAGTTGGGATCTACTACTTTGCCAAATTGCCAGCCCTTTTCCGTTTCGACAATGACCGTAATATTTTTCTTCAATTCTAAGCCGTTATATTGAAAGTAATAAGTCTTACCCGTATCTTTAAATTTAACTCCACAGACGCTCATGTCGTACCTCCATTCTAAAATAGGATATTATTCAGTTCCATAAGAGAAACATTTTGTTAAAAAGTAAATCTTTATTAACATTAAATCGCGAGTCATCGATAATATTATCTAATATTTTTATCCGATTGACAATAATTTTAATATCATCCGTTATTATCGAATTTAATATTTCTTGACTATAGGCATTGTTAAAATGTTGATTGAGCATGATATTTTCATATTTAACTATATACATGCGACGCACTAATTTTAAAATTATCTCGATTTCATTTCGTTCATATTTTGTGTAATTCTTCGTAATCGACATCAATTCATAAATCTTCATGCCATTTAAATATTCGACTAATTCCCTACTTATTTTATAATAATTGTCATATTCTTCTTCGGATATCTCCAAAAGATCATAGATGGTCTCTTCATCATAATTGAGATTATATTGTTCACACCTACTCTTAATCGTCGGAATAATGGCTTGTACATTATTGGTAATAAAGAAGCCCACAATTGCTCCAACGGGTTCTTCTAAAAATTTTAACAGTTTATTGGCCGAGGCATCGTTCATCTTATCGGCATACACAATCGTATAGACGGAATAAGGATTTATCAATGGTTTAATGGCAAATTTATCGATAATATCCATAATTTGATCCTTTTTTATCTCTTTGCCATCCGGATAAATGGTTATGACATCGGGATTAGTGCCATTTTGAATGGTATGACAGATATTACAATCGCAGTTGTCATCTTGGTTTTTCGAACAATTTATTTTTTTTATCAATTTTTTGACATCACTTTCACATTTGGGAATATTATTGGTCACCAACAAAAAAGCATGAGAATTTTTGTTCTCATTAAAACTCTTTAAAATACTTTCCAATATTTCTTCGTGATGCATATCTTCTCCTACATATATTTAAACACTAAAATGCTATAGATTATGATCCCGGGAAATCCTAAAATACTCGATATTCCGAGACTAAAATAGTTAATTGGTATCGTCCATCCTAAATTGACGATGATAAGATTAATACTATATAAAGTTATCGTCGATAAGACGAGATTTCTTAACAATTTTTTTATAATTTTCACGTTATCACCAATACATCATATTTAGAGTATTGATAATTATGATATCTCCTTGCGATCGATTAAAGCGCGGTCCAAAGTAATGGCATCGAGGTAATCGATCTCGACGCCCATCGGAATACCATAGGAAAGACGGGATACTTTAATATGATTTTCTTCTAAGATCTTCTTTATATAAAGGGTTGTCGTCTCCCCTTCAATCGAAGGCTTTAGGGCAATGATGACTTCGCCATCACCTTTAAAATTATCGACGCGTCTCTTTAGCGTACTCAAATTGATATCTTCCGGATATACGCCATCAATGGGCGATATTAAGCCATTTAGGACATGATATTTGCCATTGAATGTTCCCGATTTTTCAAACATAAAGACACTTTTATAATCCTCGACGACACATAGTAAATTGTCTTCGCGATTGGTATCGTTACATATATCACACACTTCTTTATCCGTTAGATGACCGCACTCTGTACAACGCCGAAGCTTGCTCTTGCAATCTTTGACATTTTTGATAAAGTCATCGATTTCCTCATCGGATAATTCGATGGTAGCCAAGGCATAACGCTCGGCACTTTTTTCGCCAATTCCCGGTAGTTTTTTAAAGGAATTAATGGCGTTTGCTAGTACTTCTGGATATAACATATTAAATCAATCCGCCTAATTTTTTTCCATAAATTCCCATTTTTGCTTCAATTTCAGCATCAATTTTTGATAATGCTTCATTAAAGGCAATTTGAATCATATCTTCGAGCATTTCGAGATCTTCGGCAGCTACTTTATCCTTAATTTTGACACTTTTGATTTTCTTGTCGCCCATCATGACAATATCGACTAATTGCGATGATCCGACAAATTCCTTAGCATAGATTTCCTTTTGCTTTTGTTCCATATCCCGTTGCATTTTTTGAGCTTGCGCCATTATACTATTCATATTCATATTTTTTTCCTCTATTCTATATTTATTTTTTCATTTCCAAAAATATCTTCAGCGAGTGAAACGGTATTTTTTTCCGAAGATACATACTCTTCATCGCTGATGTACTCGTATTGTTTATTATTTTTCATATTGGCAGAAAATTCTTTCAATACGTCTTCCCATTCCTTTTTAGTTATGAAAATCATCTTATAATTGGTATTATATAAAGTATTATATTTTATTTCAATATCATATAATTTGGAATTACCGACAATTTTCGTACTTTCACTATTGGTGACAAAAAGGATATTAGTTTCCGATGCCACTTGGGGAATGACATGGTGCGTTATCGGAATAAATTCATTTAGATTTTCACTGACGATTTGATTGACAAATTTTTTCCAATCTTCGAGAATTTTGACTTTTAAATCCTTGTTAGCTCCAGCGAATGAATTATTGATTCGGATATTAATAAATTTGTCACATATGTTATATATTGAATTTTTGCCATTATTTTTTATCAAATTTTCTACTTTTGGATACAAATCGGTATCCGAAATTATTTCCCGGGAAATAATTTGACTTATCTCACGATTGGAAATTTGATTACTCTCATCATTGATAAAGGCAATTAATTCCAACTCTAAGAGTAAATAGCCATTGGAATTAATATTAATTTTTCCCAATAAATTATTGAGGGAATCGATAACTTTTTTGATGTGGCGAAAGGCATTGTTGCTGATATTGCGTTTCTTCATATTGACGGCCTTTTCGATAAAGTTATCGAGCATCTTATTAATAAATATTTTGACATCAATTCCCGTTTCTTTAATGAACTGAAGTTTTTCAACTAATAAATCGATGTCATTATGCAATAATGCCGTATAGATAGTATCGATATCTTCCGAAGTGGCAGTGCCATAATTATTTTTTATGACATCAAGGGTTATTTCATCGGCAACTTTAGAGAGTTGATCGAGAATACTCAAGGCATCGCGCATACACCCATCGGATAAATAAGAGATTTCATTCAAGGCATCTTCTGTAAATTTTACATTTTCTTTTTCACAAATAGTTGACAAATTATCAAATATTAATTTTCGATCAATTCTTTGAAAATCAAATCTTTGACAACGCGATAAGACGGTAATGGGGACCTTTTGTATATCCGTCGTAGCCAAGATGAAGATAACATTTGATGGTGGTTCTTCTAAAGTCTTTAAAAAAGCATTCCATGCCTGATTCGATAGCATGTGAACTTCATCGATAATATATATTTTATATTTACTATTAGTGGGAGCTATGCCAATATTTTCGATAATATCGCGAATGTTTTCGACGCCATTATTACTTGCCGCATCCATTTCGATGATGTCCGGACTGGTAGTAAAATTAAGGCAATTTTCACATTCGCCGCAGGAAATTCCATCTTTTGGATTTAAGCAATTTATCGTCTTGGCAAATATTTTGGCGGTACTAGTTTTTCCAGTACCACGTGGACCAGTAAAAATATATGCATGTGCGATTTTGTTGTTTATAATGGAATTCTTTAATATTTTTTTGATTGGCTCTTGGCCTACTAATTCATCAAAATTTTGAGGTCGATATTTTCTATAAAGCACCTTGTAATCCACGTTATCACCCTATGAATTATTATAGCATATATTTATAATTATCGTTTACAATTTGTTTGAAAAAAAGTCGACATTTTTTGACGATATCGTTCCTTTTCATCATCGTTATTTTCTATTTCACATATTTGAGTTTTGTAATACCCTTTTTTATTATCCAGTTTGGCAATCAAATAATAGACATGTTTAATACGGGCCTCATTAATCACTGCTTTGCACATATTGCATGGTTCCAAAGTAACATATAAATCGCAGTCATTTAAACGCCAGTCGCGATTATGACGGGCCGCCTTTTTGATAGCAATAATTTCCGCATGATTCGTAACATCGGTATTTTTTAAACGACGATTGAATCCCTTGCCAATGATCTTATTATTTTGGACAACGACAGCCCCAATAGGAATCTCTTTTTTAAGATAGGCTTTATCAGCTTCTTTAAGGGCAGCATTCATAAACTCGTTCATATTTTTTCTCCTCATATAAAAAAGCGCACACAATCAGAGATTATTATGGCTGCTGTCTTCCGACTCTGACCAGTTTCTAATATGGTTGTTGCGCATTTAAATTATATCATATCATCATTTATAATCAAGATTATTTTTTATAAAAATTATTTCCCGGGAAATAATTGTAGTTTTTACTATTCTCACTTTTTGTTTTTTTGAAATTATCATTTTTTCAATTTTTTTAATTGTGTTTATGCATTTCTTAATGTTTCACGTGAAACATTGAGATCATCAGTAAAAATATAATTGTTATCATTTTATTAATAATATGAAAGTTTTAATTTATTTTTTAATTATTTTTTATATATTTTTTATATATTTTTTATATGTTTCACGTGAAACATTGAATTAAATATTATTCGTTTTTTTCATAAATAAACAATGGTCAAAAAAGAATGTATAAAATGATAATATTTTTGAAAGCACTGTGAGTAGTAATGTTTCACGTGAAACATTACTACAAATATAACATTTTAGTAAAAATAAATTACAAAAAAGCATTATCTGTAATTATTTCCCGGGAAATAATTTTACTAGATAAATAGAAAAATAAAAATTAATAAATAAGCATGTATTTATAATTATAAAATCTATATAAAAAGGCCGATCATTTTCTTATGATTCATATATGTTTCACGTGAAACATATGTGAATAGCTGTTTTTTGATCATTATCGATAAATTTTCATTAAAAGTAAGAATATTAAAGCAATGTTTCACGTGAAACATTGCTTTAAACAAGTAAAAATATATTTTATTACATAAATGCCTTTTATTACTTGTACGAAATCAATTAATTATATGTACAAAATATTTATGATTGTATAATGTTTCACGTGAAACATTATACAGATTTACCTTTTTACAAAAAACAAGAAATTAAGAAAACAAATATTTGTAATTATTTCCCGGGAAATAATTTTTATAAAAAAATAGTGATTGATGATTTTATTCATCAGCCACTATTTCAGAATTTTCGTTATTTGGATCATCAAGATTTTCAGTATTTTCATCAGTAGCATCGACGATACTTACAGCCGAAACAAATTGATTATCTTTCAAATTAATGAGTCTTACACCTTGAGTAACACGACCCAATTGTGAAATTTGATTAATAGGTAATCTAATAATCATTCCTGATTCCGTGATGATCAAGATATCTTTATCATCAGAGACAATTTTATGAGAAACCATGTCACCATTTTTATCCGTTACTTGTAAGGCTTTAACACCTTTACTTCCACGATTAGTAGTTCGATATTCCGACACAAAAGTCTTTTTACCATAACCATTCTTAGTAACAATTAATAGATTATCATCATCTTTGCCAACTTCCATACCAATACATACCCCACCGTCGAGGTTAATACCACGAACGCCAGATGCAGTTCTTCCCATTGGCCTAATGTCTTGTTCAGAGAATATAACCATTTTTCCTAATGACGAACCAAGAATTATCTTACTTTCGCCATCGGATACATGAACATCAATTAATTCATCATTTTCACGAAGAGATATGGCAATCTTACCAGATACCCGAATATTATCAAATTCATTTATCATGGTCTTCTTTACAATACCATTTTTAGTAGCAAAGACTAAATATTTATATTCACTATTAGGTGAAATGGTAATGACCGAATTAATAACCTCATCTTTTTCAATTTGCAATAAATTGATAATTGGCAAACCTTTAGCTTGACGGCTATATTCAGGAATTTCATAGCCTTTGATACGATAAACCTTACCTTTATTGCTAAAGAATAAGACATAATCATGTGTCGAAGCATTAATCAAGTGTTTAACGTAATCTTCTTCGTTTGTTGACATGCCTTTGACACCAATGCCACCACGATGTTGCGATTTATAAGTTTCCGATACGCAGCGTTTGATGTAGCCTTTATCCGTCAAAGTAATAATGATATTTTCTTCAGGAATTAATGATTCATCTTCGATATATTCAATAGCTGTTAAATCGATATGCGTCCGCCGTTCATCGCCATATTTTTCCTTAATTTCGAGCAATTCGTCTTTAATTATGGCTAAAACGCGTTCATCATTAGCTAAAATTTCTTTATATTCCTCGATTTTCTTAATTAATTCATCGCGTTCAGCTAAAATTTTATCAATTTCCAAGCCCGTCAAACGACGCAAGCGCATTTCAAGAATGGCATTAGTTTGAATATCAGTTAAGCCAAATTTCTCCATCAATTTATTTTTGGCAATCTCATCAGTTTGGGATCCTCTGATTATTTTAATGACTTCATCGATATTATCTAAGGCAATTTTTAATCCGTTTAAGATATGAACCCGTTCTTCAGCCCGAGCTAAATCGTATTTGGTACGACGGATTATAATTTCCTTTTGAAATTCGACATACTTAACGATAATATCTCTCAAGCCAAGAGTTCGCGGATTTCCTTGATCGAGCATTAAGAAATTAATACCATAAGTGTTTTGCAATTGAGTTTGCTTATATAAATTATTTAAAACGACGTTGGCATTGGCTTCCTTCTTTAGAGTAATGACAATTTTTATACCGTTTTCAAGATTTGTTTCCTCATGAAGATCGGCAATACCATCGATTAATTTATCGCGGACGAGTTCGCCAATACGTTCTTGAAAATCCTTTTTATTTACCTGATAAGGCAATTCCGTAATGACGATTAAGGAATGACCATTTTGTTCTTCAATAGCAACTTTACCACGAATGGTTATCGTTCCCTTACCAGTTTCATATGCTTTGCGTATGCCAGCATTGCCAAGAATTATAGCTCCCGTTGGAAAATCAGGTCCCTTAATATATTGCATTAAGCCTTCGGTATCGATATCGTGATTACCGATATAAGCAACACATCCATCGATTACCTCTCCTAAATTATGAGGCGGAATGTATGTTGCCATACCGACGGCAATACCCATGGTACCATTGACTAAGATATTGGGAAAACGACAAGGTAGAACGGTAGGCTCTTTCGTCGTAGCATCAAAGTTGGGAATAAAATCGATGGTATCCTTTTTGATATCGCGAAGTAATTCCAAAGATAACTTAGAAAGTCTAGCTTCGGTATAACGCATAGCTGCAGCTCCATCGCCATCCATAGATCCAAAGTTTCCATGGCCATCAATTAGGACATAACGATAGCTAAAATTTTGAGCCATACGAACTAAGGCATCATATATTGATGAATCGCCATGAGGGTGATAATTACCCATTACCTCTCCGACAGTTTTAGCCGATTTTCTAAAAGGTTTATCGGGAGTATAGCCAGTTTCATACATCGAATATAAAATACGTCGTTGTACGGGTTTCAAACCATCACGAAGATCTGGCAAGGCCCGCGCCGTGATGACACTCATCGAATAATCCAAAAAGGACTTTTTGATTTCCTCAACGATATTTGTTTGTAATATACTATCCATCCTGTACCTCCTAAATATCTAAGTTTTCGACATAACCCGCATTTTCAACAATGAAATTCCGTCGTGGTTCGACATTATCGCTCATCAATAATTCGAAAGCTGCATCGGCAGCCATGGCATCTTCCACGGTTATTTGCTTTAAAATGCGATTTTCTTTACTCATCGTCGTTTCCCGAAGTTCGATGGCATCCATCTCCCCTAGCCCTTTAAAACGGCTTATCTCCTTATTGACATTTTCGGGTATCTCAGCTAAGACCGCTTGTAATTCATCATCATCTTGGGCAATTTTCGTATTTCGGCCATAAGTAACCTTATATAATGGCGGTTGGGCGGCATAGACGTATCCACCTTCAACGACCGGTTTAAAGAAGCGATAAAATAACGTCAATAATAAAGTTCTAATATGGGCCCCATCGACATCGGCATCCGTCATAATAATTATCTTATGATATCTCAATTTATTGATATCGAATTCATCGCCAATTCCCGTACCAAAAGCCGTTATCATACTTCTAATCTCCTCATTGGCCAAGGCCCGATCTAAACGCGCTTTTTCGACATTTAGGATTTTGCCACGCAATGGAAGAATAGCCTGTGTCATATAATCGCGACCATCCTTAGCACTTCCACCAGCGGAATCACCCTCGACAATAAAGATCTCGCATTCAGCAGGGTCCTTGCTCTTACAATCGGTCAATTTACCCATAAAGTTAATACTATCGAGTCCACCCTTGCGGCGCGTCAATTCACGAGCTTTCTTAGCCGCCATCCGCGCATGAGCAGCTACAATACACTTTTCGACAATCATCTTCGCTTCATTGGGATTTTCCATTAGGAATCGTTCAAAACCTTCGCTAAATAAATCCGAAGCAATTTTGCGAACTTCGCTGTTGCCGAGCTTGGTCTTCGTTTGGCCTTCAAATTGTGGATCAGGGTGCTTACAAGAGATAATCATCGTCAAGCCCTCGCGCACATCTTCACCAGACAATGGCTCATCGGAATCCTTCATCAATTTATTATTGCGCGCATAATTATTAATCGTCCGCGTCAAGGCCATTTTGACGCCATCTTCGTGCGTACCACCTTCGATGGTATGAATATTATTGGTAAAACTATAGACGTTTGAGTTAAAACCATCGTTATATTGCATGGCAACTTCGACGACGATATTATCCTTTTCTCCTTCGACATAGATGACATTTTCATGGAGAGGCGTCTTATTTTTATTTAACATTTGAACATATTCGATGATGCCTCCCATATAGTGATAAACCGCATTTTTTTCATCTTCTCTTTCATCGCGAAGATAGATGCGAATACCCTTATTTAAAAAGGCAAGTTCCCGTAGACGTTGTTCAAGAGTATCATAATTATAAATTGTCGTCTCTTTGAATATTTCGGGATCAGCTTTGAATCTTACTTCCGTTCCAGTATTATTGACATCGCAGTCGCCGATAACCTTCAATGGTTCAGCTGGCAAACCGCCATTTTCAAATCTTTGAAAGTAAATGTGCCCATCGCGAAAGACCTTTACTTCGAGCCATGAGGACAAAGCATTGACGACACTTGCTCCGACGCCATGTAAGCCACCGCTGACCTTATAGCCGCCACCGCCGAATTTACCACCTGCATGTAATACGGTAAAAATCGTTTCGATGGTCGATAACCCCGTCTTTTCATTAGTACCCGTTGGCATACCACGACCATTATCGCGAACACCGATGACATTATTTTTTTCAATCGTTACCTCAATTTCCGTACAATAACCAGCCAAAGCTTCATCGACGGCATTATCAACGATTTCCCATACTAAATGGTGAAGTCCCCGTTCACTGGTAGTACCAATATACATACCTGGTCGTTTACGAACGGCCTCAAGTCCTTCTAAAACTTGAATATCACTATCATTATAATCACTTTTCATAAACACTCTCCTCTACCGTTCCATTGGAAACTTTAAATATCGAACTTCCCTTTTTCAACGACTCATTAATCTTATCGAGTTCCGTTGTCGTTACAAAGGTTTGAATATCACTTTCGATAAATTTTATAATATTATTTATCTTTTCCTCATCTAATTCACTAAATAAATCGTCGAGAATTAAAATCGGAATAACCCCTTTTTGTTCGCGAAAAACCCCAATTTCAGCCATTTTTAGGGCAATAATCGCATTCTTCTGCTCTCCTTCCGAACCATAATCCCGAAGATTATAATCATCCAATTGAAATTCATAATCATCGCGATGAATCCCAATATTCGTCTTTCCCAACATAATATCGTGTTTTTCTTCTTTTTGATATTTTTTTAATAATTCCTCTTTTGATTGATCATTAAAGTCAGACTTATAAATTAATTTTAAATGAGAATTTCCCGTAATTTTAAAATAATTTTCGGTCACATATTCCGATATTTGGGCAATAAAATCGCGTCGATAAGTATTGATTTTTAAACCCAATTCAATTAATTGATTAGTTAGAATATGTAGATAATCAACAGAAGCCATCGAATTAATATACAAAGTCTTTAAATACATATTTCTCTGCTTTAAAACTTTATTATAATAAGTCAAATATTTTAAATACTCATTACTAAATTGGGATAATTCGATATTGATTAATTTTCTTCTCGTATTAGGAGTATCCTTAATTAGTTTTAAATCTTCAGAATTAAACAAGACGATATTAATTTTAGACAAATAATCGCTTATTTTATCGATATTTGTATTATTAATTTTTACTTTCTTGCCATTTTCTTTAATAATTACTTTATAATCATTGGTATATTTATCTTGAATAGTGCCTTCAACGCGGGCTAAATCACAGTTGTTTTTTATTACGACGTCCTCTTTAGATCCGCGAAATGATTTCGTAAAAGCTAAGACATAGATAGCTTCGACGATATTGGTCTTCCCCATTCCATTTTGCCCGATGATGATATTTTTTTCGGGATTAAAATGGATATCTAATTTTGCATAATTTCGAAAATTAAGCAATTTTAAATTCAGAATTCGCATTTTAACCCCCTTTTTTCATTATTTAAAACAAATTTTAGTTTTTTGTGTACTCCTATACACATATTAATTATAACACAAATAAGGCGGTAAAAAAAGAAAATAATTTATTTTTGGACCTTTATTCGCAATAAAATGGATTCTAAACGATCGGCGCGTAAGATTTGATTGCCAATAATTTCATGCGAGACATCGACTTCGATCGAAATATTATTGGTGAAAGTTATTATGCTTAATTTCTTAGCTTCATCAAAATAATGATTCTTTAATTTTTCGATGGAAATCCATGCGCATTCCTTTAATCTCGGCGACGATGTTGGAAAGAAAACCATATTCGCCTCATTGCGGACTTGAACGGGAGCCTTATAAGTAAATCCCGTTAAGTTAGTCGTACATTTGATGCGATCACTTAGGGTACTGCCATAGAACATGCAGTTAAAATCGATAATTTTAATGGGACGGCTATCGACGATGATTCGATTACGTCCTTCATATACTAGTGATTTTTTTATTCCATATGGCAAAATCGCTAGCGTATCCTTGGTTATGCGATAATTTCTCATACCTCACCTCCTAACGGCGAATTACCTTAACATAGCAATTATAAATAAATTGTCATATTTTGAATAAACCAAAAAAAGAAATAAAAAAAAGGAGTTTTGAACTCCTAATAGGTCTTAATTGGCAAAATTAATTGGATTAATGACTCATCTTTTGCCGATTTTAAGACGATGGGCTTCGAATCCGTATTCATGAATATGATTATTTCTTCATCGTCGAAAGTTCGCAAGGCATCCATCATGTATTTGGCACTAAAGGAAATGGCGATATTATCTTGGACATTTCTTTGAACGCTGATGTGATCTTCAACTTTGCCAATCTCTGAGGCATATGATGATATGCATAGTTCTTCGCCCGTAGCTTCCATTTTGACGATATTCTTTTCCTTATTTTGAGTTAACAAGGCAGCGCGATCGATTGAGGCAAAATAACTGCTTAGATTAGCCGTAATGATGTGAACAAATTCCGTTGGGATAAAGTTGGAAGTATTGGGATAACTGCCATTTAATAAATTAGATTGAAATAATAGATTGGAATATTTAAACATTATTTTGTTCGCAAATAAGTGAATTTCGACATCGATATTATCACTGGTTATTATCTTATCTAATTCATTGATATTTTTCCCCGGAATGACGATATCGACTGCTTCCTCATATGGCTTATCCAAGACGATCGTCTTTTTAGCTAAACGATACGAATCCGTGGCAACACATTCCAAAATATTGCCATTTATCTTAATATTTATACCGGTTAATAAGGGACGAGATTCTTGCGTCGATATAGCAAAAATAGTTTGCCTAATCATCTTTTTTAGTTCGCCCGAATTCAAGGTAATAAAACTTTCCTTGCGCGTTAAATCAATTTGGGGATAATCATTGCTATTTAAACAATTTAAATTATATTGACTCGTCTCAGTATAGATAATAATTTTTAAACCATCGATGACTTCAAAGGTAATGACATCACTAGGCATTTTTTTGATAATGTCTAAGATATATTTACTTTGAATGATAATTGTTCCTTCTTTTTCGATCGAATCGATTTTCTCTTTGGGAATAAATGTCTTAATCGTCAAATCCGAATCACTAGCCGTTAAGGATAAACCCTTAGCATCTAGTTCAAATTTTATACCATTTAATATCGGTATGATGTTCCGTGGTGATATAGCTCGACATACATTGGTTAGACTTTCTAAAATAATTGTTTTCTTAATTGCGAATTTCATGAGTATTCCTTCTTTCTATTTATTTATATATATATATTATTATTAGCGTTGAAACTGTTGAAAACTCTTTCTTCCCCTATAGTATCGGGGATAAATGCTAAAAGTTATTAATTATTATTGTTCAAAACTCTGACTTTTTCAACATTAATTAGCAATTTTTTCTTTTATATCCTTAATTTGTTGTTTTAATTGAGGATTAGTTTTATATTCTTGATTGATCTTATCACAGGAATGAATTACCGTAGCATGATTTCGATTGAATTCAAGGCCTATCCTCTCGATCGTCTCCTCCGTCGTCATCTTACAGATATACATGGCAATTTGGCGGGCATTATTGATCGTGGCATTGCGTTTTTTACTTTTGAGATTTTCGACAGTTACATCGAAGTATTCGGCGACGGCCTTCTGGATTTTCGTAATATTATTCGTAATATAAAGGGAATTTCCAATATAGTCCTTTAAGGCCTCTTGGGCAAATTCCAAATTGATCTCCTTGGGTGAATATATGGCTGTGTAGGCATATAGCCGATTGACGGCGCCTTCGAGATGCCGGACATCGCTTTCACAATTATTGGCAATATATTCGAGAACATCGGGCTTTATTAGGGCACTTACCTCATGACCGGCCATTTTATTTTTTAAAATCTTCAAGCGCAGATTATAATCTGGTGGCATGATATTGACGGTTAAGCCCCATGTAAAACGGGTTCGAAGGCGTTCCTCCAAGACTTTTAAATCATCGGGAGAACGATCGGAACTGATGATGATCTGCTTATTCAATCCGTGGAGAAAGTTAAAGGTATTAAAAAATTCATCTTGTGTCTTATTAGCTCCGCCTAAAAATTGAATATCGTCGATGATTAAGACATCGATGGAACGGTATTTTTCCTTAAAATGTTTGACAATGTCATAGTTATCTTCATCTTTTTTGGTAATACCGGTAAAGTCCTCGATAAATTTTTCACTCGTAACATATAGTACGGTTTTATCGGAATTTTGAACGACGTAATTGCCGATTGCATGCATTAAATGCGTCTTCCCCAGTCCACTTTTTCCATAGATAAATAGGGGATTATATAGTTTGCCGGGTTGTTCAGCAACGCCAAGGGCAATGGCTTGTGCTAAGCGATTTGATTCGCCGACGACAAAATTATCAAAGGTATATGAGGGATTTAAGTTATTGTTAACATCTTTATAACGCGGAAGCTCAGGTTCGTTTTCGATGACGACCTCTTCCTTCATCTCCTCGGGCGTTACAAGTTCGTAAGTACAATTATGATTGGCCACACTAACTAAGGTTTCTTCGATTAAATCGTCATAAAACCGGGCGATATAATCCTTTTTATATTTACTGCCGACATCGATTACGACTTTATCCTCGGTGAGCTTAATTAGCTTGGCATCTTTAAACCAGGTATTAAATGAAATACTGTTTAATTTGCTGCTGATAATATCAAGAAAGGAATTCCAAAAACTCTCGTTATTCATTCAACCACCCATCCCTAGTCTCTAACTAATTAAATTGTAAATCACTTTTGTTGAAAAATAAAGAAAAAACAAAAAAAATGTCGTTTTCAACGGGTTTTCAACAAAGTTTTCAACATTTCAAGTCCTATAGTAGCGCACTAAAATGGAGTTTTCAACAAATTCAACAATTTTTTGACAAAAGTTATTAATTTTACACAATAACTTTTCAACATATACTGTTAATAACGTTGAAAACTATAATAATGACCGATAAATAAGGCTAATAATTAATGTTGAAAAAGGGCTAGTTTTCAACATCTTTTTGTTAAAAAAGCATATTATTTATTGACTTAACTTTTTTGTTATTATATAATAACCTTGCTTTATGAGATGCGGAGGTGGAAACCATGAAGAGAACTTTTCAACCAAATAATAGAAAAAAAGCAAAGAAACATGGCTTCTTTGCACGTAAAAATACTAAAATATTAAAATCAAGAAGAGCTAAGGGTCGTAAGATTCTTGCTAGATAGAAGCCACGATGTGGTTTTTTTAATCTAAATAGTTATGTGCTATATATAATAAGGATAAGAAAAGTAGGGGAATAGTATATGAAAAAATATGAAATAGTCAAAGAAAAAAAGGATTTTGATCGCATCATTCATCATGGACGATATCATAAATGTCCTTACTGTATTTTATATTCCTATGAAAGTCCCTATAGCTATCCACGCTTTGGCGTTGCCGTCGGAAAAAAAGTGGGTAATGCGGTGACGCGCAATCATTTGAAGCGGCAAATACGCATGATTATCAGCAATAACAAAAAATTATTTAAAAATAATACAGATTATATTATAATAATGAAAAGAAGTTCTTTAGATATTCCTTATCAAGAATTGGAAAGACTAGTATTGAACTTAATATGAAAAAGGTGAAACATGAAAAAGAAAAAGTTGATAATTGTTGTTGCCATATTAGTTTTGTTGACGGGATGTACAAAAAGTCTTACAGATGGCGATAAAAAACGGGTTATAAATGAAACGACGGGCCAAAATTTAACGGCTAATATCATCTGTTTACCTGAAAACGATGAGCTCTTAGCTGAATATACAAAGTATGAAGAATTTATGGATGTTAAACTCGAAGATTTGCCTAAATGTTCGGCCATGAAGGTCTATGATGCAAAAGCTTATAATGGCCTATGGGTGCAATTATTTGTAAGACCCCTTGCTTGGCTAATAATTAAATTGGGAAAAATCGTTGGCAATTATGGTTTATCCGTCATGATAATTGGTTTAATTATTCGGTTGATTCTCATGCCATTTACGGCTAAAACGATGCGCCAACAAGAAGAGCTTCGTAAAGCCCAACCGGAACTTGCGCGCCTCGAAAAGAAATATGAAAATAAAAATGATCAAGAATCGATGATGCAAAAAAGTCAAGAGACGTTGATGATTTATAAAAAATATAATATCAATCCGATGAGTAGTTGTTTAGTATCATTCTTGCAATTGCCATTATTCTTTGCCTTTCTCGAAGCTATCAATCGCGTTCCGGCGATATTTGAAAATTATTTTTGGAAATTTCAATTGGGAACGACGCCTCTATATGGTATTCGGGCCGGCAATTACTATTATATCTTATTGATCGTTGTCATCGTCTTATTTACCCTTCTTTCATTTAGCAATAACATGAAGAATATGTCGGGAAGTTCTGAACAACTTAAACAGACTAAATTTATGACCATTTTTATGACCATTTTTATCGGAATCGCTTCGATTCAATTGCCATCAGCTATTGCTTTATATTGGGGAGTTATCAATGCTTTTACGGTAATTCAACAATTTATATTTAAGAAAAGAGGTATTTAGTATGGATATAAAAGTATTTGAAGGTAAAGATGAAAAGGAAATTTTGGCTAATGTATATGCGGAACTAAATTGTACCGAAGATGATATCTTATACAATGTTACCAAAGAGAAGACGGGGTTACTTAAAAAGGAAGTCGTTAAAGTCAATGTCATAACCCTTAATGCCGTCGTCGAGTTTCTCAAAAATTATCTCAAATTTTTGACGAAAGATATGGGATTAGAAGTATCATTTGAGTCCAAAATTCGGGCGCGTCAAATAACTATAAAGATGTATTCCGATAATAATAGCATATTAATTGGCAAAAATGGTCAAACCCTTCAAGCTTTGACGATGATCGTCAAACAAGTCATTTACAATCAAATACACCAATATCCGTATATATTACTCGATGTTGAAAATTATAAAGAAAAACAAGAAAAGTATCTTGAAAGATTAGCTAAGAATGTTGCTCGTGAGGTGGCTCAAACGAAAGTTGAAGTTGCCCTTGAAAATATGAATTCTTATGAGCGAAGAATTATCCATAATTATCTATCTGAAAATAAAAAGGTTTATACGATAAGTGAAGGTGAAGAACCACATCGTCATGTCATTATTAAACCAAAAGAAGAATAATCTTGGTTCGCGTTAAAGAGGCTTAAGACCTCTTTTTACAATTCCTTAAAAAAATGCTATAATACGTTAGCAAAGGAAATCCGTTAAAGAGAGAAGGGGTTTTTGTGGATGAGAATATCTGTGCTATTTCGACGGCCTTAGGGGTTGGGGCCATTTCCATTGTTCGGGCTACGGGACCAGATGTTATTAAAATTATTAATAGTATATTTAAGGGTAAAGATTTGACTAAAGTTGCAAGTCATACGCTTAATTACGGTCATATTGTCGAAAATGGGGAAGTAGTAGATGAAGTATTAGTTAGCATCATGAAAAGTCCTCATACCTTTACCGGTGAAGATATTGGCGAAATCAATTGTCATGGGGGAGTTGCCACGACGAAGCGGATACTAGAATTGCTCTTAACGCATGGCTTTCGTCTTGCCGAACCCGGTGAATTTACGAAACGGGCCTTTTTAAATGGTCGCATCGATTTAGTTGAGGCAGAAAGTGTCAATGATCTCATCGCAGCGGAGACGGAGAGTTCGCGCAAGTATGCTATGAATCATTTAGAGGGCAATATCTCGCGGATAATTAAAGATATGCGTCAGGAATTAGTCGAATTGAGGGCCCATTTTGAGGTTAATTTCGATTATCCGGAAGAGATGGATAATCCGGAAATTACGCATGCTATCGTCTTAGAAAAGCTGGAATCGCTACGAGAAAAATTAGAAAAATTGCTGGAGACGAGTCAAAATGGTCAATTGATTAAAAATGGTTTAGATGTGGCCATTATTGGCCGGCCCAACGTCGGCAAGAGCAGCATATTAAACCATTTGCTCGATGAGAATAAGGCAATCGTTACCGATATTGCGGGAACGACGCGGGATATCGTCGAGGGAAGTATTACCTTAGAGGGAATTAAAATTAATTTAATCGATACGGCGGGAATTCGCGATACTTCGGATATTGTAGAACATATTGGCGTCGAAAAGAGCTTAGAGATATTGAAGAGGGCCGATTTAGTTATCTTTGTCTTTAGCAATGACGAAGAACTTACGCCATTAGAAAGAAATTTATTAAAAAGTAATTTCGATGTTAAAAAGATTATCTTTATCAACAAAGATGATTTAACGAAAAAAATTAAGTTAGATGATATCGATGGGCAAGTCGTCTATGGAAATACCGTTACGCCAACTGGTTTGGATGACTTAAAAGATGCGATTATCGCGATGTTCAATTTGGATGAAATAGCTAGTAAGGATTATAATTATTTGGCCAATGCGCGCCAAATTGCCTTGGTCAAAAATGCCAATACTGCCATTTTAAATGCCATCGAAAGTACGAAAAATAGCATACCTTTGGAAATGGTGGCTATCGATATCGATGAGGCCTACAATTTCTTAGGGGAAATAATTGGGGCCACATATAAAGATGAATTATTAGATGAAATATTTTCTAAATTTTGTTTGGGAAAATAACTTTCAATCACAAGGGAGGAAATTTTATGTATGACATAATTGTCGTTGGTGGTGGTCATGCCGGATGTGAAGCAGCTCATGCTGGGGCCATGCAAGGTTTAAAAGTGGCCTTAATCACTGCCCGAATCGCTAATATTGCCGATATGCCATGTAATCCTTCGATCGGTGGAACGGCCAAAGGCATTGTCGTTCGCGAAATCGATGCCCTCGGTGGTTTGATGGGCCGCATTGCCGATATATCGCATTTACAAATGAAGATGTTAAATTCTAGTAAGGGGCCGGCTGTTAAAAGTCTACGGGCTCAAGGTGATAAAGTAATCTATCCTAAAAATATGCTCAAGGCCTTGCGGAGTTTAGATAATTTGGATATTATCGAAGCGATGATCGAAGACTTAATCGTCGAAGATAAGTGCATAAAAGGGGTCATTACCGAAACGGGAAAAGAGTATACTTGTAAGACCTTAATTTTGACGACCGGGACATATTTAAAATCAAAAATTCTTGTGGGCTCGACGAATAAACAAGAAGGACCCCATGGTGAAGCGACTAGCAAACATTTGAGTGATAAATTAAGAGCGTTAGGTTTTGAAATTCAACGACTAAAAACGGGAACGCCGCAACGAATTGATCCGGAAACGGTCGATTACTCGAAATTAAATGTCGAAATGGGAGATATGACGCCATGGACCTTTTCCTTTGATTTAGAGCCCAGTTATGATGTCTCCGAGCAACGACCTTGTTATTTGGTCTATACGAATGAAAAGACGCATCAAATAATTCGCGGTAATTTGGAAAAATCGGCGATGTATGGTGGTTATGCCGAGGGAATTGGCCCCCGTTATTGTCCATCCATCGAAGATAAAGTCGTTCGTTTTAAGGATAAACCGCGCCATCAACTATTTTTGGAACCCGAAAGCAATTACTATCCCGATCTATATTTACAAGGTTTTTCGACTTCGATGCCCATTGACGTTCAAGAACAAATGGTTCATAGCTTAGTTGGTCTCGAACATGCTAAAATTTTAAAATATGGCTATGCTATCGAATACGATGCCATAAATTCTCTGGAACTTATGCCGTCACTCGAAACGAAGATCATCAAAAATCTCTTTACAGCTGGACAAATAAATGGCACTAGTGGCTATGAAGAAGCAGCCGGCCAAGGCCTTATTGCCGGAATCAATGCGGGTCTAAAGGTGCGCGGCAAAGAACCTTTGATCTTGAAACGCAACGAGGCCTACATTGGGGTTTTAATCGATGATTTGGTAACTAAAGGGACAAAAGAACCTTATCGCTTATTGACATCCCGAGCTGAATATCGTCTCATCTTGCGACACGATAATGCCGATTTAAGACTTCGCAAGTATGGCTATGAATGTGGATTGATAAATGAAGAACAATATGCTCGCTTATTAAAAAAAGAACATGATATTGCCGATATTATGGCCAATTTAAAAGAAGTTACCATCAATTCCAAAAAGGCAAATTCTCAAATAAAGGAGGCTTTAGGGAGTTCATTAAATGGTGGAGTATCTTTATATAATCTCTTAAAGCGGCCCGAGATTAAAATTGAATATTTAAAGGAATATCTACCTAACGAGTACGCGCGGGAAATCCTCGAGATTGTCGAAGTAATGGTTAAATATGAAGGTTATATTGCGAAGACGAATAAAGAAGTGGAACGCATGTTAAAACTTGAGGATAAACAAATTCCCGAAGATATAAACTATGATCTCGTCAAAAATTTGGCCAGCGAAGCACGGCAAAAATTGAAACTCGTAAGGCCTAAGAATATCGGTCAAGCCTCGCGCATAAGCGGTGTTAATCCGGCCGATATATCCATTTTAATGGTTTATTTAAAAAAAGAATATAGTAAGGATAATAATCATGAATAGGGAAGTCTTTAAAGAAGAATGCCAAAAATTAGGTATTCAGGTTAACGATGACATCTTAACAAAATTAGATATCTATGCCCAATTTTTAATTGAGTATAATCAAACGACTAATTTAACGGCGATAACGGATTTAGAAAGTATCTATTTAAAACACTTTTTTGATTCTCTAGCAATATGCCGAGCAATAGACCTTTTTCATGTTCATACCTTGGTCGATATTGGTACGGGAGCTGGTTTTCCCGGCATGGTTTTGAAAATCGTATTTCCGCATTTAGATACGATATTGATTGATTCCAATAATAAAAAGACCAAATTTTTAGAATTATTATGTGCAAAATTATCCTTAGATCATATCCAAATATTAAATTGTCGTTCAGAAGATTTTGCCCGCCAAAATATCGATAAATTCGATTTAGTAACCGCGCGGGCCGTTACGAATTTGCAAGTTCTTGCAGAAATTACCTTGCCAATGGTCAAAGTCGGGGGCTATTTCGTTCCCCTAAAGGGCAATATCGACGATGAATTAAACCACGCTATGCCCATTATTGCCAAATTACAGGGAAGAATCGCTTTAAAGGAGGAATATCTTTTGCCTTTTGAAAATAGTCATCGGACCCTTCTTAAAATTCAAAAGACGGCTGCCAATCCGCATGGATATCCGCGCCCATTCGCGATTATCAAAAAAGCATTGAAAAACCACCAAAAATGAAGTAAGATAAATTTAGAATAGAAAGGGTTGGTTTCATGAAGATGGAGTCTCAAATTAGGTTAGTTAGCTTAGATCAAATTATTCCCAATCGGTTTCAACCGCGCTTACAATTTGATCAAGAATCATTAACTGAACTTGCCAATTCAATTGTCGAACATGGAATCATTAATCCTTTAGTTGTGCGTCCCGTTGGCGATAAATTCGAAATAATTGCTGGCGAAAGAAGATATAAAGCGGCAACGATTGCGGGACTTACGACGGTTCCCGTTATCATTGCCAATCTCGATGATAATGAATCAGCCGAAGTAGCTATTATCGAAAATGTGCAACGCAAAAATATGTCGCCCATCGAGGAAGCCCTTTCCTATAAAAAACTTTTAGATCGCAAATACGTTACCCAAGATCAATTGGCCAAGCGCTTGGGCATGTCCCAATCGGCAATTGCCAATAAGTTGCGCCTTCTAACGCTCGATGAAAACGTGCAAAAGGCCTTGAGTGACGAAAAGATCAGTGAAAGACATGCGCGGGCCCTTTTAAAAGTAACGGATAAGTTAAAACAAGTCGATCTTTTGAATAAGATCATTGCCGAGCGGTGGCCCGTCCGTCGCCTCGAAGAAGAAATTGACCAAATTTTAGGCAGTTATAAAAATACGACGACGATGACGGGAGGTATCAATAGTAATTCGCGGATCGACATCAATGTCGATGATATTGTCGGCAATGCGCAAGATATCAACATTGGTTCGACGCCCATCTATACTTATCATAATGATACGCCCGTATCTAATCCGAAAAAGAAGGATTCCTTATTTTTTAATAATTTAGAAAATGAAGCGGCCAACATGGATCCTACTTTAAGTTTTGGCTTTAATCCCTTTAAGACGACGCCGGTTCAAACACAAGAAATTGTACCAGAAGATGACTATGATGTCTTAGATGACGTGGTTTTAGCACAAGCTACGGAAGAAGCAAAGGCGGAACCAGAAACGGAAAAAACCATCATCGTCGATGAGAAGAAAGAATACGAATCGATGGACGATGTCATTGCCGGCATCAAGAATATTATTGCCTCGGCTAAGAAAAATGGTGTTGCCGTCAATACCGAAGAATTTAGCTTTGATAAACTATATCAAGTAATTGTTAAAATTGACAAATAAAAAAGAATCGAACGGGATTCTTTTAATTTTTTATATAGGGCAGTTGGGTACCATCGATAAAATAGAATAGACTTTTAGATTTAGGCGAATAGGTACCCGATATGGGATTCATAGGCATGGCGATGACGTTGTCGGGCATCTCATACCATGACGTTTCGGGATCGGTATCTTTTTCATAAAATTCGACGGTATCGAGCCAAATATTTTTGATCAATTTGGAATGCTTTTTTGCTACTTCGTTATTTTCATCATTTCCGGCCCAAACGATCATTAGGATATCGCTATTGTAACCGGCAATCCAATAATCGTTATCCGTCGTTCCACTTTTTAAGGCATATTTGCGGCTTAACTTGCCATTTAAATATAGTACGGTAGGCGAATAGTAATCGACATAGGCATAGTCATAAGTATTGCGCATCATTTCATTGAGAATATAGGTAATGGATGGATCTAAGACATCCTCGCTCTTTTGCTTATGCGTATATAGGACATTGCCATTGATATCTTCGATGTGCTCGATAAAATAAAGATCATTATGCGTTCCCAAATTGGCCAGTGTCGCATAGGCAGTTGCATAATCGATCAAATTAATTTCGGTCGCCCCTAAAGCTAACGAGGGATTAGGACTTACATTTTCCTTTAATCCTGCCGACTTTAGGGTATTGACTAAGGTTTCACTGCCCAAAAATAAATGCGTTTTGACGGCATAAATATTATCCGAATAGGCAAGGGCTGCACCCATTGTAATCTCTTTGTTGCCATAAGTATCGCCATAATTGGTCGGTGAATAAGTTTTATTTTCCGAAAAGACAAAAGTCGTTTTTTCGGATTTAAAAGTCGAAGCTTCCGTCATTCCATTATTTAAAGCGGCATAATAGAGGAATGGTTTGATCGTCGAACCAACCTGTCTTTTGGCTTGTGTCGCACGATTATATTGACTCTTGGCATAATCTTTGCCACCGGTTAGGGCTAATACTTTGCCCGTCTTGGGATCGACGACAATGCTCGCATATTGGGTCTCTTCATCGCCACTATTTTCCTTAATCGATTGTTCCATCTTCGTCTGAGTATCGATATCTAAATTGGTAAATATTCGCAAACCACCGGATTTAATTAGATCGCGGGGAATATTCGTCAAGTCATATAGTTCTTGAATTACCGCATCTTGATAATACATCAAGGTATCTAAATTATTTGTTTGATGTTTGCCATAAAGGACGACGTTTTCTAAATCTAAATTATCGTATTCTTCTTGCGATAGCACGCCTTTATCGAACAACGCCTTGGCCACAATTTTGCTTCGCTTCATACAACTTTCAAAATTGGATATCGGATTATAGTTATTGGGACTTTTGGGAATTCCGGCTAAGATAATCGCCTCTTCCTTTGTTAAATCACTTACATCTTTGTTGAAATAGAAACTCGCCGCATCTTTAATTCCATAAATTCCTTGTCCAAAATAGATGGTATTTAGATACCCCTCTAATATCTCATCCTTGCTATAATGGGTCTCCAAGCGCACGGTTAAAAAAGCTTCTTCGATCTTTCTTTCCCATGTCTGTTCAAAAGTTAAAAAGAGATTTTTTACATACTGTTGCGAAATCGATGAAGCTCCCGCCGTAATACGTCCTTCTTTAATATTTTGGAGCATCGTCTTTATAATGCGAATGATATCAAAACCCTTATGATAATAAAAATACTGGTCCTCGATCGTTATTATATAATTTTGCAATTTCGTATCGATATTACTTAATGCCACCCACTCGCTGTTGTTTGAACCCTGATAGACGACATTATCTTTATTATCATAAAGATAGAAGGAATTGGCAGTATTTAAGGCGATAGCTGGTGTAAAATAAGCATAGATATAAATACTCGCAATGATGACACAGCCACATATGCCTCCAAAAAAAGCCAATTTAAATAAAAATTTTATTTTATTCACAACTCTTCACCATTTATTATAATGAGACAAATTTAAATAATTATGATAAAATATGGCGAGGTGAAGCCATGAATAAACTACATTTTACCCTTATAAATAATGATAATATAATTATCGATAAAGAAGCATCTTATATTGAATCAGAACAAAAGATAACTTTTCATATCGAAAATACTCTTTACTCTTTAGATTTAGAAAAGAAAATATTTAATAAAAAAGATGCTGTAAAAGAAATAACGATCGAAATTGAAAAGCAAAATATCATAATTAATATGCTGGAAATAGATCATTCATTTGATATGCCAATTGCCATAAAAAAATATGAAAATAAAAAGGAATTAATTGAATTAATGTATAGTTTAGAAGATGCGGAAAAAACTACTAACGTCATAAATATAAAACGGGATATAATTTAATGTTGACATCAATAAATATTATGATAAAATTAGTATTGTTTTAAGGAACAATAACATTTTTTCAAAATATCGCATATAATGTTTTGAAAATATATAGGAGGATAAGATAAAGATGACTAAATTAACTAATGAAGAATTAGAGCAAATGTCTTATGCTGATGTAGCAAACCATATATTAACCGAAAACAAAAAGAAAATGAATATTCAAGATTTATTTGCTAAAGTAATCAAATTGATGGGATTACCAGAGAGTTATTTTGAAAGTAAAATTGGCGATTTCTTTGGATTATTATCGACGGATAAACGCTTTATAATGTTAGAGAAGGGCTATTGGGATTTAAGAATAAATCACAGTAATAAAATTGTCCTCGATGATGAAGAAGAAGATGAGGAAGATATTTTGACAAATGACGAAGATATCGTTGCTTCGGATGATGATAATGAAGAGGTCAACTATGACGATGATTCCGTCGACGATGATGATGAGGATGATGACTTAAAAGATTTAGTTATCCTCGATGAAGAACCAGGAGAAGATAGTATATAATATTGCCCGATCTTTAGAAAAGGTGATTATATGATAGAGAGATTGGAAATAATAAAGAACCATTATGACGATTTGGAGAGGCAATTACTTGATCCTAAGATAATGGATAATTATGAAGAATTAATGCGCATTAATAAGGAAAAGAGTGCATTAGAGGAAACTGTCAAAAAATATGACGAGTATAATAAATTAAAGGAAAATATTGCCAGTTTAAAAGAATTAGTAAATGATCCCGAAATGGGGGAAATGGCCAGCAGTGAGTTGGAAGAGGCTAATGAAAAGTTCGATAAAGTAACTAAGGAATTAGAGATATTGTTGATTCCCAAAGATGAAAATGATGGGAAAGATATAATAATGGAAATTCGTGGAGCAGCCGGTGGCGATGAAGCGAATATCTTTGCTGGTGATTTATATCGTATGTATACGCGCTATGCTGAAAAACAAGGGTGGAAGACGGAAGTAATCAACGAAGTTCCCGGTACAGCAGGTGGTTATACCCAAATCGAATTTTCGATCAAAGGGGATAACGTGTATTCTAAACTAAAATTTGAAAGTGGCTCGCATCGCGTCCAACGCGTACCGACGACTGAATCGCAAGGGCGAATTCAAACCTCGACTGCGACTGTTGCCGTCATGCCCGAAGCGGAAGAATTTGATTATCAACTCGATATGAATGAAATCCGCATCGATATTACGCGAAGTAGTGGCAATGGCGGTCAAGGCGTCAATACGACGGATTCGGCCGTGCGGATAACACATATTCCCACGGGAATAATTGTCTATAGTCAAACGGAACGCAGTCAAATAAAGAATAAGGAAAAAGGTCTTAATATCATGAAGACGCGCCTATATAATTTGAAATTGCGCGAAAAAGAGGAAGCCGAAGGGGCGGAGAGACGCAATCAAATTGGAACGGGAAGTCGAGCTGAAAAAATTCGGACCTATAATTATCCACAAAATCGCGTAACGGACCATCGTATCAATTTCAGTATTATGGAACTCGAACGCGTTATGGATGGATACCTCGATCCGATAATCGAAGCTTTGATTACCGAAGATCAAAGAAGAAAGCTCGAAAATGAACAAACTAGCTAATTTAAATAAAAATGATTATGAATTAATTGTTAAAAAATATCCGCATTCCCTAAAGTATGTCGAATGGCAATTGAAGCGGAATTACCCAGTTCAATATTTAATCGGCAACGTCGACTTCTATGGCTATAAAATAGAGGTTAATCGGAATGTCTTGATTCCCCGTTTTGAAACGGAAACTTTAGTCGAAAAGACATTAAATTATCTTCGCCAATATGACCTTTTATATGCACATGTTTTAGATATTGGAACGGGATCTGGTTGTATTGCCATTGCCTTAAAAAGTGAATGTCCGACTTTGGACGTTACGGCCTTAGATGTATCGGCTGCGTCCTTGCACGTCGCCAAAAGAAATGCGCGACATAATCAAACGGATATAACTTTTGTCCATAAGAATATATATAAATTTCGGCCTTCGCAAGCTTTTGATGTCATCATCAGCAATCCGCCATATTTGGATTATGAAGAAGAAGTTGATGCGGCTTTAAAATATGAGCCTAAGAAGGCTTTATATGCCGAAGATCGTGGACTAGCCTATTATGAATATATTATTAGCAAGGCTCATGAGTGGGTTTCTGCCAAATTCCTTTTGGCTTTTGAAATCGGGTATCAACAAGGAATGCCCTTAAAGAATCTTGCTAAGAAGTATTTTCCGCAAGCTAAAATAATGGTCGAAAAGGACCTAGCCGATAAAGATCGGTATTTATTTATAATCAATGAATAAAATTTATGACATTGCCCCATATAAATAATAGAAAGGCAATGTTTTATTTATGAAAAAAATATTAATTATTGGGGCCGTTTTGATTATGATTTTGATGAATTATAAGGATGATAATATAATCATACCGACATCTTCTTTGCGTTTTCGGGTTATTGCCAACAGCAATAATATCGATGATCAAAATATCAAAAATGGAATTGAAAGAAGTTTAGAGAGTTATCTCATCGATCTAACTAAGACGGCTTCTTCGGCGCAAAATGCCAAACAAATCATGCTCGATAATAAGCGTAAAATTGAAGAACATATCGATAAATACTTATCGGAAAATAAGATAAACCAAACCTATAAATTATCGATTGGCAATAATTATTTTCCGACTAAAAAGTATAAAGGTATTACATATAATGCTGGACACTATGATTCAGTCGTCTTGACATTAGGACATGGCAATGGTCTCAATTGGTGGTGTGTAATTTATCCGCCGCTATGTCTTTTAGATCACCAAGAAAGTACGCCGACGGAATATACTTTTTTCGTCAAAGAGTTGTTAGAAAAGTATAATATCTAAGTCCTTTTTTAGTCTATAAAGGTAATAATATAAATTTTACTATCCGAATATAATTATGATATAATCATCTTATAAATAACCATTGAAATGATTATAAATAAATATTTTCGAGGAGAGCAAAATGAAAAAATTGATAATTGAAGGTGGTCATAAATTAAGCGGAAATGTCCGCATTGGTGGCGCCAAGAATAGCGTCGTCGCCTTAATTCCGGCAACTATGTTGACGAAGGGCAAATGTGTAATTGAAAATGTTCCCGATATTTCCGATGTCAAAATATTAATTGAGACCATGCAAAAATTAGGTTCGATTATTACCTTTGAAGATGAAGTCTTGACGATTGATAATCGAAATGTCGAAAATAAAAAGATCAGCGAAGAATATGCCTCTCAATTGCGAGCTTCCTATTATTTTATGGGAGCTCTTTTAGGACATTATCGCCATGCGGAAATTGCTTCTCCCGGGGGCTGTGTAATTGGAAGTCGGCCAATCGACTTTCATTTAGATGCTTTCAAAAAGATGGGAACGAAGATCGAAATTAAAGATGGAACATATATAATGGATGCCAAAAAGTTAAAGGGTATCGATATCTTCTTTAACTTTCCCTCTTGTGGGGCAACCATCAATGTCATGTTAGCGGCAGTTTTAGCCGATGGTCGGACGCGAATTATGAATGCCGCTCGCGAACCCGAAATTGTCAATGTGGCCAATTTTTTAATTTCCATGGGTGCTCGGGTCTATGGTGCTGGGACTTCGACTATCACGATCGAAGGGGTAAGAACCTTGGGAGATGGCCATGTCGAAGTTATACCAGATCGCATCGAGGCGGGAACATATCTCATCTTGGGCTCCCTTTTAGGCGATAATTTTACGATAAATGATATCGTCGAAGATCATTTGCAAGCCATTATCATGAAACTTAAAGAGAGTGGCGTTAACTTAAAAATCGATGAGAATAGCATAACGGTAAATCGCGCCCGTAAATTGAAACCCGTCAATATTAAGACGACCGTTTACCCGGGATTTCCTACGGATTTAGGGCAACCGATGAGTACTTTTTTAACCCAATGTCAGGGGGAATCACTATTTGAAGAGACGATATATGAAAATCGCATGCGGCATATTCCCCATTTAAATAATATGGGTGCCGATATCAAAGCCTTTGACAATACGGCAATAATTCGCGGTATGACGCCATTAAAGGGGCGCAAAGTCAAAGCTACGGATTTACGGGCTGGGGCCTCGATGTTAGTTGCCGGTCTCATCGCCGAAGGAACGACCACGATATATAATATTGAACATCTCTTGCGCGGCTATGAGCGCATCGTCACCAAACTCAATAACGTTGGGGCAAAAATCTCTTTAATTGACGAATAAATCATTAATTTACTTGCATTTTTAGCCAGTTATGATATACTAAGCAAGTAATGAATTTCTATAACTTGTTTAAGTTATGGCGGAAGGAGGATTTAGATGAAGGCAAATAAACATCCAAATCAAGTTATGTGTACTTTTAAATGTGCTTGTGGAGCGACTTTTACTGCAATGAGTAATCAAGAAGAGCATATGGTTGAAGTTTGTAGTGAATGTCATCCATTCTTTACGGGAACACAAGGACAACGAGCTAAAAAGGGAAATATTGAAAAATTTAATAAAAAATACAATCTTAAATAGAACGGCATTATGCTGTTTTTTTTATTGGCAACATGCTATAATCTTAATATAGAAGGTGATTAATTGGAAAAAATAATCTATTTATTTAAACGTATTACCCGAATGAATTATAAGAATTTTTTTGTGACGATTAACCAAGTTCATGAAAAGAATAGGCGTTCGCGCATTCTTATTTTTTTCGATATAATCTACTGTGGCTTAAAATATCAAGCAGGATATATCGATTATTATCAATTTGCAATGTATAAGATGAATGCTCGCGAGAGAAAGACCGTTATAACGAGGGGAATAAATAATCGAATAACGAAAAAATACAATGATATGAAAGAGGCATATAAGTTTGAGGACAAAGCCTTATTTAATAAATTATTTGCCAAATATTTAAAACGGGAGTGGCTCTATCTCGACGATAATTATGCTGCTTTTGAAAAATTTTTAAAGGGCAAAAAGGAGATTATCGTCAAACCATTATCCTTATCATGTGGTAAGGGTGTCGAAAAGATCGAAGTCGCAAAACATGACCCTCATGAATTATATGAAACGTTGATAAAAAATGAGCAACTGCTCGTCGAAGAAGTGGCCGTTCAACATGCAAAACTAAATGAATTGTATCCCTATTCTGTGAATACCTTGCGAATCGTGACGCTTAATAAAAAGGTCGTGGCCGCTTTACTGCGCATCGGTAATTATTCCAATGTCGTCGATAATTTCAATCATGGAGGAATGGTTACGACGATCGATATTAAAACGGGAAAGATTGAATTTCCGGCAATTGATAAGGCTTGTAATGTCTATTATGAGCATCCCCAAACCAAGACTAAAATTGTGGGAATGGTTATTCCCATGTGGAAAGAGGTTATCGCGTTATGCGAAGAAGCCTGTGAAGTCGTACCCGAAATCGGCTATGTTGGCTGGGATGTTTGCCTAGGACCAAACGGACCTTCTCTTATCGAGGGCAACGATTTTCCAGGGCATGATTTATATCAGCTTCCCGTTCACCGCAATGATAACTATGGCTTGCTTCCCGTCTTTGAAGCAGCTATGAAGGAGGAAAAATAATGCGTATAGGTATTGCCACTGATCACAATGGCGTTAATGAAAAAAAGGAATTGATTACCTTCTTACAAGATCTAAATTATCAAGTATTTGACTTTAGTCCCAATAATACTCCGACGGATGATTATCCCGATTATGCTTTTTTAGTTGCCGATGCCCTCAATTCGCAAAAAATTGATCGTGGTATCTTGCTATGTGGTACGGGAATCGGCATGAGTATTGCTGCTAATAAGATTAAGGGGATTCGCTGTGCCAAAGTATCCAATGCTCAAGAGGCCTTTTTGGCTCGAAATCACAATGATGCCAATATTATTGCTTTAAGCTATACGATGGAAAG
>CANQFG010000002.1 GCA_947598395.1 uncultured Bacilli bacterium
TGTGTAACACCAAAAGAAAGTGGTAAAATTGGTAATTGTTCTAACGGCGAATATATGACACATCCAGCTTTCTTAGCCTTTGGGGGCAATGGATTTTGGATAGGTAAGTTTGAAGTCGGATATAAAGGAGCAAGTGATACAGTTCAAGCTAATATTACAAGCGATGATTCAAATTATATAATTGTCAAGCCAAATGCCTTTTCATGGCGGAATAATACCGTAAAAAATATGTTTAATGCTGCAAAAGGATACGATGAAAAACTAGGCTCTCATATGTTAAAAAACACTGAATGGGGAGCAGTTGCTTATCTATCGCATTCAATTTTTGGAATAAACAAAGAAGTAACCATAAATAATAATGATCAATTAAAAACAGGCTACGCTGCTTTACCAACGACTAATCAAAATAAAGTGCCAGGCGAATTTGGTAATAGTGGATCATTTAATGCATTGTGGAACACAACCGATGGCTTTACAGCTAGTACTACGGGAAACATTACCGGTGTCTATGACATGTCAGGTGGAGCGTTGGAGTATATGGCAGCTTATGTAGCTGAAGCGCCAAAAGATGGCAGTGGTTTTACCGAAAGAGAATTGCAAGATTTAGATGAAAAATATTTTGATGTTTATGTTAAAGAAAGTATTATGAGTGGATATAATAAAATGATCTTAGGAGATGCGACTGGCGAAATAGGACCTTTTAGTTACTATCAAGATGGAGACGAAGTAAGTAGATGGCATAACCATTGGTATGCCGACCATTCCCATTTTGCTGACTCGTCGATCCCTTGGTTTCATCGAGGCGGCCATTTTAGGGACGGAGTTTTAGCTGGACAGTTCTACTTTGGTAGGAACACTGGTGAAGTCGGTGGGGGCAACGGCTTCCGCCTCGCACTTGCACCTATAACAAATTAATAGATATATAAATCAATAATTATAACTATCCATTGCGATAGTTTTTTTGTTTTTAAGCCTTTATTCGACATTTTTTTCTGATAGTGTGCGATATATTTGTCTTGGTGATAGAATGAAAAATGCCTTAGCTGCTATCTTAGCTGTTGTTGCCGTCATTGGTTTGGGATCTTTATTTATGAAAAATTCCAGTGATCCCGTGGATACCATTCCCGTTAGTAATTCGACATATCAGGATTTAAAAGCTTTTCAGATCGGAGCATATACCAATGTCGAAAGCGCCAATCACGAAGCAAATGAAAAAGATGCCCTCGTCGTGAGCGATGGCAAATATTACTATGTCTATAAAGCAATTCTTTCTAATACGGCCAATATCGAGAAGATGATCAATTACCTCAATAAGGAAAATGTCTACTACTATATCAAGAATATCGATAGTTCGCAAAATTTTAAAGATGAATTATATAAGTACGAAGAGATGATGCGTCAAACGACATCGGATATTGCCTTTTTAGAACTTAATAAGAGAATATTAGCCTTATATGAAAGGGGATAAATATGCGAATAAAAGATCTGCCACAAACCGAAATGCCTAGAGAAAGACTATTGCAATATGGCGTCGAAAATTTGAGTAATGCCGATTTATTGAGCATTATCTTGCGTTCCGGTGTAAAGGACTATTCAGCTAAGGATATTGCCCTCAATATCTTAAAGCAAACGGAATCAATCAATAACTTAGGAACGATTGGCATTCGCGAACTATCCAATATTCGGGGCGTTGGAACGATTAAAGCCATAACCATCTTGGCGGCTATCGAACTCGGAAAACGCGTAACCAGTTACGAAATCGTCCCCAAAATGCGCCTTTCAAGCGTCACGCGTGTCCATGAAGTATTTTCCTCTTTCTTCGTCAATTTAAAACAAGAAAAATTTATGGCCATTTATCTCGATACCAAAAAATGCCTAATATCCTATAAGATATTATTTGTCGGAACGATCGATCAAACAACTATTCATCCTCGAGAAATATTTAATGAAGCCTTAAAGGTCCATGCCTCATCGATTATCGTCATGCATAATCATCCATCCAATGATTTAACCCCTAGTAATAACGATAAAATTATTACTAAACAGATAATCGAATGTGGCAAAATAATTGGCATACCCCTAATAGATCACATTATAACGAATGGAGAGGAGTACTTTAGTTTTTATGACGAATATCTTGAAGATTTTAAAAAATAGTACTATCTATCTAACCATCTTTTTACTGATCGTCTATAAGGGCGCCTTCATCAATTTGCTCGCCAATATCAATCAATTTTTCTTTAAACCCAATGATAAGACTGCCGAAGTCAATATCTTAAAAGAAAAAGTAGCTAATTTAGAAAATGAATTATCAAAAGTAACCGATATTTTGCCATATGCCAAATATAATTATGATTTGACGCGTTTGAGTTATCGTGTTACCTATAATGCTCATGAAATCTATATCTTAAATGGAACTAATCACAACTATCAAAAAAATATGGCTGTCATCAATGAACGAGGATTAGTCGGCATTATAAAAGAAGTCAACTATGATTACTCAAAAGTGACATTACTGCCCAATATTCAAAATTTAAGTGTCGAAATAAATGGCAATTATGGCACATTGACCAAACAAGAAGACGATCTCTTTGTCATCGAAAATATTTCCAATTATGATACGATTAAACTAAATGATATCGCCTATACATCTACTTATGGAACGATCAAAGAACGCGTTCCCATCGGTTATGTCTTTAAAATTGATGAAGGTTCCATCGCCAAATCCATCTATATTAAATCTAATGTCAACTTCTTAGATATCAATTATCTATATGTCGTAGGTGATATATGATATTTCTCTTATTCGATACGATGACATTTTCTTTAACCGGTATTTACTTGGCATCTTTTCTCAGTATAATTCATTTTTTAAATGTCAAAGAATTTTGTCTATCATTAATTTTATTATATCTATTAAGTGATTCATTAGTTATCATCTTTGCCCTTATTATTATCTATCTTTTAGATTGTATTATTTTTACTTATGTAAATTATAATCTTTATACGGCAATTATAACTTTTATTATATATTATTTAATTACGCATAAATGTGATATTTTTCTCTTCGTAAATTTAATTTTTGTTATTATTATGTATCATCGAAAATATAATATTTTAGGTGAAAATCATGGAATTAAAAAAGTATTTAGAAAATCTCATTAAGCGAACATTATATGCCTTAATTATCTTCTTTGGTTTAGCTATCGCTTTAAAGAGTGATGACTTTTATTTAAAGACGCGTGATTTTCTCTTTGCCCATTCATTAGATTTTGCCTATATTAAAAGTAAGACTAATCGCCTATTGGGTAAATATTTTACTAATGAAACGCAGTTTGTATCGAGCGAAAAGTTAAATTATAAGAGAATTGATGCTTATCATGATAGTTATAAGTTGACGACGGATTATAACTATATAATCAATAATTTAGCTAGTGGGGTAGTCATCTATATAGGCGAAAAAGAAGATCTGGGAATGACGGTCGTCATTGCTGCCGATTCGGGAATTAATTATTGGTATTCCCATATTGAAAACATTAACGTCAATAATTATGATTATGTAAGTGCCGGAACGATTATTGGCAGTACTAAAGATAATTATTGCTATCTAACTTTTGAAGAAAATGGCACTTATCTAAGTTATGAAAACTTTATTTAAGATTAGTATTTGGACGTACTTTTATGCCGTATTATTAATTATGATGGGCTATATCAATTATTTGATTATTCTTATTTGTATATTTTCACTTCATGAATTGGGACATATTATAGTTATAAAATTATTTCATTATAAGATAAATAGTATCTGTCTATATCCCTGTGGTGGTATAATAAAGACCAATATTCAAATTAATATTCCCCGTCTTCAATTATTTATAATTAGTATAGCGGGTATATTGATGCAAATTATTTTATTTATAGTAACTAAGAATATAAGTGGCTATAATTGGGATATATTTCGCAGATTAAATTTACTTATTATCTTATTTAATATATTGCCTATTTATCCCTTAGATGGCTATAAAATACTATTGAGTTTGATCGAAGGAATAGCTAAATATCGAATAATTATTAAAGTATCTTTTTTTATAAGTTTGATAAGTTTAAGTATCTTTTTTATCTATACGCATAATATTATTATGTTTATCTTTTTATATATGATTAATATGCTATATATAAAAAATTATCATTATTATTATAATAAATTCTTATTAGAACGATATTTATATGATTATGAATATTTTAAAAATTATTATGTTTCTTCGTTAAAAGATTTAAAAATAACGAATAAAAATTATATTATGACTGATGATGGATATGTGGAAGAAAAAGAAGTTCTTAAGCGCTTTTTCGAGTATTTCCATTGACATTAAGCGTATTTTTTGGTATTATCTATCATGTTTGTAGGACTTTCTTACGAACCGCACTGAAGAGGTATAAAGATGCTTGGCACACCTTAAAGGCGAGTCTTCAAAATTTATATAAGGAGGTTAAGTAATGAAAGCAATATTTGCTACTGGTGGAAAACAATACTATGTTTCAGAAAATGATGAAATTTTTGTTGAAAAATTAGATGTCGAACCAGGTAAGACGATTGAATTCAAGGAAGTATTATGTGTTGGCGATAAGACTGGTACTCCATATGTCGATGGAGCTAAAGTTGTCTGTGAAGTCGTTAAACAAGGTAAAGCTAAAAAGGTTTTAGTTTTCAAGTATCGTCCTAAGAAGAAATATCGTAATACAAAAGGACATAGACAACCATATACAAAACTTGTAGTTAAAAAGATTGTTGGTTAAAATGATAACAATTACTAAAAAGGGCAATTTCATAACTTTTAAAGGACATGCTAATTATCATGATGATTTAGATATTTTATGTGCTAGTGTTAGTTCGATAATGTATACAACGGTAAATGCAATAATGCGATTTAATAAAGATGCTATAAATTATCAAGATAATGGGGAAATAGTTAAAATCGAAGTAAAAAATAATGATGAAATTACGTCGACTTTAATAGACAATATGATGTCACTTTTTATGGAATTGGCAAGTAAATATCCAAAAAATATCAAAATTGAAAGTGAGGAATAAATAATGAATAGTCAATATTTTAATTTTATTTCTTTAGATATTCAACGTTTTGCTCACGTTAAAGCTCAAGGTTCGACGCATAATGGTCGGGATTCAGCTGGTCGTCGTTTAGGAGCTAAAGCTAGTGATGGTCAAACGATTAATGCTGGTACGATTATCTACCGTCAAAGAGGTACAAAAATTTATCCAGGTAAAAACGTTGGAATGGGAAAAGATCATACTTTATTTGCATTAGTTAAAGGTGTCGTTAGATACGAAAGATCTGGAAGAAATAAGAAAAAAGTAAGTGTTTACGAAGCGTAAGCGCTTTTTTTTTATGGTTAAAAATGCAATTGGGGGGGGGTGCAATACAATAAAGGAAGAATAAAATAATGAAGATAATAAACAATATATGTATTGTAAATAAAACTTAATTAAATTATAATAATTTTAGAATAATAAATTCTAAATAATAGCAAGATAGATAATAGGAGCTGAATTTTCATGAAGAAAGTAATTTTGGGAATATTAATCGGATTATCTTTAAGTGCTATAAGTGTCGTAGCCGTAAGTTTATGTAATGCGAAAGATATCGTATTTAGTGCTGATGATGAAACATGGGATGTCGATACTGTAAGTGATGCTTTAAATGATTTATATCAAAATAATGGAAATAGTTCATGTGTAGCTAATGTTGCTAAGCCTAAAATAGACACGGAAGAAAAATTGATTCCCATTACTTTATCCGATGATGGAAAAGCAACAGTAGTAAGTGAAAGCGATCCAAAATGGTACGATTATTGTGAAAAGAAATGGGCAAATGCGGTAATCTTAAATGATAATGCTCAAAAATATAATGTAGGTTCCGAAATTAATGATGACGACATTGAAAGTTATTTTGTATGGATACCAAAATATAAATATAAGTTATGGAATGTAAATTCGACTGGAAAAGATGCAATTCAACAAGTTCACTCGATAGATATTGCTTTTGATACAACCAATACAACCGATATTCCCGGAGAATCATGTGTAACACCGATGGAAAGTGGAGTAATTGGCTCATGTTCTGATGGCGAATATATGACACACCCAGCATTTATATCATTTGGAGTCGATGGCTTTTGGGTAGGAAAGTTTGAAACAGGACACAAGACAGCGACATCAACCTCATCAGCTCAAGTTAATAATAGTGATTCAACTTTAATTGTTGTAAAGCCAAACGTCTTTTCATGGCGAGGGGCAACTGTCAAAAACATATTTGAAGCAGCGTATAAGTATGAACGTGATTTGGACTCGCATATGATGAAGAATACAGAATGGGGAGCAGTTGCCTATCTTTCACATTCTCAATATGGAATAAATGAGAAAATAAATATCAACAATAATAGTTCGTATAAAACTGGATATGCTGCATTTTTAACTACTAATCAGCATACATATCCTGGTGACGTAGGAGATGGAGGAACATATAATACTTTATGGAATACAAATGTAGGTGTTACGGCTAGTACCACTGGAAATATCACTGGCGTGTATGATATGAGTGGCGGCGCATGGGAATATACTGCTGCTAATAAAATTGATTCATATGGTGGAAGTGGTTTCAGTCAAAGTATAATTGAAACATATGATAAATCTTATTTTGATTTTTATAAAAGTGATAGTATGGTTACTTCATATACAAATATGATTCTTGGTGATGCCATGGGAGAAATGGGACCTTTTCAATTTTTTAATGATGGCGATGGTAGCGGTAGATATCATAGCATTTGGTATAATGGATATGCCCATTTTTTTCAAACGTCCGATCCATGGATGTGTAGAGGAAGTTATTATAAATATGGTGGTCTAGCAAATCAATTTTCTTTTAGTGGTGGAAATGGTGGAACAGGAGATTTTGGGGCATTTCGCATCGTCCTTGCTGGAGAAAATAAGCATCCAACAAATGAATAGTTTACTTTATTAAGTTCCGATATTTGGAACTTTTTTTATTGTCAAAAAAATGCAACTGGGGGGGGGTGCAATACAATAGAGAAAATGGAAAATAGGAGCAAAGATCGACATGAAAAAAGGAATAATAATATCATTAATATTAATGAGTATAGGATTTGCAGCAGTAACAACATCACTAGTAATAAATGGAACAATAAATTATGGATATGATAGTGATGAATTTGATGTTATATTTAGTGAAGCAATCCTTGATGGCGAAGTAAAAAGTGATGATTTGATTGAACCAAATGAAAAGAGAAGCATCACGTTTACAACAAAAGAATTAAGTAAACAAGGAGATCGAAGTATCTTAGAATATCAAGTAATGAATAACAGTAAACAATATAATGCTAGTGTAATAATCGATTGTAAAAGAGTAGATGGAGAAGGAAATACAGCTCAATCACAAGAAAGTGAATATACAACTATTACACCAAGCCCAACAAGTTTAACAGTTAAGGCCCAAGAGAGTCGAAGAGGAACGATAACAGTTGAATTAAAGAAAGTAAGTACTAAAGATATCGAAGAAAAATTTAAATGTAGTTTAACTGTAAATCCAAGTGAAAGAGAAGAAGAGGGACAAAAGTACATTGCTGAAGATTCATGTAAGAGTGCAGCAGCACCCAATTTAGAAAATGATAATAAATTAATACCGGTAACTATAGATGATAGTGGAAATATTACAAAAGTAAGCGCAACTAATGAAAATTGGTATGATTACTGTGAAAAGAAATGGGCGAATGCAGTAATTTTAAATGATGGTGAAGTAGCACCAGAAGATAATAAGCCAATAGATATGAATAAGATAGCCTCGATGTTTGTATGGATACCTAAATATAAATATCGATTATGGAATGTAAATGTAACTAATCCATTATATACAGTGCATTCTATAGAAATAGAATTTGATAAAAATGATACTGAAGACGTAGAAGGAGTATCATGTGAAACACCAATGGAAAGTGGAGATACAGGTAATTGTGATAATGGAGAGTATATGACACATCCTGCATTTAAATCATTTGGTGTAGATGGTTTTTGGGTTGGTAAATTTGAAACCGGATACAAAGATGCTAGTAATGCTGATGCTGCCAATCAAATTACTGGTACATCAACTGATATAGTTGTTAAACCAGATGAATATTCATGGCGGGGAGCGAATATTAAAACTTTTTTTACTGCCGCAAAAGGCTATGATGCAAACTTAGATTCACATATGATGAAGAATACAGAATGGGGAGCAGTAGCCTACCTTTCACATTCCATCTTTGGAATAAACAAAGAAATTACAATAAATAATAATAATCAATTTAAAACAGGATATGCTGCATTATCCAGTACTAATCAAAGTAAATATCCTGGCGAAGGTGGAGACGGATCAAATTATAATACTAAATGGAACACGACGAATGGATTTACAGCCAGTACCACGGGAAATACAACCGGTATATATGATATGAGTGGCGGGTCTTGGGAATACATGGCAGCTTATGTTGAGAATACCCTAGGTGGCAGTGGGTTTGCTTCTGAATCAGATGGAATGGATACTTTAAAAAAATATTTTGATGTATATAAGAGTGATAGTAATGATACTTCTTATACTAATATGATATTAGGAGATGCTACTGGCGAGATGGGACCATTTAAAAATTTTGCTGATAGTGATAACACTAATAGGTATCATAATAGTTGGTATATGGATAGTTCGTATTTTGTTAGCTCCACACAACCGTGGTTTAATCGCGGTGGCAGCAGTGCTGATGGCTATCTTGGTGGTCAATTTCATTTTTCTCGTCGTTCGGGTTCAGATAAAAGTAACTCAAGTAATCAAAATCAGAGTTTCCGTCTCGTACTTGCTCCATCTAATTAAACGCTTTAATGCGTTTTTTTTAGCATGTGTCAAAATATGACAAAATTCTTAATTTCTATGTGTTACTTTAGAGACATTTAGTAAAAAAAAGTTTACATTGCAAAGAACTAGGGGGGATAAAATGGTTGCAATAGAAACGAAAGATGTCTCTACTAAAATAGAAGAAATAAATCTCTTAAATGATGCGATATTTAAAGTTATATTTCGAAGTAAAGAGACGAGAGAAGGAGTTGCTAAGTTTTTAAGTCGTGTAACGAAGGTTCCGGAATTGGATATACAAAATGCGCATTTTTTCGGAGGCGAACTTATCAAGACAAATAGTAAAGAAAAAACCAAGATTTCCGATGTCATAATTAGTTTGGAAAATGATATATTGATAGTCGTTGAAATGAATCAACATAAACACTATAATCAATTTCTAAAGAATGCCAGTTATGCGATGCGGTTATTTTCGGAATTGACACCGATAAATACGCAGACATATCCCACGATATACTTAATAAATATCGATAACTTTAGGGGGCTTAAGACAAAGAAGGGAATTTCAGCATTTCAATTTTTAAATGATGAAGGAGAAAGTGAATTTGATAATTATAAATCGATACATATAGTAATTGAAAATATCTTGAAAGACGATTATAATGGAGATGAGGAGATCAAGAAGATGATAACCTTTTTGACAACAAAGAATCTGACGGAATTGCGAAAAAAATTTAAAGGGGAGAGGGTATATATGAGAATGGTAGAGAAAGTTGAACAATTGATGGAGGGACCAGAGATGCTCGGTTACTACGATTTAGAAGAAAAGCAAAAATGGGAACTCGAATCGATGAAAATAACGGGGCTACTTGAAGGAAAAGCTGCCGAAAAAGCTGAAGTATTAAAGAATATGCTCGATAATGGTTTTAAGAAAAAGACCATATTAAAAATATTAAATATTACTGATCAAGAATATAAACAATTGCAAAATTAAATATTTAATATTCAAATTTTTACAAAAAAATTTTAATAAATAGCCTATAAATAAATAATAATTTGGCCTTGTCAAAAAAATGTCATATGTTAGACATTTTTTTAAATCCTTGTTATAATGATTTAGGTGATGATATGAATACAACAGATGAAATCATGAAAAAAATTCACAACTTTGCCTTAGAAGATATCATGGGTGAACGTTTCGGAAGATATTCAAAATATATTATCCAAGATCGGGCTATTCCCGATGTTCGCGATGGATTGAAACCCGTACAAAGAAGAATTATCTTTGCGATGTATCGCGATAAAAATACATATGATAAACCCTTTAAGAAATGTGCCAATGCCGTTGGTAATGTCTTAGGTAAATTTCATCCTCATGGCGATACATCAGTCTATGATGCCTTGATTCGCATGAGTCAAGATTGGAAACAAAATCATATATTAGTCGAAGTCGATGGCAATAATGGATCTATTGATGGCGATCCACCAGCAGCAATGCGTTATACGGAGACCAGATTATCTAAAATATCGGAAGAATTATTAAAAGATTTGGATAAGGGAACCGTTAAGATGGCTCTAAACTATTCAGATACTATTTGGGAACCGACGGTTTTACCAGCAAAATTTCCCAATCTATTAGTCAATGGTACGACGGGTATTTCGGCAGGATATGCCACGAATATTCCGCCTCATAACTTAAATGAAATAATTGATGCCACGATTAAGCGCATCGATTCACCTAATTGTCGCATTGATACCATTTTAGAAATTGTCAAAGGTCCGGATTTTCCAACGGGAGCCATTGTCGAAGGCATCGATGGTATCAGAAGTGCTTTGGAAACGGGCCGCGGTAAAATTATCGTTACGTGTCGTTATGAATTTGCCAAAAATAAGGGCAAAGAGCAAATTATCATCAGTGAGATTCCCTTCGAAGTCAATAAACAATTGCTCGTTAAAAAGATCGATGATATTCGTTTAGAACGTAAGATCGATGGGATTGGCGAGATTCGCGATGAATCGGATAAAGATGCGGCGGTGCGCATCGTCATCGATTTAAAGACGGGGGCCGATAAAAACCTCGTCATGAATTATCTTTTAAAGAATACCGAATTACAATGTAACTATACATATAATATGGTAACAATTGTCAATCGTCGACCAAAATTACTTGGAATAATTGGCATATTAGATGCCTATATTGCCCATATCAAAGAAGTTATAAAGCTGCGCAGTGAATATGATTTAAATGTGGCCAAGAAAGAAGTTCATATCTTAGAAGGACTTATCAAGGCGATCTCGGTTCTCGATGAAGTCATTAAAATAATTCGGGGCAGCAAAAATAAAGCGGATGCCAAGATCAATTTATCGAAAAGATTTGGATTCTCCGATTTGCAAACGGAAGCTATCGTGACGATGCAACTATATAAACTTACGAATACCGATATTACCGATTTAGAGGAACGTCTTGCCAATTATCGCAAGATTATCGAAGGCTTAGAGGCCATCTTAGCCGATGAAAATAAGCTTTCTGGCGTCGTCAAAGATGAACTAAGAAAAATTAAGAAGGAATATGGTATTCCACGAAAGACGGAAATTCGCGATAATGTCACCGAGATAAATATTTCTGCCGAGGATTTGATCGTCAAAGAAAATGTCATGGTCGTCTTAACTAATGAAGGATATATTAAAAAGGTGCCAATGAAGTCGTACTTGGCAGCTAAAGATGAAGAGACGACGGTCAAACAAGGGGATTATTGCCTCCATATCTTTGAAACGACGACCTTAAATAAATTGCTCGTATTTACGGCTATGGGTAACTATATCTATGTTCCCGTCAATGATCTTCCATGGTGCAAATGGAAGGATTTGGGCAAACACATCAGCAATGTCGTTACTTTAAATCCCGATGATTCCGTCATCGGAGCATATATCATCAATGAAAATGGCGATAATGGTCAAGTGGTGATGTTTACGAGCGATGGTATGGTCAAACAAACGAACTTGAACGACTTTATTGTCAGTCGGTATACCAAATTATATACGGCGATGAAGTTAAAAGAGGGAGCGCGCCTCGTGAGTGTCGTACCGGCCCATGAAAATTGCTTGATCGTCACGAAAACGGGATACTTCTTAAACTATAAAACCTCGGAAATTCCGCTTTTATCGGCTAAAGCTAGTGGAGTCAAGGGTATCAACTTAAAAGACGATGAAGTCATCGGGGGTCTTTCCTATGATGAAACGAGTGAATATTTGACGATATTTACGAATCAAAAGACGGCTAAGCGCATCAAGATTGCCGAACTTACGCCACTCAGTCGGGCCAAACGTGGTCTTACCCTCATCAAGAAGGTCAAGACGACTAACTATGAAATTGTCACGGCCTTAATTGCCCATAATAAGACGATGATTGGTCTTGTCAGTGGGGAAGATATTGGCATTTTAAAGAATACCGATATTGCCATTATGGATATAGCCTCGACGGGTTCAAATATCGCCAAGAAAAAATTCAGTCGGGCCTTTGCCTTCGCCGATATAACTACTATATCCGAACCAAAGGAAGAGAAGAAAAAAGACATAGAAGACAATCCTTCTACCGATGATAATTTTATCGATGAATTTAAAATATAGCATAAAAATCACCATTAAAAATACAATTTAATAGGTGGTTTTTTAATGGATGATAAGAAGACGCAATTTAAAACATTTGTCAGTGCTCATCCCGAATTAGTGAGTTTTGTCAAAAATAAAGAGATGTCGTGGCAGGATTTTTACGAAATATATGACATCTATGGCGAAGAATCATCGGCCTGGGAACAATACTTTGCTACGCGCGATAGTTCGGGAACACAGGAAAAACTTGCCGAATTAGCCGGTATTTTCAAAAATATCAATATGGATACGGTTCAAAAATATGTCAATAATGCCCAAAAGGCCATCAATATTATTCAAGAACTAACGAAGAAAGGACCCGAGACGGTCGTCAAATCGGCTCGACCAATAACGAAGTTCTATGGAGATTAATATCGTCTTTGAATTAGAAAAAGATAAAAAACTTCACGAATATTTAAAGAACCATTCCTATTGGTATCGCTTTTTAAATCGCGATAGTGAAGCATTAAGGGACTTATTAAAAGAATATAAAAATTATAAGCGGGAAAATAATTTAAATAAAGTCAATGATATGGTCGAAAATATCGAAATGGTAAGTAGCATTATGAAAGTTATGGAATAAAGAGTCTGCGGGCTCTTTTTTTCTTGAAAAAGCTGCTGAGTTATTTTATAATAATTTATAGAATAGAAAGATAGGTAAAGGGTATGGATAATAAAAAGAAGGGTTTTACTTTAATTGAGTTATTAGCTGTTATTATAATCTTAGCTTTGATAATGGTTATAGCTGTTCCTGCGGTTTTAGAGACGATGCGATCAGCACAAAAAGAATCGTTATATCTCTATGCGCAAAGTTTGCAATCGAAGGCCATCGCGAGATATACGCAAGATCTCGATATGAATAAGGAAAATACGGATTGTGCTGTTTACGATATTTCCAAGAATTTGGATCTATCGGGAACCGGCGATTATGAGGGCTGGGTCAAAGTCAGTCGGACGCCAACTAATTCGGGTAAACGGACGGCGCGCATCGAACTAAGTCATTCCGATACATTGCGCTATGTCAAATACTGCGTAGCTAAAGGTAGCTCTTGTACGCCCAATACCGCTTTTAATGCGGGCGAGGATAATAAAAAGGCCGTTATCGAAAGAAGTCTTGAAGCGGGCGAAGTCCTTTGTGCCAATTATCAATATGCCGATAGCAATAAAGTCTTAAAGACGGCAGACACCCAATGTGTAACATACGATAAGGGGACGACGCTCAACGATACTTATACCTATAATGTCAATGTAACTTTAAAAGATGATACGTATGCGGTCGAAAATGTCCTCTTTAAAGAGGATATGTCCCGCGATGAATTCTTTGCGGCGATCGAAGACTATAATCAAAAACATAAAAATGATGCCAATAAGTTAGCTATTGCCTCGCCTAGTTGTACGGCCGAGGAAAGTGTCAAGGGAACGACAACGCGAGGAACGACGGAAGTTACCAATAATGAGGCGACGACGCGAGGAACGACGGAGGCGTCAAGTAAGACGACATCGACGCGTTCGACGAATGTCATCGATCCAAGCAGCAACACGACAAGGGGCACGAGTGAGGTCATCACCAGTTCCTCGACGACGCGGGCGACGACGACCGAGACGACCACGACGATCAATGTCGAAGATCGGAGCTTATTACTCACGAGTTTGAATATTGCTGGCTATAACATTAACTTCGACCCTCTCAAATTTTACTATACCCTCGATGTACCATATAATGTCACGAATTTAAATATCAGTGCTACGGCCGAGCGACCTGATGTAAGCGTCGTTCAAGTAGCCGGAAATGATTACTTAGGTGTCGGCGATAATCCCGTAATCGTCACTGTCTTTAATCAAACGACGGGCGCCAAAGCCAATTATCGCATCAACGTCACGCGCTTCAATGAAACTGGAGTACGGCCAACGAGTCCAACTAATCCAATCGTCGATCCAAACAATAACGAAGAAGGTAAACCGGATCCAACAATTGAAGAGAGTAATGCGGCTCTTGCCTATTTGGCGATATCTGGATATGACCTCGACTTCGATCCTGATGTCTACGAATACACATTGACGACCAAGGGCGAAAGTAAATTATATGTCAATTATCGTGCAGCCAGTGAAAATGCCGTCGTAGCTCTTTATGGCAATGAAGAAGTCAAAGATGGCGGCGAAATAACCCTCTTCGTTCAAAGTGAAAATGGCTACTATAATAAGACCTATAAGATTAAGATTCAATTTGAACAAGTTGCCTCGACGGGAACAAAAGTCCTAAGGGGAGTTGCCGTTGGCTTGGGCGTCTTGCTCATAATTCTTTTGATAATAATCAGTTTAAATAAGAAAAAGCGCAGTAATAATAATTCGGATACGGTTGAAGACAAAGAAAATAATTCGGAACCAGATAATAACTCGACGAATGCGAATAGTGTGTAAGAAACGTGAAAATTCCCGAATATGTTTATAAAGAGTATTGACTAAAGAAAAGATAAAATATATAATTTAAGTATGATAGAAAGAGGATTTATGATGAAGAAGAAAAATGGTTTTACATTAGTAGAATTACTAGCGGTTATCGTCATATTAGCAATTATAATGGTCATTGCCATTCCTGCCGTATTAGATGTTATGAACCGTTCAAGAAAAAGTGCATTTGTGCTCTATGCGCAAAAGGTTATTCGTGATACAAAAACTCAATATTCCTATGATGCTGGTTTAGGAGCAGCAACGGGAGCGGGATACTTTGTATACAGTATTGTCGATGATTTAGATTATGATTCGACTGGTGATTATCAAGGGTATGTCGTCGTCAATGCTACTAACGTTGATAAACCAGAATATATATTATTCTTATATGATAATAATTATATGATTTTAAATTATAATGTAACTGATTTTGGAATGCCGACGACAAGTGATAGTGCCATTCAAGCTTATTCGGCAAGTGCTGTTGGAACGCAAGCTAATAATGCTAAAGATGCTTGTACAGCAGCGGGAGCTGTCGGTGGTGTCGAATGTTATAATCGCGATGGTTTCGTAATTGTTAAAAAGGATGAATAAGACAACGTAAAGTTGTTTTTTTCTTGTCCTAATTTATGATATAATCTCTTATAGGGTGAAGTGTATGTTAATAATTGGAAGTCACGTTTCCTATAAAAATGAAAATCAATTAGCTGGTTGTGTTATGGAAACGTTGGAATATGGGGCCAATGCCTTTATGTTTTATACGGGGGCACCACAAAATGTCTTAAGAACACCTATCGATGATTTTAAGACGATTAAGGCCTTAGAGATGATGAAAGAGAATAATATCTTACTCGAAAATGTCATCTGTCATGCACCATATATTATCAATTTGGCGAACAATAGCGATATGGAAAAATATCAATTTGCCATGCGTTTTTTACGGCAAGAGATCGAAAGATGTATGACGCTTGGGGTTCGGTACTTGGTATTGCATCCCGGAAGTGCTACGAAATTAGATCGGGAATATGCCATTTCGAATATCATCAAAGCCTTAAATAACGTATTGATTCCCGAAGATAATATCGTCATCTTACTCGAGACGATGGCGGGAAAAGGCAGCGAATGTGGCATTAATTTAGAGGAGATAGCAACGATTATCGATAATGTTAGATTAAAGGATAAAGTGGGCGTATGCTTAGATACCTGTCACTTAAATGATTCGGGCATCGATATTAAAGAATTTGATGCTTACTTAGAAGCCTTTGATAAGCGCATTGGCCTAAAAAAAATTGGCTGTGTCCACGTCAATGATTCGAAAAATGGCATCGCTTCCCATAAGGATCGACATGAAAATATCGGCTATGGAACGATTGGCTTTGAAAATCTTTTGAATGTCATCTATCATCCACTTTTGGAAAATGTCCCTAAAATTTTGGAGACGCCATATGTCGATCGCGAATATCCTCCATATAAATTCGAAATTCAAATGATTAAAGAAAAAAAATTTAATCCCCATCTCTATGCCGATATTATAGAATATTATAAAAATAAATAGGTGATATTATGTTAAATAATGTTTCCGTTAAGGAAAGTAAAAAAGTCGCGATAGCTTCTGATGTCCATGATTTTTTAAATCCCGATCGCGTCTATGTTCCCATTCCCGAAGGTTATAAGATCATCATTAAGAATAATGAACTCATCAATAAGGAGCAAGCCGTCTTAAAGTATGATGATAAGAGTATTTATAGTCCCATATCGGGGCGTATTATTGGCATAAGTGATTCGCTATGTATCAAAAATCAAAAAGTTGTCTCTTTAGTTATCGAAAATGATTATCGCGAACACGTGGCTAAAAGGCATGGCTGTGTTAAGAATATCGGATCATATACCCTCGAAGAATTTACGAATATTATTGCCAAATATAATGCCTATGATAAGGAAATCAATTATGAAGCTGAGACCATGATCATCAACGGCGTCGATAAAGATCCCTTTGAAAAGGCGACGAGTTTTTTGATCGATAAATATTCGGCTCAAATATTGGAAGCTATCGATGCCATAAGTAATATTTTAAAGATCGATAATACGATCTTAGCTATCAATAATAATGATTCATTAAATGTCTTGAATTTGACGAATAATATTGGAACATATCCCAATATTCATTTAAAACTTGTTCCCGATATATATCCCATTGGCTTTAAAGAAGTCTTGATTAAGAATTTAATTAGTAAGAGACAAGAGGAAAAGGGGTATATATATTTTACGGTTATGGATATTTTTAATATATATAATGCCTTAAAGAGACAAAAACCCAAGACGGAGAAATTTATTACTTTAAGTGGCGATGCCATAAGTGAAAATATGGTCGTCAATGTCAAACTGGGTTCGACTTTAAATGATCTAATTAAGGATTGTTGTGAAATCGTCAAGGAAAACTATTTTGTCGTAATCAATGGCCTTATTGCTGGAACGACGATTGAATCTCTAAATACGATAATTACGGATGATATTCGCAGTGTATTTCTATGTACGCGGCAGAAGGAAAAGGAACAAGTCTGTATTAACTGTGGATTATGTACGAATAAATGTCCCGTTGGGTTAAATCCCAAATATATCAAAGAACATCGCAAGGCTTCGTTTGAAGCGTGTCTCGGATGTGGACTATGTACGTACATCTGTCCATCGAAGATCAATTTTAAAAAATATTTAAATGAACCCCGAGAAGATTAGGAGGCAATTATGAAAAATAATGTCTATGTTCGCAGCAATAAATCGATATATTCGATAACTCTAATGCGACTCGCATCTTTAATACCGATGTTTTTATATGGATTTTATAAAAATGGTATCTATCTCTATCAAAATCATTATGGCGATCTTTTAGATATGATGCGGCCCTTAATATTCTTGATCAGTGGTGGTTTGATGGGAGCGTTAGTTAATTTTTTATGGGAAAAATTGATTAAACATAATAAGGGCGATTTAAAGAGTATCTTATTTTCTTCCTTTACCATCGAATATGGCGTCTTTTTAGGAGCGATATCGAGTATTAATACCAATCTATTGGTCTTTTTGAGTGTCGTCTTCATCGGCTTATTGGCAACACGCCTTTTTAATAATCGCCTGAATGTCACGGCTGTATGTTTTATTGCTTTATATCTCATATCCAATTTTATCAGTCCCTATGACTTTGCCAATATCTATGAAAAGTCCAAAGTATTCTCGCTTACGCTTATGGATTATTTAATTGGTCGGGGGATCGGGGGCATCCATAGTACGCATATCATCTTTTTGTTTATCGCCTTGCTCATCTGCTTTCTGACGAATAATAACAAAACGACGATTACCATAAGTGCGATTGGAACCTGGTCTATCCTCTTGGGCCTTTTCTGCCTTATCAAAGGTCAAGATTTCTTAAGTCCCTTTTTTGCCAACAACTATTTATTTATCTTTGGCTTTATTGCTACGGATATGGTGAGCAGCTGCTATACCAAAAATGGGGAACTGGCCTTTGGAATTCTCCTCGGTATCTTGACTTTTGCCCTTTATTTTGTAAATCCCGTCTTGGCACCATTCATTGCTTTAATCATCGTAAGTATTCTCAATAATTTACTCGATCGCCTCATGAAGCCATTGAAAAAACATTAAAGAAATAATATAATAAATTTAATAGAGGTGAAGATAATGAGCAAATTCTGTACGAATTGTGGTCAAAAGGTCAGCGATGATCAAGAGACGTGTTTAAATTGTGGCAAGATTTTAAAGGAACCGGTAAAGAATGAAGGATCGGGAAGTAATCAATCCTATACGCCGAAGAAGAGCAAGATTGTGGCCGGTCTATTGGGCATCTTTTTGGGAATGTTTGGCGTTCATAATTTCTATTTGGGATATACGGGTAAGGCCGTTGCCCAACTATTGATTACGGTCTTATCTTGCTGTGTCCTTTCCGAAGTATCGGCTATTTGGGGCTTTATCGAAGGTATTTTAATCCTCTGTGGCAATATCAATAAAGATGCCCAAGGCAATGATTTAGTTGATTAAGTAGTCAAATAACATAAAAACATATTAAAAATATGTTTTTTTTATGATAAGATAATAATATGGTGAGAGTATGAAGAGAATAATACGTGGTATTGATATTCCATTATTGATTACTAGTTCATTATTATGCCTATTGGGTTTAGTTATGATCTTCAGTGCATCTTCTATTTCATCAGTCTTACAATATGGTCAATCCGAATATTATTATTTGATTCGCGAAGTTATCTTTGTCTTGATGGGCGTATTCATCTCGTTTATCGTCATTCGCGTTCCCCTTCGCGAGTATAATGTCATATCGCGTTTGGGAATGATTGGAATTATTATCTTATTGTTGGCTTTAAAGACTTATGGTACGGTTGTCAATTCGGCTAATAGTTGGTTTCGCATCGGATCTTTTTCCCTTCAACCTAGTGAATTTGCCAAATCGATTATCATTTTATATTTGGCCAGTTGGTATGGCCATAAAAAGAATTTTAAATCGATATATGATTTATTTTTGCCCTTATCGTTATGCGTCGTCATCTTTGGGCTTGTCGCGTTAGAACCGGATTTAGGAACGGCGATTATCATTGCCGTCATATGTATGTTTATCTTTTTTTCGCTACCCATTCAAAAAAATAAGATAATGAATATCCTAAAGGCGAGCGTGGCCATCGTCATCCTCTTGGGCATCTTTATGTTGCAATTCAATCAAGAATATTTGACGGATTCCCAAGCTAGTCGGTTTATCTTTAAACATCCGTGTGATCGTTATTTAGAGGAGACGGGGTATCAAGTATGCAATGGCTATATCGCGATTAATAATGGGGGCTTATTTGGCGTTGGCCTCGGCAAATCGACGCAGAAGTATCTATATTTACCGGAAGCCCATACGGACTTTATCTTTCCAATTATCGTCGAAGAGTTGGGTCTCGTCGGGGGTGGATGTGTCTTGCTTTTATATATAATATTGCTGTATCGCATCTTGGCCATTGCGCGCAATGCGACGAATTTGACAGCTTCGATCATTGCCTTTGGAACATTTGCCTATATCTTGACCCATATCGTCGTCAATCTCGGTGGTTTGCTAGCGCTCATTCCTCTAACGGGTGTACCACTTCCATTCTTGAGCTATGGTGGTAGTTTTATGATCAATTTGATCTTCATGTTGACGCTTACCCAAAGGGTGGCAATCGAAACTAAGATGCGGAAGACGCAGATTCAAAGGAGAGGATAATATGGCGGTTAATTATGAAAAATTGAATATCTTGATCGATGGCAATTATATTACCAATCAAGAAGATTTAATTCGGGCAATCAATGAACTAACATATGAATTTAATACCCGCGAATATCTCGAATTGATGGCCAATAATCTACGTTATAGTAATCTTTCTAATAAAGATGAATTAGAAGATGCCATCAATTTAAAATTATTTGAATTTCTTAATATCGAAGCGCAAGCGGATAAGAAAGTAGTTGGTCAAGTAATTAATAGGGGGGATTTTAATAATTTACTTACTAAACAAAATACGTACAATGAAGAATTAAGTACTTTAGAGAAAAAGAGATTAAATATGTATGTCGAAATCCTTTTAACAAAAGAAGCCGATCATACCATAACCGAAGAGGAACAAGGCTTATTAAATGCCTATGTCAATCCTTTACTAAGTATTTATGACGATGCCTTGGAAGTTGTAGAGAATCATCCTTTAGATGATATAACGATGCGCCAAATTAGATCTTACTTAGCTAATCGCGAATCTTTGCATAATAAATATAAGAAGGATATACCAACTTTAAAAAAGGAATATCATGATCGGGATTTTTCCAATGGCGTTGCCAATGTCATTATCCTCTTATCGATTGGCATTATAGCAATATTTGCAATTATGATTTTATCTCTTGCGAAGTAAAAATAAGTCAAGTATAATTAATCTTAAGGGAGAGAAAAAATGGATTATATAGAAGAAACAGAATTAAGCATGATGAAGGCTTTAGAAAATTTAGAAGCGCGTTTAATTACAGTTCGAGCTGGACGAGCTAATGCTAGTATGCTCAATGGGATTATGGTCGATTATTATGGAACCCCAACGGCTATCAATGCCCTTGCCAACATTACCGTACCGGAAGCTCGGCAATTGTTTATTAAACCTTTCGATCGAAGTGCCTTAAAAGATATCGAAAGAGCGATCAATGAGGCAAATATTGGTATTACACCTACTAATAATGGCGAAATTATTATTTTAACGATTCCTCAACTTACGGAAGAGACGCGTAGAAATTATGTCAAACAAGTTCATGAGATGGGTGAACAAGCTAAGGTAGCTTTACGCAATGCTCGGGCGAATGCCAATAATGCCATTAAAAAGGATGAATCGTTAACCGAAGATAATGAAAAAGCCTTGATGAATGATATTCAAGATTTAATCAATGAATATAATAAAAAAGTCGATGAAATGATTAAAGAAAAGGAAAATGAGTTAATGAGTGTTTAGCTCGTTTTCTTTTTTAGAAAATAATTTGCTTAAACTATGTAAATCTTGTCAAATTAATTGACATTTTTGCTTGCCATTATTGCATGAAGTAGGGCTTTTGGTTATACTAAAAAATATAGAATAGAGGTAAATTATGACAAAGAAAACGACAAAAACAAATAGCAAAATACCCCAAAACCGAAAAATACGCGGGGGGGGGTCACATAGCTCATCTCGTGAAAAACAAAGAACAGGGATAGCTATTGCAATATTATTAATGGCCATTGGTTTCGCAGCCGTAACGACGACATTGACGATCAATGGAACCATTAAATATGGATATGATAAGGACAAATTTATCGTAAAGTTTACTGCTGCAACATTAGATGAAACGGAAGCTGGTGAGGGTGTTGAAAATCCTAAGATCGATGAAAGTGGTCAATCGATAACTTATACGACTAAGGATTTAAAGACGATTGGTGAATCTAGTGTTTTGGATTTTACGGTTACCAACCAATCGACTCAATATGATGCCAGTGTAACAATTGAATGTAAAGAAAGTGACGCTGAATTACCTAAAACAAAGCTTGTTGATAGTTATGTAACCCTTACTGAAAAGTTTGGTGAAGATGATGCTGAAACTCCGGTTACAATAACGGCCAATGGTGGAACCGCTAAAGGCAAAATTACAGTTACTTTAATAAAAGCAACTACGGAAGCTAGGGATACGACATTTAAATGTACTCTAACTGCTACTCCAGTTGAAATAACTAGTCGAGCTAATTAATATACTAATGATTAAATTATCATATCCATAAAAATGTATATCATTAATATTATGGAAGAGGTTAAATTATGACAAAGAAAACTACAAAAAAATCGACAACTAAAAAAGCTCCAATAACCCAAAAAGTAACAGGAGCAAGTAGACATAGTACATCACGTGAAAAACAAAGAATGGGGATTCTCATCGCCATTCTATTAATGGCAATCGGATTTGCCACGGTTACAACAACTTTAACAATTAATGGAACTATTAAATATGGATATGATAAAAATGACTTTATCGTAAAATTTACGCAAGCAGCAGTTGATGAAGTTGAATCAACAGCAAGTGAAGGAAATAAACCAACAATTGGTGATGATGGTAAGACAATCACATATACGACAAAAGATTTGAAATCATTAAATGATAAGAGTGTTTTGACATTTACTGTTTCAAATGGAAGTAGTCAATATGATGCTAGTGTTACTATATCTTGCGAAGCGGTAACTAATGCTGAAACCGAAGAAACCGAAACAACGACGGCAGCAACTTCTAAAAACGTTAAGGATTATGTAACTGTTGAAGCAAAAATAAATGGTCAAACGGCTTCTGAAGCTGTTCAAATTGACGCAAAAGGTAATAAACAAGGAACAGTAACTGTTACTTTAAATAAAGTTTCCATCGACGAAATGACTGGTAAGGTAACTTGTAAACTAAATGCAACGCCAGTTGAAAGAAATAGCGCAGCTACTGGTGAATAATCGTAAAAAGCAGATGGAGGAAATATTATGGCACAAACGAATTCTAAAAAGAAAACGACAGCTAAAAATACTAAAACAAGAAAAATAACAAATAATAATCATAATACTTCTCGTGAAAAGCAAAGAACTGCTATTGCCATTGCCATTTTACTTATGGCCGTTGGCTTTGCAGCCGTTACGACAACATTAACAATAAATGGAACAATTAATTATGGATATGATAAAGATAAATTCATCGTTAAATTTACTGAAGCATCATTAGATGGCGTAAACTCGAACGACGTAGAAGAAGGTAAACCTACAATTGATTCTGAAGGACATACGATTACTTATACATCAAAAGAATTAAAGACGATAAATGAAGAAAGTGTGTTAACTTTTAAGGTTCAAAATCAATCAACCCAATATGATGCTACTGTTAATATTAAATGTGAAGAAGTTGATGATCGTGGTGAGAATTCTACTACAAAATTAGTTAATAAATACATTACTCTTAATGGAAAACTCGGTGAAAATGAGCAACCTACTAGGATTGATGCTGGTAGTACTGCTGATGGTACAGTAACCGTTAAATTGATTAAAGCTACTGTTGATGAACAAAGTACAAATATCAAGTGTACTTTAGAGGCTACGCCATTAGAAAGAACATCATCAACTCAATAGTATAGAGCATATGCTCTTTTTTTATAAAATAAAACCATTAGTTTACGAATTACTAATGGTTCTAATTAAATAATATACTAGTGGAGCTAGGAAAGATGCTAGCATTGCTATAAACATAAACCAGATAAATACTTTAGTTATAAAGGGAGTATCACTGGTTTTTTTCTTTTTTGATTTATGTTTCTTTTGGGCAATTTTTATATTTCCAACTTCATTTTTATCATCCATAATATTTATCACCTATCTAAAATTATATCTTAAATGTCATATAAAATAAAGATAAAAATATATTTAAATAGGTGAGAATTGTGAAAAATAATCGTCATATTATTATCTTTGTAAGTATTTTAGTAATAGCCTCTATAATAACGGGATATATCTATGGAATTAATAATTATTATGATCTAACGGAATATATTAAACAATTGACGACTCATAATAATCAATTTTTACCACATATTGCTATTTTATGTGCCTTTTTATTTTCGACAATATCATTAGCAGGTATTATCTTTGAAGTTATATATATTGGTTTTGAAAGTATAAGTATTGGTTATTTATTGGCAATATTTTATAGTAATTTTAAATTTAAGGGGATAATATTTAGTTTAGCAGTTATTGGAATTAATAAACTTTTCTTTTTAATTATCTTATTTTATTTATTCTATGTAAGTTGTCATTATATACGTAAGAGTATTAGAAATATATTAGGTATGAATAAAGATTATATTGAAGTAGTTACTAAACCATTATTACTTAAATATGCTATTATGTTTGGTTTTTTAATTATCTATGATCTATTTGTCTATCTTTTTGGCAATAATATTTTAAATTATTTGACTTTTATGCTATAATGCCTTTTGGAAGTGGTTCTTTATGGCTAAAAAGGTCGTTGTTGGGATGTCAGGGGGCGTTGATTCATCAGTTGCCGCTTATCTTTTAATTAAAGAGGGTTATGAAGTAATAGGTTTATTTATGCGGAACTGGGACAGCATGTTAAATAATGATATTGAAGGTAATCCCAATTTAGGAAATAATATTTGTCCTCAAGAACAAGATTATAATGATGCTTTGGCGGTCTGTGAAAAATTGGGTATTCCTCTATATCGTGTTGATTTTATTAAAGAATATTGGGATAATGTCTTTACTTATTTTTTAGATGAATTAAAAAAGGGAAGAACGCCTAATCCCGATTTGATGTGTAATAAATATATTAAATTTGATTCTTTTATTAAGGAAGCAAGAAAACTGGGTGCTGATTATATAGCTACGGGTCATTATGCCCGAATTAAAGGTTGTAAATTATATCGAGGGATAGATAGTAATAAGGATCAATCGTACTTTTTGGCGCAATTGGCACCTGATCAATTAAAGGATGTCTTATTTCCTGTAGGAGATTTAAAAAAGGAAGAGGTACGGGAAATTGCTGAGTCTTTGGATTTGATAACGGCTAAGAAAAAGGATTCGACGGGTATATGTTTTATTGGAGAGCGTAATTATCAAAAGTTTATTCAAAATTATTTAAAACCTAATCCTGGTGATATTATCAATGTCGATACGTTAGAAGTAATTGGCAAACATAGTGGACTTATGAATTATACGATTGGGCAACGAAGAAATGTAGGCGTAAGTGGTTTTCAATATAAGCATTTTGTCGTTGGTAAGAATGTCAAAGATAATATTTTATATGTTGCTTTTGGCGATGATCCTGAGACATTGTATTCCGATGAGTGTATTATCGATAATGTCAATTTTATATCACCTAATCATCCGGCTTTTTGTACGGCAAAGTTCCGTTATCGAGGACCTGATAATGAAGTAATGCTCGAATATCTTGACAATAATGAAATACGCGTCCGTTATCCTCAAAAAGTTAAAGCAGTTACTCCTGGGCAAGCATGTGTTTTATATTTAGGAGAGCAATGTTTAGGCAGTGGCATTATCAAAGAAGTTCGCAAAAATAATGAAAAATTATGGTATCTATAAACGTCGATTATTCGACGCTTTTTATGTTGAAAAAAATGCAACTGGGGGGGGGTGCAATACAATAGAGAAAATGGAAAATAGGAGCAGAGATTGACATGAAAAAGAGATGGATACTAGTAACTATATTATTTCTTAGTATTGGATTTGCATCCGTAACAGCAGTCTTAACGATAACCGGAAAAGTAAATATAAACTTTGATGACGAAGATTATCAAGTATACTTTTCCGATGCTTATTTAGATGATGTAAGACATATGGAATTTATTGATGATACGAGAAAGAAAATAACATTCACAACTAATGCCTTAACCTCAGTAGGCGATACAAGTATTTTAAAATATGAAGTAACGAATAATAGTAAACAATATGATGCGGAAGTAAGTGTCGAATGTACGCCAAGTGAAACTGACTATTATAGTGTAAGTAATAGTTTAACAGAAAGAATAAATGCGCAAAGTCGAGAAAGTGGAACGATAACTATTGAGTTAAAGAAAGTTGTGTTAGAGGAAACAGAAGAAACATTTACTTGTAATCTAACAATAAATGCTACGTCGAGAGAAGATGTAGAAGAATCATTGCTATGTGAAAATGAAATAAATCATATTTGGAATTTTGATTATACAGGAGGAGAACAAGAATTTATCCCTGACTGTGCAGGAAATTATAAATTAGAAGTATGGGGAGCACAAGGAGGAATTGATACTACTTCGTCTTTTACTTTTCAAGGTTATGGTGGCTATGCCATAGGAAATGTAAAATTAGAAGCCAATCAACGAATATATATCAATGTTGGAGGACAAGGAGAAGGTTACACTGGAGTAGGAGAAAAAATAAATCGTGACTATAAAGGCGGTTATAATGGAGGTGGAAATGGTGGATCTAAAAGTTCTCAATATGGCTTTGGCGGAGGTGGAGCAACGCATATCGCTTTAGAAATGGGATTGCTCAGTGAATTTGAAAGTAAAAAAGAAAATCTTTTAATCGTTGCTGGAGGTGGCGGTGGAAATTCTTCTTATGAAAATAAAGTGTTTGGGGGCTCTGGAGGTGGAATCCAAGGCGGTAATGGGAATAATATTGTTGTTAATTCTGCTGACCGCTACTATGGAACAGGTGGAACTCAAGAACAAGGTGGAGATGATAGTACTAGTGGTTTTCAAAATGATCGTGCTTTAGGAACATTCGGTCAAGGAGGAATCTATTATCGCGATCCATATAAAGAGTTTAACTATGTTAGTGGTGCTGGAGGCGGAGGCGGTTACTATGGCGGAGGCGGAAGTTCTCGTGGGCATGCCAGTGCCGGTGGTGGATCTGGTTATATTGGAAATGATTTATTAAGTGAAAAAGCTATGTACTGCTATAATTGTGAACCCAATGGAGAAGTAAAAACGAAAACGATTACTACCGAAAGTTTTAGTCAAGAAGCTCAAAGTATGTTTGCCAAACAAGGCAATGGGTATGCTAGAATAACTTATTTAGGAAAATAAAAAAACTTGCTAAGCAAGAGTAAATTTAATATAATGAATGTAGGAGGACTTAAGTCAGTTAAGTCGCCTATATTGTATAAGCTACCTTAAAAGGTAGTTTTTTTTATATTAGGCCTACAACGTAGAGCACTAAAATAAAAATAATGATCAATAAGAAAGAAATAATAAAATCCTTCATTACTATCACCTCCACTACTTTCTATAGATTAAACTGGTCAACCAGCAACCCCCTGAAAATAATGGCAACTACAAACTCAGTGGTCCTCCTGAGGGTAATATTATAGATGGTAAAAAATAAAAGGAAATAGACCTGACAAAAAAAGACAAAAGATTTCAAAAATGCCGTATTTTCGGCTTTTTTTCATGTTGAAAAAAATGCGACTGGGGGGGGTGCAATACAATAGAGAAAATGGAAAATAGGAGCAGAGATCGACATGAAAAAAAGATGGGTATTATTAACTGTATTATTTTTAACTATTGGATTTGCATCAGTAGCAACAATACTAACAATAACGGGAAGAGTAAATATAAATTTTAATGAAGAAGATTATCAAATATACTTTAGTAAAGCTGTAGTAGATAGTATAGATAAGAGTTATGAAGTAATAGATCCAGATACGAGAAGGTCAATAAAATATTCAACAAAAGATTTAAGTAAAGTAAGTGATACAAGTGTCTTGGAATATGAAGTAACAAATAATAGTACCCAATATGATGCAACAGTAGAGGTAGTATGTGAAGCAAAGACTGAAGATAAGGAAAAAGCTACTGAATATGTAACGATAACAAATGAAATGAAAAATAATACTATCAAAGCTCAGACGAGAGAAACTGGAACTGTAAGTGTTCAATTAAAGAAAGTAACAGTGGACCCAATTGATATAGAATTTACTTGTACATTAACAGTAAATCCTGTAGGAAATGATGTATTAAAAGAACCAGAATTAGCTGAGAATAGTTGTCGAGATATCGGAATACCAAGTTTGGGAGAAGGAGACAAATTAATACCGATAGTATTAGATGATGAAGGAAAAGCAACGCGAGTAGAGAAAACGGATACTAATTGGTATGACTATTGCAAGAGAGAATGGGCGAATGCGGTCATATTAAATGAAGATGCAGATTTACCAGATGTTGGTGAAGAAATACCAGAAGCATCAATCGAAAGTTATTTTGTGTGGATACCAAAATACAAATATAAATTATGGAATGTTGAAACAGATAATACAGAAGTTGGAAAACATAGTATAGAAATAATATTTGATACGCAAGATACAACAAATGTTCCAGGAGAATCATGTGAAACACCAAAGACTAGTGGAAATATTGGAGATTGTAAAGATGGCGAATATATGACGCACCCAGCATTTATCTCATTTGGCGTAGATGGCCTCTGGGTTGGTAAATTTGAAACGGGTTATAAAGGAGCAAACGATAAAACAAGTGCTGAACAAGATAATAATGAATCAAGTCATATAATAATAAAACCAAATGCTTATTCATGGCGAAAGATTACTGTCAAAAATATTTTTGAAGCATCAAAAAAATATAAAGAAAATTTACAATCACATATGATGAAGAACACGGAATGGGGAGCAGTAGCCTATCTATCGCATTCGATATTTGGTATAAATAAAGAGGTAACGATAAATAACAATAATAAATATAAGACTGGATATGCGGCTTTACCTACTACAGATCAAAGTAAAAATCCTGGTGAAGAAGGTGATGATGGAAATTCTAATACAGCATGGAATACTCAAAATGGAGTTACAGCTAGTACGACGGGAAATATTACTGGTGTTTATGATATGTCTGGTGGAGCATGGGAGATTATGGCGGCTTATGTAGCAGAAGTTCCAAATGATCAAAGTGGATTTCAAGCTGAAGAATTGAAAAAAATAGATGCAAGATATGTTGATGTATATGAAAAAACAAGTACAGGAATATCGTATGGAAAAATGATCTTAGGTGATGCCACGGGAGAAATGGGGCCTTTCGATAATTATGAAGATGGAGATAAAATAACAAGAGGGCACAATCGTTGGTATGCCGACGTTTCTGTTTTCATTTACGCTTTGTCCCCTTGGTTCGGACGAGGCAGCTATAGCGGCGGCGGAGTTGTAGCTGGACAGTTCTACTTCGATAGGTCCGCTGGTGCAGCCCGTGGAGGCGATGGCTTTCGCCTCGCTTTAGCTCCATCTAATTAATAAGGGATAATCCCTTTTTTGTTTGCTTAAAAGGTTATTTTGCTTTATTTTACCCATTTTTTGTAAAAAAATGACTAAAAAGTGTAAAAAAATAAAGGAAATTAGCAATTATCGGTAATAAATAATAGTAGAGGGTGAAAAATATGGCATTATCCAGTGAAGAAATAATGAATATTCAAAAAACTGCTAATATCGTCGATATCATTGGGTCATATGTCAGTTTAGAAAAAAAGGGTAAAAATTATTTTTGTATATGTCCCTTTCATGACGATCATAACCCTTCGATGTGCGTCAACGAACAACGGCAACTATATACATGTTTTGTCTGTCATGCTACGGGTAATGTCTTCAATTTTGTTCAAAATTATGAAAATATATCCTTTATCGAAGCCGTTAAGGTTGTTGCCGATAAGATTGGCATAACTTTATCCGAAGGATATAAGACGGTATCGAAATATGAAAAGCATTATGAAGCTACGGAATTGGCCCTTAAATTTTATCAAAATAATTTAAAAAGTAAAGATGGCTCTTATGCTCGAGCTTATTTGAAAGAACGGGGTTTAAGTGATGAGACAATTCAAGAATTTGGCATTGGCTATGCGCCACGGGAAAATGATGCCTTATCGAAATTATTGATCAATAAGGGTTATGATGAAAATCTTCTCATGAGTATTGGCCTATCTAGTAAGGGCAATGTCTTGTATGATTTATTTCGCGATCGGATAACATTCCCGATACATAATGCCTCGGGAAGAGCTGTTGGATTTTCAGCTCGCATCTTCTATGAAAGTGATGATGCTAAATATATCAATACGAAGGAGACCGTAATCTTTAAAAAGGGCGAGATTCTTTTCAATTATCATCGCGCCCAGACGGAAGCGCGGCGCTTAAAATATATCGTCGTCGTCGAGGGGCAAATGGATGCCATTCGGATCTATGAATCGGGCATCAAAAATGTCGTTGCGACGATGGGAACCGCTTTGACGATGGAACATGTCAAACTTCTAAAGAAACTCAATGTCAAAGTCGTCTTATGTATGGATTCCGATAATGCTGGCGAAAAAGCGACGGTAACGAATGGCGAATTATTGGAGCAAAATGATGTCGATTTAGCTATTCTGCGCCTTTCGGGAACAAAAGATCCCGATGAATATATCTTAAAATATGGCATTGAGGCCTTTAATACGGCCGTTAGCAATGCCGTAAGTTACTTCGATTTTAAACTAAACTATTTGAAAAAAGATAAGAATTTAAATAAAGTCGATGATGTCACCAATTATATCAATCAAGTAATTGCTGAACTAAATAAGACGAAGGATGATGTCCTCATTAATCTCACGATTAATAAATTAAGTGAAGATTATGGAATTGACCGCAATATTCTCTTGAATAAAGTGATAAAAGTCGAACCAAAGAAGACGAAGGTCATCGAACATCAAGAACGCGAGAAGTTAAAGAAAAATCAACGATTGTCGGAAATATTATTATATTATTTGATGAATGAGGAAAAATATATAAAGCTATATGAACAAGAATTATCATATATTCCCGATGAAACCTATATGAATATAGCTCAAGATATTCTTGCATTTTTTATCAAATACAATTATATTAATATAGCAGATTTTATTACATATGAGATCAATTCCGATTATTATACTAATGTATTAAATATTATCGATAAATATGCCAATATGGAACTCAATGATGGGGATTTTATTGGCATAATCGATAAGATAAAGACATGGATTAATGAAAAGAAGATAATGGAGTTAAAGAATAGATTAAAAGTAGTTACCGATATGAATGAGAAATTATCGATTACGGATGAAATAGCAAAGTTAAAAAAAGGATGTGTTAATCAATGAAGAAAGTAAAGGAAATTAAATCATTTGATGAGAGAAAAAAAGAATTATTAGAGGAAGGTAAGAAGAAAGGTTTTATAACTTTTGAAGAATTGGCGCAAGCTCTACAAGGGTTAGATTTAGATGCCGATACCTTAGATGGTTTATATAATACCTTTGTCGAAGCTGGCATAAGCGTTATTACGGAAGAAGAGGCTAGTGATGGTGGCCAAGCTAAGACCGAAGAAGTCATCTTAGATGATGAGGATTTAACTAAAGATGTCAATATCAACGACCCCGTAAGAATGTATTTAAAGGAAATTGGACGGATATCTTTGTTATCACCGGAAGAGGAGATGGAATTATCGATTCGCGTAGCTAATGGGGAAGAGGAAGCACGCAATATTTTAGCTGAGTCGAACTTGCGGTTAGTCGTTTCCATTGCCAAGCGATATGTGGGCCGGGGTTTATTATTCCTCGATCTCATTCAAGAGGGCAATATCGGTTTGATGAAGGCCGTTGAGAAATTCGATTTTGGCAAGGGTTATAAATTCTCGACATATGCGACATGGTGGATTAGACAAGCCATAACGCGGGCCTTAGCTGATCAAGCGCGGACGATTCGGGTACCAGTTCATATGGTCGAGACGATTAATAAAATGGCACGGATTCAACGACAAATGACGCTCGAGTTAAATCGGGAGCCAAGCGATGAAGAACTTGCCAAAAAGATGGGCATCAGCGTCGATAAGGTGCGCGAAGTTATTAAGATCAGTCAAGATCCCGTTTCATTGGAGACGCCAATTGGCGAAGAGGATGATTCCCATTTAGGTGATTTTATCAAAGATGAGAGCAGTCTATCGCCCGAAGAATATGCGACTAATGAAATTTTAAAAGAGGAGATTCGTTCAGTTTTATCGACCCTTCAACCTCGGGAACAACAAGTCCTCGAACTTCGCTTTGGTCTCGTTGATGGAACGAGTTATACTTTGGAAGAAGTCGGCAAGCGCTTCAATGTCACACGGGAGCGCATTCGGCAAATCGAGGCTAAAGCTTTGAGAAAGTTAAGACATCCATCACGGGCTAAAAAATTAAAAGATTTTATGGTGGAATAAGATGTTGAGTATTAGATTAGAATCATTAGCAAAACATATCAAATTTAACGATAAAGTTATCGATATCGGGTGCGATCATGCCCTTTTAGATATCTATTTAGTCAAGAATAATGTCGTCAAGAAGATAATGGCCTCGGATATTCATGAGCAAGCCTTAGATGCGGGTATTGCCAATATCAAACGGGAAAATTTGGAAGAAAAAATTACCACGCGTTTGGGCGATGGATTAGATGTTTTAACCGATAAAGATAATATCGATACGATTTTGATCTCGGGTATGGGAACGTCGACCATTCTAAAAATTTTGGATCATCCCTATTTGAGTAAGATAAATAAGCTAGTAATTCAATCTAATAATGATCACTTTCTTTTGCGCAATTCAATATGTCGCTTGGGCTTTATAATTAAAGCTGAGGATTTTCTCGTCGATAATCATAAACATTATATCAATATCGTCTTTATTCGCGGTAAGGCTAAATATCGTAAAAGGGAATTGATGTATGGACCAATATTGATTCATAATACGAATTATTTAAATTTTGAATTAAATAATTGTCTAAAAATATATCATTTAATTCCCAAGATGAAACTGCGTTATCGTCTTAAATTAGGACGGGAAATAAGATTGCTAAAATATTTATTAAAGAAGGGTCGATAAAGACCTTTTTTACTTGCCTTAAATGGCATATAATAATAAAATGATTTATTGAAAGCAGGTTTAAGGATGGCAGAAATAAAGGATGTAATGGTTCTCGAAAGTATTCAAGTTGATGGGGAGACGTATTTAAAACCATTAAAAATAGCTAGTGGGGAAATTAAAGATGGCAAAGTTATTATCGAAAATGAAGCCATTTCCCTTTTGGATAGTTGGAATCAAGTGGGTGACGTAGCAGTAATAAAGAATTCTAGTAATGGTCTATTATTCGATTATTTTATAGATAATGTCGAAAAGTATTACAAAGTAGTCGCCGATAATTTTTTAGTAATGCTCTCCGAAGAAGAGGCCAAGCGGATAAAAGAATTGTTTTCATTTTCCATTCCGACAAAGAGTTTGGCCGAGCAATTTATCGAATATTGTAAGAATGGTGAGCAAAGGCAACCTTTTAAGTTAAATTCTTTGGTCAAAAATGAAGCCGAACAAAGGAAACCCGTCAATTTTAATATTGGCGATATCTATGAATATGCCCAAAAGTATATCGTGGGTCAAGATGAACAACTGAAGACCTTTATTGCCAATTTATATATCAATTATCAATTAAATAAGCGCGAGGTTCCCAAAAATAAACTCGTGGATTTGCGGAAGACGATTTTAATTACGGGCTTTTCGGGTGTCGGCAAAACCTTGATGATGAAGACCGTCGCGCAAGCCTTACATATTCCTTATGTCATCGAAGATATTACGCGCTATAGCAAGACGGCCTATGTCGGGCAAGATATCGATGCCATGTTTGAAAATTTATATCATGCCGCCGGCGATGATCGAGAAGAGGCCGAGAAGGGGATAATATTCATCGATGAGTTTGACAAGTGCTGCAATAATGATGAAGAACATGGCAAAGTAACGACAGTTGCCCTCCAAGAAGCCCTTTTAAAAAAGATCGAAGGGGTGACATTTAATTTGGAAATGGGTTCGCCCCTCAATCGGGAACATATTTCCTTTGATACTAGTCGGATAACGTTTGTCTTAGCGGGTTCCTTCGCCAATTTGTCGCGTCAAAATGTCATAATCGATGATGAGACGTTGATGCGGGCTGGATTGATTCCCGAATTAGCTGGTCGCATCTCGACGACTATCAAGTTAAATACCCCGGATAAAGAGGACTTAAAGGCCTTCATTCAATTGCCGGATGGGTATTTTCAAAGTTATTTGGCCTTTTTAAGAGAGCTTGATGTACAAGTCGAATATGATGATGAATTTATCGATTATATTGCCGAAAAAGCAATTGAACTCGACCTTGGCTATCGCGGTGTCAAGAAGGTCTTGGAGAGTTTGATGGCCGACAACTTATATGATTCCCTTACGGGGAATATCTCGATATTGAAATTAAAAAAATAAATATGATAAAATGATGAGAGGTGACAGATATGGATTTAAGTCATTTTCGCAATTTTAGTATCATTGCCCATATTGATCATGGCAAGAGTACGTTGGCCGATCGCATTTTGGAGTTGACGGGGGCCATAAATAAACACGATATGAAAGATCAAATCTTGGATAATATGGATTTGGAACGCGAACGAGGGATTACGATTAAGCTCAATGCCGTCGAGTTACATTATAATTATCGCGGTGAGGAATATCTCTTGCATTTGATCGATACGCCTGGACATGTCGATTTTTCCTATGAGGTGAGTCGGAGTTTGGCGGCCTGTGAAGGGGCCATCTTGCTCGTCGATGCGGCACAGGGAATCGAAGCTCAGACGCTTGCCAACCTCTATTTGGCCTTGAATAATAATTTGACGATTATTCCCGTTATCAATAAGATCGATCTACCCAATGCCGATGTCCCGAAGATTACTTCGGAACTCGTCGATGTCCTTGGCTTTAAGAAAGAGGATATCCTCCTCTGTAGTGGGAAAACGGGAGCTGGAGTACCCGAATTATTGGCTGCCATTATCGAGCGCATTCCCGCACCCAAAGTGGATACTTCTACGGAGACGAAGGCGATGATTTTCGATTCCTATTTTGATCCCTATCGGGGCGTTATTGCCTCAGTGCGCGTCTTCAGTGGCGAGATAACGAAAAAAGACGTCATTAAATTGATGGCGAGCAATGCGACCTATGAAGTCGTCGAACTCGGCGTCAATACGCCCAAGAGCAAGAATGAAGATAAGCTCGTGGCCGGCCAAGTTGGCTGGATAAATGCCTCGATTAAGACGATCGATACGATCAAAGTGGGGGATACGATAACGACCATAAAAAATCCGGCATCTAAACCTTTGCCGGGCTATCAACCGATGAAACCCATGGTCTATTCGGGTCTTTTTCCCATCGAACCGAATAAATTTGAAGCCCTTAAGGAAGCTTTGGAGAAATTAAAACTCAACGATGCCTCATTGGTGTTTGAACCGGAGACATCTGAGGCCTTGGGCTTTGGGTTCCGTTGTGGCTTTTTAGGCCTTTTACATATGGAGATTATTGAGGAGCGCATTACGCGCGAATTTGGCATCGATATCATCGCGACTAGTCCCTCGGTCATCTATGAAGTTAGCCTTACAGATGGCGAGGAAATATTAATCGATTCGCCGACAAAGATGCCCGACCGTGCGAGTATCAAGGAGATTCGCGAACCCTTTATCACGACGAATATCTTCGTTCCAAGCGAATATATTGGAGCCATTATGGAACTCTGTCAAGATAAGCGCGGCATATATAAGTCTTTGGAATATATCAATGAAAATCGCGTCAACATTCATTATGATTTGCCATTATCGGAAATCGTCTATGATTTTTTCGATCGCTTGAAATCGAGTACGCGGGGATACGCTTCCTTTGACTATGAGCTATGTGGTTATAAGGCCCAAGATCTCGTCAAAATGGATATCTTGATCAATGGCGAAGCGGTCGATGCCTTGAGTTTAATCGTCCATAAGGATTTTGCCTATGAACGCGGCAAGAGAATCGTCGAAAATTTAAAGGAGATCATTCCCCGGCAATTGTTTCAAGTTCCTCTCCAAGCGAGTATTGGTTCCAAGGTCATTGCCCGCGAAACGATAAGTCAAATGCGCAAGAATGTCCTTGCCAAATGTTATGGTGGCGATATTTCGCGGAAGCGGAAATTATTGGAAAAACAAAAAGAAGGTAAGAAGCGCATGAAGATGGTCGGCAGCGTCGAGATTCCACCGGAGGCCTTTTTAAGCGTCTTGAAGACCGAAAAGTAGACAAAACTGCGCATATATGTTAAAATAATTCCCCGTTAAAGGGGTGTTTTAATGACTTATCAAAAGGAATATATCGAATATTTAAGGTCAATTGGCAAGTTAGAGATGAGTGCTGAAGAAATCCGCAAGGCCATCGTCTTAAAGAACAAAAATTGGCATAATATCAAATCGACGAATTGTTATGCCTTTGCCTTAGGTTTAGATATCGATGAAGAGGATATCGCTCCCGATGCCTATCAATTGGGAATAATGAGTTATTTTATCAATAATTATCCGAATAGTACGGAGTGGTGGGAAAAGTCTTTAAGCGAACTATTGCTGATGGATTTGGATACTTTGCGCATTTACCACTGCGAGGTCGATCCCAAGGAGGTCGTACCCGATGATTGTTGGAAGATTGCCTATATGGAAGCCGATTATGACTTTCACTTTGCCCGCCAAGCTAAAAATGGCATTTGGTATCATAAACAAGGCTTTTTGACGCCGACATGCTATGATGATTCGGGTTCTGTTATAACCGATATCTGTCAGGCCGATATCGAAGATTATCAATTAAAGAAAGTAATGTGTCTTTCTTTGCGTAACATAAATAAAAAGAATAAGCATAAACATTAATAAGGCAACTATTAAATTAGTTGTTTTTTTTCACCCTTTATTATAAAATTTTGTTATAGGGTGGTGTAGTAATGGAGTCCGTTTATATTCATGTTCCCTTTTGTGCCAATATCTGTTCCTATTGTGATTTTCCCAAAGTATTGCATATCGATACCTTTGTCGAAGATTATTTGGAAGCATTGCGGCGCGAAATTGAAAATAGTTATGATGGCGAACGAATTAAGACGATTTATATTGGTGGGGGAACGCCATCGTGTTTAAATCATCGGGAACGCCTGAAACTCTTGCGCATTATCGAAATATTTAATCGGACCCCGGATTGTGAATATACGATCGAATGCAATCCCGAAGATATCACGGAAGAACTTCTCGATGATATCGTGAGTGGTGGCGTCAATCGCATCAGCATGGGAATCGAATCCTTTGACGAGGAAAACAATCGCCTACTCAAACGCCATATCAATTATGAGGATATCGAACACAAGATAGAAATGATTCGCCGGCGGGGAATAAGCAACATCAACTTGGATTTGATGTATGCCATTCCGGGAGAGAAAATGCCAACTTTAAAAAAGGACTTGAGCAAGCTATTAAAGCTCAATCCTACCCATATATCGACGTATTCGCTCATCTTAGAAGAACATACGAAGTTAAATAATGATGGTGCCAAGTATATCAGTGAAGATCTCGATTACAAGATGTATCAAACGATATGTGAGAGACTAAAAAAAGCCGGCTTTGTGCATTACGAAGTCAGCAATTTTGCCTTACCGGGATATGAATCGTTACATAATCTCAATTATTGGAATAATGGCGAATATTATGGCTTTGGCATGGGGGCTTCCGGTTATAAAGATGGTTTCCGTTATGAAAATACCAAGAATTTACATGAATATATCGCCTTGCATTTTCGAGCTAGTGAAAATTTAATGACGCATAAAGAGCAGATGGATAATGAAATAATGCTCGGGTTGCGAAAGATCGAGGGAATCAATGTCGATACCTTTTATGAAAAATATGGTCAAAATATTCAAGACGTCTATCCCGTAAAAGAATTGATTAAGAGTGGGGAATTAGTCTATAAGAATGGCTATTTGGCTATCCCAATTAATAAAATTTATGTCATGAATGCCATTTTAGTTAAGTTAATTTAATCTTGAATTTACTACTACTCTTTGCTATAATTCAAGATAGAATAGAAGGGATTAATTATGAAGCGAGGATTTAAATCCTTATTAATGATTTTAGGTGTCTTTTGGATTTTATCCGCACCACAAAATGTCTGGGCTGCCGAATATAAATTAGGCAAAGCCGAAAAGTCAGAAAATATAACGAAAATACCAGTAACGATACATATTGGCGATAACGAAAGTATTACGCAAGCCAAGCTTACGTGTGATGCCAAAAATTCCGATGTCGATTGCCGCATCGAGATTATCGAAGGGTTAGGATTTACGGCCAATGAGAGTGCCAATGGCATCGTATTGAGCTATATCAATAGTTCTGATCCGAGCGATAACAATTTTCCAAAGGGCGATACGGTAGTTGCCAATGTCATCTTGACCAATAATTCGACGTCAGCGTTGAGCAATGTGCGCGTCGATTTAGAGGGCTCGACGATTGGCGATGTAGCTCAAAGTGATTATACTGATGCCTCATTGGGAGCTAAGCCCGTTGAAAAACCTAAATCTGGGGATGCCACTTTAAAGAGTCTCAAGGTCTCGCAAGGAAAGATGAGTCCCGAATTTAAAAATGATGTCTATGATTATACGATTTATGATATTGCCGATACCATCAATAGCGTCAAGATAACCTATGAATGTAATGCGCCAGCCGATGAAGGCGAGTGTTCCGATTCGGGATTCCATGGTGGAAAGAGTACCAATGGTTCGACCGTTACTTTAAATCAAGGGGAAAATAAAGTCTATTTTGAAATTACGAGTCCCGATGGCAATAACCATGTCACCTATAATTTAACGATCTATCGTGGGGAATCGACTTTTAACTCCGATAAGTTGAGTTCCCTAAGTGTTGGCGACTATACTTTGACGCCTGCCTTCAGTGCCGATGTCGTCTCCTATAACTTGACTGTTCCAAATACGATATCGAGCATTAAAGATCTTATTGCTTATACCCTCCAAGATGAAAAGGCCAAAGTCGATGTTCAAGGGGCCGAAAATTTAATCGTCGGTTTGAATCGCGTCACCTTAAAGGTCGATAATGTCAATGGCGATTCTTCGAAGACATATGTCATCAATGTCACGCGGTTATCCGAAGAAAATATTGAAATTGTCAGTTATAAAAACAATATCGTCACCTATAAAGATGAAAATGGCATCGAATCCAAGATCGAAATGACCGAATTCGAAAAACAATATCCAACCGAAGCGGCCAAGATTAAAAATGGAATTTATAAATTCGATGAAGAGGGAAATCTCATCGTCGAAAATACCAATCCAACGGTTACGGAAGAACCCGAGGCCGACGAAGAGAAAAAAGATAATAAAGTATGGTTAATCGTCGTCTTAGTTATCGTCGGTTTAGCTATTATTATCGTTTCGGGTATCCTCATCTTCCGCAAGAAGGATAAAAAGGAAGAGTTGAGTGATGCCAAAGAGGAAAATATCGAAAAACATGAAGACAAGGCACCAGCTGAAGAAGAAGATGAAAACTATAGTGAAGATGGCATCGAAGAAGCCGTCATCGGTGGGGAATTTTCCGATGATCTCGATACGACGGTCGATGTCGATATTGCCCTTAATGATTTGATGAATACCAAACAATATGAATTTGATGATGATCAAGAATAGCCTAGAAACCCTAGGCTTTTTCTCATGAAAAGGCTTGCAATGAATAATAAAGTGTATTATAATACTAGTGAATTGAGAGGAGGGAAGCAAAAATGACGAAAGTTGAAGTAAAAAATGGCGATGTCAATGGAGCCTTAAAGAGATTTAAAATGAAAGTTGCTAAAAGCGGTGTCCCTTCTGAACTTAAAAAACATAAACATTATTCAAAACCAGGAGTAAAGAGACGCGAAGCTAAGAAAGAAATGATTAAAAATTCGCGCAAGAGACATAGAGGATAGGCCATATCCTTTTTTCTTTGCAGTGTTTTTTTTATCCTTGAGTCATATAATTTATTGGTGAATATTATGCTAGATATTATCAAGTCGTATGTTAAGGATGAAAAATACTATGTCGTAATTATGGAAAAGGGCGTATATATCAAGAATGTCGAGAATCTCATCAGCGTCCGCGATGAGGAAGTCTTACTTCGCATCGATAAGCATATTTGGAAGATTACGGGATCGAATTTTGTCTTGACGAAGAGCATGGATCGAGAAATTAGCATTGCCGGTCATGTCGAGGGCTTTAATCAATTATGATTTTAATTAAAGTTACAAATGAAGAAAAACGCTTTATCGATAAATGCCTAAAATATCACATCAATCTCCTAAATATCACCAAGAAAAAAAACTATCTATTAGTCAAAGTCAATGATGCGGATTTAGATAATATCGTGCGCCTCAATTATTATTCGAAGATCGAAATCGTCAAATATTATGGCATCAAGGGCTTTGTGCATCATCTCAAGAGTTATGCCTTCGATTATCTATTGCTGCTAATTTTTTTTATTTGTCTATACTTGATTAGCAATGTCATCGTCGAAGTTCGCATCAGTCATGAGAGCAAGGAACTGCGCGATCGCGTCAAAGCCATCTTAATTGATAAGGGGATAAAACCATTAAGCTACCGCAAGAGCTTGCGGGAATTGAGTGAAATATCCGAAAGTATTTTAGAGGAAAATAAAGATTTTCTCGATTTTATCAGCATCAATCGCGTCGGCATGAGCTATGAAGTGGCCTTTGAAGAACGCATTATCAATCCTCCAGTAGCGGAAGAGGGGTTCTGTCATGTCGTGGCCAAGAAGGATGGTATCATCAAGCGTATCGTGGCCTCTTCCGGCGTTACGATGGTCGAGACGGCCCAATTTGTCCATAAGGGCGATATCTTGATAAGTGGCGATATCATGTTAAATGAAGAAGTCAAGGATCACACCTGTGCCAAAGGCGAAGTCATCGGAGAGACGTGGTACCGCGTCAATTTGACGATTCCCCTAAAATATGAGGAGAAGAAATATACGGAGAAGAGCCGCTATAACTTTATCTTAAATGGCAATTATCTCTATCGGAAGAACTACGAACATTATGATGAATTCATCATCTCGAAGATCGACTTATTTGGCCAACAATTCAAGATTATCAAGCAGCAAGAATTTGTGAGCACTGACCATATTCGAAGTGTCGATGAAGTGCATCAATTGGCAACGGATGCCATACTGCAACATCTTCGGGAAAAAAGTGGCGAAAATATTCAGATATTAGAGCAAAATGTTTTGAAAGAAACGAAAAATGATAGTACAATAGATTTAGAAGTGTTTGTTGCCGTCTTAGAGAGTATCGGTGAGACACAAGAATTTGAAGTGGGTGAAGAAAGTGATACCGAACCGAGCCATTAATATCCTTTTCGATCTAGTTCCCATGGTCGTCCTCTTTTCCGTCGTCATGATAACCGTTCGCGTAATGTTTAGTCTCATTGCCAAGGAAAAGATCAATATTTATCAAGAATTAAAGAAATTGCTTTATGTTATCTATTGTTTTGCCTTATTTAAGTTGGTAACGACGACCGATTTTGAAAGTTTTTCGAATAATTTTATGCCCTTTCGGGAAATGACGCGTTATGAAGTCAGCAGTCCCTTATTCTTTCGAAATGTCTTGGGAAATATCTGTCTATTCATTCCCTTTGGCTATCTAATAACGGATATGTTTTGGGAACGGACGAAGAAGGCCACGGTTTTCATTCCCCTAATCGTGGTCGTGATTACCAGTTTGACCATCGAAATCATTCAGATGTATATTGGGCGCAGCTTCGATATCGACGATATTATTTTAAATTTTATCGGCGGTCTCGTCGGCTATCTTTTCTTTGTCGTCCTTCATAAGATAATGGATATATTAAAGAGGTAAGTATGAATAATTATGATATAATCGATGAATTTGGCTATCATGAAGATTATAGCTATTTAGATGAGGTATTTGCTCATTGCTTAAAAAAGCTCGATATAAAAAAGGCATCTTTTTCCGTCATATTGATTGGCGATGAAGAGATGCAGGCTTTGAATAAGAACTATCGGGGCATCGATCGCTCGACGGATGTCTTGAGTTTTGCGCTCGAAGATAATCAGACTTTTACAACGGATATTCGCATTCTGGGCGATATCTATATCTCGATTCCCAAGATGCGCAAGCAGGCGGTAGAATATGGGCATTCGGAAAAGCGCGAACTTTCCTTTTTGGCCCTTCATGGACTGTTGCACCTTTTGGGGTATGATCATACGAAGAGTTTAGAGGAAGAAAAACGCCAATTTGGCTTACAAGAGACTATTTTGCAAGAATTAAATATTGTGTTATAATAATTATTATAGTAAGGAGTAGTAAATATGCGCAGTGGTTTTGTTAGTATAATAGGACGTCCTAATACCGGTAAGAGTACGTTGATAAATACGTTGATCAACGAAAAAATTGCCATCGTTTCCAGTGTTGCGGGTACGACGCGGAATACGATTCAAGGCGTCTATAATGAAGCCGATACGCAGATTGTCTTTGTCGATACTCCCGGAATTCATCGTGCAACCGATCGCTTAGGCAAACATTTGAATAAGCAATCCTATGAGTCCCTTGAAGATATCGATGCCATCCTCTTCGTCGTCGATGCGGCGGCCGGATTAGGGCGGGGCGATAAATTCATCATCGAAGCCTTGAAGCATACGAGTGTTCCCGTAATTCTCGTCTTAAATAAGATCGATAAGATTACTCAAGAGGGAATCTATAAGGCCATCTTAAAGTATAAAGATCTCTACAAATTTGCCGATATTATTCCGATAAGTGCCTTAAAACACGATAATGTCGATCGCTTAATCGAAGTCATTAAACCATATTTAAAGGATTCGATCCGTTATTATGAAGACGATGTCGTCACCAATAACGATAAGTCGTTTATGATAAGTGAATTAGTGCGCGAAAAAATTCTCAATATGACGGCCGAAGAAGTGCCGCATGCCGTAACTTGTGTCTTGACTTCCTACCAAGAAAAGAGCAATATCGTCGATATCATGGTCGACATCATCGTCAGTCGCGATTCCTTAAAGAAGATTCTCATCGGCAAACAGGGAAGTATGCTCAAAAATATTGGAACCGAGGCCCGCAAGGATATCGAGAAGATGTTGGGGAAAGCCGTATATTTAGAGCTTTATGTCAAGACGGTTAAAAATTGGCGCAATAAAGAACGTTATTTACAAGAGTTAGGATTTGATGATTAATGGCGGATACACGAATTGACTATCTAACAATAAAGAAATTGGCGCGCGAAAGGGAAATATTGGCGGCCTATATCGCCCATCATGGACGCATAACGGATTTAGGATATCTATGCGATAAATATACGAAAGAGGACGATGGAAAAATCTTTTCCTTGCGCATCCTTTACAACCATCTAAATGATTATCTTGCAAGTCCATATATTACCGAAAAAGAATTGGATAGTTATAAAAAAGCCAATCGCCTTCCCAAGAGTCTCGTTCTAAAGCGGGGCGAAGAATTGGTCGATACCTTTTTAAAGAGTGGCAGATGGAATGATTGCCTCAAATTTAGAAATATATATGCCCAAGAAGATGGTAAATTGTGGCGCTATGACCGCGAGGTTTTAGAAAAATACATCAGTTATTTTTTAAATCATACGATGGATACGGAAAAGGTCATGAATTATAAATGGTGGTATGTCGCTCGAACGAAGAGCTATAATGCCCCTTATAATATGCAAAATATCGATGAGCTTTTGAGCCTCAAAGAAATGGATCAACGACGTGCCTATATCGAAGAATTGGGAATATCCAAGACCAATCTCCATAATATGATAAATATTGCCTCCTTAGTCGCTCCGGAAAAGCGCCCGGCTTTGGCCACCCTCGAACCCTTACTTGCCCAACTTCCTAAACCCGAACATCGCGATTATGATTATAAGGATTATCGAAAAAAGAATGAATCATCCGAAGAAAGCTATTCAGAGCGCCTTAAAAGACGTCGCGAGGAATTTATCGCCGCTTTAGACGAATACATGAGCGTCGATGAGCAAGATTTCTACGAATGGATCTATCTCAAACATGGATTTACGCTTGAACAAACGAGATATAATCTCGACCATTTTCGCAAGTACAGTCCCGAGTATGTCCCCTTAATAAATGACGTCCTAGCTAAACATCGCGCTTATGTCGATAAACATATGGCCGAACTTGAAAGCTTTCGCATCATGCTCGAAGAGGGAATAATGAAGAATGGCAAGTTGACAAGTCCGACGGCCTATGACTATTATCAAACCGTTACGATACCGCCGAAGGATGCCCTCGAGATGATCTTCCGGGAAAGGCGATGGAGCAACTTGGAATCCGTTCACCATTTTATTACGGCCAAAGTCTTGGGTCGGATATATCCTAATCGGGAAGAATTAAAAGCTAAAGTCAATTTTATCTATGAGAATAGCGAACCTACCGAAGCGGAAAAAGATGCCGCCATCGATTATATTATCTATCGCCAATGGCCCTTGACGGATTCTTTATATATTGCCATCTTAAAGGAACATATTATCAATAATTTAGATTTAGATCATCAAAAATCACTCTTGTGAATAAATAAGCGAAAATATTCCCACTATATTAATAGAAAGGAATATTTTTATGGATAAGAAAAAAGCTTGGGAAATGTTTAAAAAAACGGGAAAAATCGAATACTATTTGGAATATAAAAAGAAGTGATTATATGCTTAAAACAATTCGTGGCATCGTCGTCAATGAAACGCCCTATAGTGAAACTTCCAAGATCTTAAATATTCTTACGGAAGAGGGGATTGTCGGCGTAATTGCCAAGGGAGCTAAGAGTTTAAAGAGTCCCTTGCGCGTTATTGCCTGTAAATTTACCTATGCCGATTTTACGATCTATTACAATGAAGGTAAATTATCGACTCTTAAAGAGGGAAGTATCGTCGATAATTTCAATCATGTCAAGACCGATTTAGTCTTAATTTCCTATCTATCATATATTACGGAGTTAGTCGTTCAAGTGATAAAACAACAGATGGCTCCCCAAATATTTCATCTCTATATCAGTACGATTAAAAAGCTCGATGAGGGTCTAAATCCCATGGTTATGATGAATATTTTGGAAATCAAACTCTTGGATTATTTGGGCGTCGGCATCGAACTCAATAGCTGCTGTGTCTGTGGCAGTACGAAAAATATTATCACGATCGATCCCGATCGTGGGGGATATATCTGTAGTAAATGTTATACGAATGAGATTATCTATGATGAAAAAACAAGAAAAATGCTTCGAATGTATTACCTCGTCGATATCGATTCGATAACAGAACTCAAGATAAAGGACTATATCGTAACGAATATTAATCGCTTTTTAAATATCTATTATGATCGTTATACGGGATTATATCTTCAAAGTAAGAATTTCTTAAATAATAATATTAATTTTTAAAGGCTTTTATAAGTCTTTTTCTTTTGCTATAATAGAGGCAAGTGTTAATTAGGCATAAATTAGTTGCTGATTATTTAGCTAATTATGTTATAATATGGAAATGAAAGCAAGGAAAATGATATGAATTTAAAAGACTTATATATAAATTTTTTTGTCAGCAAGGGGCATAAGCAAATTCCAAGTGCGCCCGTCGTTCCGGAAAATGATCCTTCAGTTCTCTTTAATACGGCAGGTATGCAGCCGCTTATTCCCAATCTCTTAGGGGCACCACATCCTTATGGAACGCGGTTATGTGATTATCAAAAGTGCATTCGGACGGTCGATTTGGATGCCATTGGCGATACCTATCATCATACTTTCTTTGAGATGCTTGGCAATTGGAGTTTAGGAGATTACTTTAAAAAGGAAGCTATTACGTGGAGTTTTGAATTTTTAACGGAAGTGTTAAATATTCCCCTAAAACGTTTAGCCGTAACTGTCTTTGCGGGCAATGATGATGTTCCCTTTGATGAAGAGGCCTATAATATATGGCGGTCACTCGGGGTAAGTGAAGCGCGGATTGCCAAGACAGTCGATGATAATTTTTGGATTGCCGGCGATATTGGACCATGTGGTCCGGATACGGAGATGTACTATTGGCGCAGCAACGATCCAATTCCCGAAAATTTTAATCCCGAAGATAACCGTTGGGTAGAAATTTGGAACGATGTCTTCATGCAATATGTCCGTCATGAGGATGGAACGTTTACCGAACTTCCCAAGAAGAATGTCGATACCGGAATGGGCGTCGAACGGACGACGGCCATCTTGGAAGGCAAAAACGATAATTATGAAGCAAGTATTTGGCAACCGATAATCAAGGAAATCGAAGATATCAGCCAAAAATCTTATTATGGCCACGAGGAGAGTATGCGCATCATTGCCGATCACTTGCGTACCGCCGTCTTTATTGCTGCCGATCCAGCCGGCATTAAGCCGAGCAATATTGATCAAGGTTATATCTTGCGGCGCATTATCAGACGGGCTATTCGTCATGCCAAAAAATTGGGCATCGATATCAATACGAATTGGGAAGAGCGCATCGCCAAACGCATTATGGATGAATATCAAGAATATTATCATGAACTCGTTACCAATCGCGATGTCGTCATTCAAGTATTGGAAACGGAAAAGAATAAATTTAATCGAACTCTCGAAAAAGGATTGCGCGAATTTTCTAAATTGACGGAAAATTTAACGGATAAAGTATTAAATAAGGATATCGCCTTTAAATTATACGATACGTATGGTTTTCCCATCGAACTAACCGAAGAGTTGGCCTCCGAAAAGGGCATTACCGTCGATATCGAAGGCTTTAAGGAGAAGTTTAAGGCCCATCAAGAGTTATCGCGAACGAATTCACAAGGTAAATTTAAAGGTGGTCTTGCGGGAAATTCGGAAATTGAAACGAAGTATCATACGGCTACGCATTTGCTCAATGCTGCCTTAAAGGAAGTCATCAGCAAGGATATTCATCAAAGGGGTTCGAATATTACGGCCGAACGCATGCGCTTTGACTTTAACTGCGATCATAAACTTACGGATGAAGAGAAGGCTAGTGTCGAGAATTTAGTCAATAAATGGATTAATGATAAATTAGATGTCGTCGTTACGGAGATGGATAAGAATGAAGCTATTGCTTCGGGAGCCGAGTGTATGTTTATCGAAAAATATCCCGATCGCGTAACGGTATATACGATTGGCGATATATCGAAGGAATTATGTGGGGGCCCACATGTCAAAAATACGGGAGAACTCGGACACTTTAAGATCGTCAAGGAAGAGGCTAGTTCAGCGGGTGTTCGACGCATTAAAGCCGTCTTGGAAGATTAGTAAAGGAGTAAACTTATGGAAAAGAAGGAAACGAAGAAGAAAATTGTCAAGGAGGAAATATCCGTCGTTCAAGGGAAATGTACGGGCTTTATCAATGAATTTAAGAGCTTTATCCTTCGGGGTAATGTCATGAATCTCGCCGTCGGCGTCTTAATTGGTGCCTCATTTCAAGGCTTAGTTACCAGCTTGACGGATAATATTATCTCGCCGATCTTGGGAAGCTTTAGCAAAGTCGATTTCAGTGAATTTGCCTTAAATATCGGCAATCTTCATTTGAGTTATGGAGCTTTTATAACCGATGTCATCAATTTCATCATCATGGCCTTTGTCATCTTCTTATTGGTAAAGATGTTTGCCCAACTTGAAAATATTGGCAAGAAAAAGGAAGTCGTCGAAAGCGATACTGTCAAAGAGAAGAAGAGCGATGAAGTAATCCTCTTAGAGGAAATTCGCGATTTATTAAAGAATAATAAAAAATAACCGATTGAGGTTATTTTTTATTGAAAGTATTTAAAAGAAAGCGATTGTATGCTATAATTTTAGTATAATTGGAGACTGATACTATGAACATGGTCGATATCATTATGCGCAAGAAAAATAAGCATGCTCTATCGTATGATGAGTTGGAGTTTGCCTTCCTTGGCTATCTCAAGAAGGAGATACCGGATTATCAGATGAGTGCTCTATTGATGGCAATTGCCCTAAATGGCATGAATATTACGGAGACGATTGCCTTAACCGATATCTTCATAAAGAGTGGGGATCGGTACAATTTAGGCGAAAAGATGCGCTATGTCGTCGATAAGCATTCGACGGGAGGAGTTGGCGATACGACGACGTTGATCGTTGGGCCCCTTTGTGCTTCCTTGGGCTTAAAGATGGCCAAGATGAGTGGCCGCGGCTTGGGAACGACGGGTGGAACCATCGATAAGGTCAAGAGTATTCCCGGCTTTAATGTCGATTTAGATGAGGAGACGTTCGTCAAACAAGTTTCCGATCTGGGTTTTGCCCTTTCGAGTCAGACGCCAACCCTCGTTCCCTTGGATAAAGTCATCTATGAACTGCGCGATGTCACCGGAACGACGGAGTCAATTCCCCTTATCGCCTCGAGCATCATGTCAAAAAAGATCGCCGTTGGCGCTAAGGATATCTTGATCGATATCAAAGTTGGAAGTGGGGCTCTCATTAAAAATCGGGAAGATGGCAAGCTCTTAAGCGAGTGGCTTACGACGATTGGCGAGTCCTTTCATTGCCATGTCAAGACGATCCTTTCGGATATGAATAGTCCCTTATCGCGCGCGGTCGGCAATGCCTTGGAGGTCGCCGAAGCCGTCGGCGTACTTCATGGCAAAGTATCGCCCCTTTATTATACTTCGGTGGAAATTGCCGCCAATTTGCTGGCGATGGCCAAGAATATGAGCTATGAAGAAGCCCAAATTCGTACCGAAAAGGCAATCAAGGATGGAACGGCTTTGAAATATTTTTATAAGTTTGTGAAAGCCCAAGGCGGGGATTTGAGCCAATTGACGTTGGCAGAGCATATCGTCAAAGTCAAGGCCCAAGAAGATGGGACGATCTTAGAACTAGACGCCTTAGGAGCTGCTAAGCTCGCCGCCAAATTGGGGGCTGCCCGAATGAAATTGGACGATGATATCGATTATGGTGTCGGCCTATATTTCAAGCGCTTTGTCGGCGATGAAGTTCATAAAGGGGATACGATTTTGTATTTATATATTAATGATTTAAAAATTAAATTTAATCAAAGTGATTTTGATTTTATAAAGATAAATAATATGGTATAATGATTTAAGATAAAGAGGTTGGTTTTATGTTTGGAAAAATAAAATATATTGATGATATAACGGCCGTTGTCGAGATTCATAAGGAGAATATGGTCGTTCCTAATTTGATGAATTTGCATGTCGTCTTTGAAACGGAAGATTTAAAATTATTGGGAGAAGTCAAGAAGGCCGATGAAGAGACCGTCAGCATCGATTTGATGGGGCAATTTGTGGGCAATCGCTTTATTGCTGGTACGATAAAAAAGCCAACGCTCGATAGCAAGGTTCGCATTATCAATGATGAAGAGTTGAATATTATCTTGGGCTCTAATCAATTGGGTTCGATGTATTTGGGCAAATCGGCCATCTATGGTGGCAAAGATGTCTTTGTCGATATTAACGATATGTTTTCCAATCATCTATCGATTTTTGGTAATACTGGTTCCGGTAAGAGTTGTTCGGTAGCCCGCATCATTCAAAATATCTTCTTAAATAAAAACTTTTTGACCTTTAATGCCAATTTATTTATCTTTGATGCCTATGGCGAATATAAGACGGCCTTCAAGGCTCTCAATCAATTTAATCCGAACTACCAATATAAATTTATAACCTCTAATCCGACGGATCCAACGGATGTCTTGCTAAAGATTCCGGTCTTCCTTTTGACGATTGATGATGTCTGTCTCTTGCTCGAAGCGGATAACCACCATCAATATACGATCGTCGAACGGATGTTAAAGTTAGCTAAATTATTTTCCAAGGACGATGATGATACGCGAAAGCTAAAAAATCATCTCATTGCCAAGGCGATCATGTCGGTCTTGTTTTCCAATCAAAATGCCTCGGGTAAGAAAAATGATATCTTTACGATTATTGCCGATTGTTCGACGCCGGAATTCAATGTCGATACGGATATTCAAGGAATTGGCTATACGCGTAAATTCTCCGAATGTTTTGGCATCGACCGCAATGGTGAATTTGGCGAATCTGTCCTCATTAACGAATATTTATTGAAGTTTATCGATGATGAATTGGAAATGCGCATGGAGGCACCAAAAGATGCCTATTATACCTTAGATGATTTGGAACGGGCGTTATCGTTTACCTTGATCGGCGAGGGATTTTTGAATAATCGCATCATGCAAGATAATGCCGTCATATTACAAGTTCGGCTTCATTCTTTAAACAATTCTTCAAACCGCAAATTCTTTGAAATTCCGAATTATATTACCCTCGAAAGTTATATATCGAGTTTAATTGTCTTAAATAATCGGCGTAGTCAAATCGTCAATATCAATCTCGAAGATGTCGACGATAACCTTGCTAAGACGATGGTCAAGATCTTTTGTAAGATGATTTTTGACTTTGCCAAAGGGCGCAAGGAAAGAGCGGCGATACCATTCCATTTGTTCATCGAAGAGGCGCACCGTTATGTCGTATCCGATAACGATCACTTCTTGCTTGGCTATAATATCTTTGAACGGATTGCCAAGGAAGGTCGGAAATATGGCGTCATGCTCGATTTAGTCAGTCAACGGCCAGTTGAAATATCCGAAACGGTTATTGCCCAAATGAGTAATTTCTGTATTCTCAAAATGACCCATCCGCGCGATCTCGATTATATCAATAAGATGTTGCCAAATATTTCGGGGGATATTATCGAAAAATTGACGTCCTTACAAAGTGGAACGATGGTAGCCTTCGGCAATGCCTTCAAAATTCCTTTGATCGTCAAAATGGATATGCCCAATCCAGCACCATATTCTTCAAACTGTAATGTCGTCGAACGTTGGAAAGCCTAAAAGGGCTTTTTTTGTCAAATAAATGCTAATTACTTTACTAATTAATGAATAATATGATATATTTAATGTACCTAAGAGAGGTTTATACTATAAAACCGACTAATTGTGATATCTTGGGAATCTAATTACCTTGCGGTGTCGAAGACCTTGTCTTTTTTAAAGAATGTAGGGATCCTGAAGTAGGGTATGTGATGCCCACCTCGTGTGAGCGGGTCTTTTATCACGCAGACTTCTCTTAGGCTTTTTATTTGTAATTTTTTCTTTATGAAGGGAAGTACTAAGAGATGTTTGAACGCACGATTGCTTTAATTGGCCAAGATAATTTTCAAAAATTGCAAAATAGCAAAGTCTTGCTCATCGGAGTAGGTGGCGTAGGGTCATATGCTTTAGAGGCCTTAGTCCGCAACGGCATTGGGCATATTACGATAATCGATGCCGATAAAATTGAATTGTCGAATCTCAATCGGCAATTGATGACTTGCCAAGATAATATTGGCACGTCAAAAGTCGAAGCGGCCACTCTTCGTGCTCGGGCGATTAATCCCGATATCGATATTGCCGGTTATGAAGTATTTTTAGATAAAAGTAATATCGAAGAATATATAGACTCTAATTATGATTATATCATCGATGCCTGCGATACGATTGAAGTCAAGTTTATGCTCATGGAATTATCCTTAAAGTATTCCTATAAGTTGATATCGGCTATGGGAACTGCTAAGAAGATCGATCCTACCAAGTTGGAAATAACGACGCTCGATAAAACGCGCAATGACCCGTTGGCCCGTATCTTGCGTAAAAAAGTTAAAGACGCCCACATTAATAAGAAGTTGATGGTCGTCTCCAGTACGGAAAACCCCGTAAAAATGGTCCCTTTGGGTAGCAATAATCTCGTTCCCAGTGTTGCTGGTCTTTTATGCGTATCCTTCATTATAAACGATATTTTAAAGCATTAAATATCGTTTTTTTTCATATGCTTTATTATGAATAAAGAACTAATATATGAAATTGCCAAATATACAAATGATATCACAATCTTGAAAATCATCTTTAAATTGCCTTTAAAGGAACAAGACGATTTACTAAGAATTGTCAAATATATCAAATTTATCGATAAAATTTATCATTTTGAAGAATCTTTTATAAATGAAGTAATTCGATTATTTTGTCAAAATGAACATCGCGATGCAATTATGACATTGTTATTGGAAACACCCATATTAGAAGACGCGGATATCATGGAAATAAGGGCCTATATCTATTACCTAAAGGCCTTTAATCATCCCCTTTTATTAAATAGCTATCTCATCGCCCATTATCATGGCGAAAGACACTGGCAATTGATAAGATATTTAGTGGAACGCGAAATAGAAGGGGAAGAACTTCATATTTCCGATATTTTACTTCAACATCGAAGTCCAGCCGAGATCATATCTTTATGCGAACTTATGGGCAAATATCCATATTCCAATGAATTGCGCGATAAGACCATCTTTTTATCTTATGAAAGCCAATTTACCATTATCCAATTCTATCTCAATGCTTCGCCGGAGATGCAAGCTCTCATCGATTATCTTTTAAATGATTCATTATGTTTGAGCATTCCCGATACGATGTTTTTAGATATTATCAGGGCCTGTGATAAGTATTTCATAAATAAAGAAATGGATTTTAAATGGTTAGAAGGCTTCATTAAAAAAGCGCCAGCAGAAGTGGGAAAACGAATGCAAATTTGGGCCATCTGCGATTATCGAGAAGAAGTATATCAATTGTTGACGGATCGGCGCTTTGATAAGCTTTCATTAAAGGATATCGGGTACCTCATCATGTATTACCAAGGGCATCTCTATGATATGCGAATATTTAATATTATAAAACAATATAGCTGTGTCGGTGCGGAAGCTATCATGCGCGAACTTGAACATCTGACATATAATGACTCCGCCCAGAATTATCTCGATAAAGCCATAGATATCAAAACTTTATTGCCACTTTTAGATAAAGAGAAAAAGTTAATTTTAAAATAAAAAAAAGAAAAATTATTTCTTTTTCATTAAAAATTCAGCTAATTTAGTAGGATCAGTATCTTTCATGACGATGTTATAGATGAGATCGATTACTGGCATCTTTATTTGCCGTTTGCGCAAGAGAGCATAGATACTTTTAAGGGTATAATAGCCCTCGACGGTCGTCGTCTCGATGTAGCGTTTGGCTTCTTCTAATTTTCGTTGGCCGAGCAAGACGCCATAGGTGTAATTGCGCGATTTGGTACTCGTTGCCGTCAAGAGTAAATCGCCAACGCCGGCAAATGATAGGATCGTCAATTTGTTGCCATTTAAACCGCGGATTAGCTCCTTGATATCGTGTAGGGATTCCGTAATTAGAAAAGCACGCGTCGATTCTGAGTAACCGAGGCCTTCCAAGATGCCAGCGGCTACGGCTATGACATTTTTGATGGCGCCACAGGTTTCGATGCCGACTAAATCATTGGATTCTCGCAATTTGATATTCGTTCCTTTATAGGCCTTTAAAAGGACCTTTAGAGTCTCCTTATTTTTGGTACCGACAGCTAGACCGATGGGCTCTAAATTGGCAATATCGATGGCAAAAGAGGGCCCCGAGATAACGGCGATATGCCGCGTATTGATGTGGTTTAAAAACACTTCGTGAACGAAGCGACACGTTCCCTGTTCGATGCCCTTGGAGCCGATGATAAAGTGCATCTTCTTATCGATAAATGGGCGCATGGCTTCGGCCACATTGCCGACATATTGGGCCGCCGTTAGAATGAATACTAATTCGCGTCCTTCGAGGGCTTCCCGGTAATCGGTCGTAAATTTTATCGTTTCGGGAATATCCAAATTATTTAATTTGGGATAATTCTTGCGCATCTTGATGACTTCATCGATGACGGCTTGATTTTCAGCCCACATGATGATATCGTTCGTCTTATTTTGACTGAGGGATCGCGCCATGGCAAGGCCATAGACGCCCGTACCTATTATTGCTATTTTCATTATTTCTTCATCTCCTGATTGATATTCCATAAATTCATTTCATATTTATTGTTACATGGTTCATAATACTTTTTATGTTTTATTTTATCGGGCAAGTATTGTTGTTTAACCCAGTGCTTGGGATAATCGTGGGGATATTTATAGAGTGGGGAAGTGGTCTTTAACCACGCTGGTACTTCGCCCGTATCGCCCGCTTCGATATCGGCCATAATCTTATCTAAGGCCACGTGGGCACTGTTGGATTTGGGACTGCTAGCCAGTTCGGCCACGACGACACTTAGGGGAATGCGCGCTTCCGGTAATCCAAGCATCTCCGAGGCTTCAATGGCCGCGCGCACTTTGGGACCCATCCCCGGATTGGCAAGGCCGATATCCTCATAGGCAATGACCATCATCCGGCGATAGATGATATCCAAATCGCCGATCATCAAGAGTCGCCCCAGATAATACAGAGCGGCATCGATATCCGAACCGCGGATACTCTTTTGAAACGCACTTATCAAATCGTAATGGCCCGTCTCATTAGCATCGCCTGCCATGATAGGCTTGCTATTTATTAAAGTAATGGTTTCATCGGTAATATGCCCATCCTTTGAGCCATAATAAGCTACTTCGAGTAAATTGATGGCTGCTCGATAATCGCCACCACTCAACTTGGCAATGTGCTCAAGTGATTCATCCGTTACCTCAATATTTTTTAACTTTTTTAAAACACGTTTGAGGCCACTCACAATTTCCGAATTTGTTAGATTGTGCAGTTCAAATATTTGACAGCGGCTCCGAATTGCCGGATTGATCTTATAATACGGGTTGGCCGTCGTAAGCCCAATTAAGATTATTTGCCCATTTTCCAGATAGGGAAGGAGGATATCCTGTTTATCTTTATTCATGCGATGTATTTCATCGACGATTAAGACCATTTCGCCATACATCTTGGCCTCTTCGATGACGATATCGAAATCACTTTTGTTGTTGATAACCGCATTGAGGAAGCGATATTGCACGCCCAATTCATGGACGATGGCCGAAGCGATGGAAGTCTTGCCAATGCCAGGATTGCCATAGAGTATCATGCTAAATAGCTTCTTATTTTGGACTAAATTATAAAGAATCTTACCCTCACCAACGAGATGCTGTTGCCCGATGATATCGGCTAATGTCGTCGGTCTATTTTGATCTGCTAATACTTCCATAAGCTCACCATATCCATTATATCATGTTTATCTGTGAACTGGTAAACTTGCCGCCAAATAATTGTAAAAGTTTCAAATTGCGCGTATAATCTACTTAGAAGGTATCTTTATGAATGAAACATATATTGCCAATTTTTTAGCTTATTTAGAAGTCGATTTAAACTATGCCGATAATACGATCGTAACCTATCAACATGCCTTAGATAAGTTTAGTACGTATTTTAAAAAAGATATCTTAAAAATTACGAGCAAAGAAATCGATAATTATCTAAAGACCTTGAATGATCTGGCACCAGCTAGTCTTGCCAATAATATTTCGGCTCTCAGGGCCTTCTATAATTATCTATGTAAGACGGAAAAGCTAGCTTCTAACCCCTGTGATAGCATTAAACAACCCAAATTAGCCGCCAAATTGCCCGTCTATTTGACGATTGAGGAAATCGATAATCTCTTAGATATTCCCATTGAAAATGCCTACGATGCACGCAATAAAGCACTTTTAGAGCTCATGTATGGTACGGGTTTACGGATCAGTGAAGTCGTTTCCTTAAAGATGTCCAATGTCGACTTTGAAGACTGTATCGTCCGCGTCGTCGGGAAGGGGAGTAAGGAGCGTATCGTTCCCATCAATGACTATGCCTTAAAGGCCCTAAGGGATTATCTCGATAATTATCGACCCGCCCTCTTAATTAAAGGACCCATCAATGAAATATTTGTCAATAATCATGGTACGCTTATGACGCGACAAGGGGTATTCAAAATGCTCAAAAACGAATGCCTAAAACACCACATAACGAAAAATGTTGGTCCCCATACGCTGCGTCATACTTTTGCCACCCATCTCTTGCAAAATGGTGCCGACTTACGCGTCATTCAAGAACTCCTCGGACATTCGGATATTTCGACTACCCAAATATATACTCATCTATCCAATGAGCAATTAAAAAATGATTATTTTGAATATCATCCCCGCAAATAAAAACAGATACATAAATAGCATCGTATCTGTTTCCTTTTTTAATTATTCAGCACTAAATTCATTCATAGAGTTTCTTGCTTTATTAGCTTTATTGGCTTTATTAGCACGATTACAACTTTTTGAAGACTTATTAGCTTGTTGTCTATTAGCTGAATTATTAGCTCTATTATTTTTCATAATTTTACCTCCCTTAGTATTATGGTCTATTATTGAATAATTATGATATCTATGTTATGATATTTCTAACAATAGGAAGTGGAAGTATGAAAATTAATTGGAAAAAATTAGCTATATTTGGGGTCATCGTTTTTCTCTTTGTCATAGGTGGATATGCTTTTTCAATTAATCGTAGTTATTCATATGGACTTATGTTAAATGTCACGGGTTCTAAAGGAAATCATGTCTTGAAGTATTATGATGCCGATACGAATACGGAAGTTGATATCGATACGGCTATCAAATATTATGGAGCGCGGGCTTACATGGCCATCTATAAAGATGATTATTTGTATTTCTATCGCGGTAAAGAAATTAGCAAGTCGGAATATGAAAAGGGTTCAGTTGCCGAAGAGGCTGACATTCGGGCCCAAAATATCGGGGATGCGGCCTATCGCGTCAAGAATACGGCCGAAATAAAAAAAGCTTTCGATGATATCTATAAAAAATTAAAAATTGGCACTTTTTATCTCGAATTTTCGACATATGAATCGTCACACGATATCAATTGGGATGAAGTATATGCTTACTATAAGGATAATTATGGTCTCAATGATGTCCGGCAAAATTATTATTCTTATAATGTAAAGGGCAACTTTGAACCCGATCGGTTTATGACCTTAGATAGTCAAAATAAGAGCAATGGCGAACTCGAAATAAGTTCGAAAAATATTCGCATTACGGGCAATGAGATGAATATTGTCAATAAATTCTTAGAGGAATTACTGCCTTTGATGCAAGGGGATGGCAGCGATTATCAAAAGATCTTGGCAGCCTATACATATATAAAGAGTACGACCTCTTACTTAACCGATGATGGCTTTGTCAATGATCTATTAGCTAGTAATACTTCGGTATATGATGCCTTGATTAATCGCAAAAGTGTCTGTATTGGTTACTCGATAGCTTTTTCGTATCTCATGGATAAGATGGGTATCGAATCCTATATCGTCGATCAGATAACTAGTGTCGATGAGAACAAACAGACCTTCAATTCCGTTCATACATATAATATCGTCAAGTTAGATGGCAAATTTTATAAAGTCGATACGACGGGAAGTATCTTCTTAGCGGGTATTGGCAGTAATGATCTTTATAACTCTAAATTACCGATATCGACGAGTGCCTATAATCGCAGTGGCAAGAGTACCACTTACTATTTTGATTATAATAAGATCAATACGATTTTAAATAAAGCCAAGAGCACGAAGACGACCACGACGGCGGAAATCAGAAGGACTTCGACGGCAACGAAGACGACTTCGATTAAGACGACTAAGGGTAACAATACGACCCAAAAAGTCGATGATCCAATTCCTTATAATCCAAGTACTAATCCAACTAATCCCTCTAATACCAATGAACCGACGACCAGTGGTACTCCTAATTCAGGGGAAACGAATACGACGAACAATGCTTCAAATAATGGGGAAGGGAAGGGCAAGACAACCAAACAAAGCAATAGCAATGGACAAGATAAAGTCGAAGATATCGATATGACGAATGAGGAAGAAGATAAGAGTGGGGGAAATATCTTCTTGGGCCTTATTGCCGTCTTCGTAACGGGTATTTTTATCGTCTATAAGCTCGTATTTAAATAAGACGTTTAGGCGTCTTTTTTAGTATATTTTAGCCTTTCAACCATATATTTTAATATGAATATTTTAATACCTCTATTAATTAGTACGATTGCCGGTTTGGGAACGATGATCGGCAGTTTATTAGTCTTTTTACCCATAAAAGATACCAAGAAGTTGATAACAGTCTCCTTGGCATTTTCGGGGACTGTAATGATCTTGATATCTATCCTCGATCTATTGCCACCCAGTATCATAAATATTTGGAGTCAATTTTCGCTTCTCAAAGCCGGATTATTGATTATCATACCCTTTATATTGGGCATGTTATTGATCAATTTGATGGATAAAAAGATAAGCGAGGAGAGTAGTCTATATAAAGTTGGCATCTTGGCCTTAGTAACTTTGATGTTGCATAATTTTCCCGAGGGAATTGCAACCTTCATGACATCTTATGTCAATACGCAGTTGGGATTAAAGTTATCGCTCGCCATCATGTTACACAATATTCCCGAAGGAATATGTATTGCCATACCGATTGCCAAAGCCACCCACTCTATCAAGCGTGGAGTAGGGTATGCCTTGCTATCGAGCATTGCCGAACCATTGGGTGCTATTACGGCCTATATCTTCCTAAAAAACTATATCAATAATTTGACGATAAGCATTATCTTGATATTTGTTGCCGGAATTATGATAACTTTAAGTATCAATAATATCTATAAGGAATCATTAAAATCCCATATGCGTAAATATTTTTATCTGGGTATTATCTTATCCATCGTCTATATATTTATCTCTTTTGCAATCTAATTTTATATTAGGACCCCTATCGCTTATGTATTTAATTAAAAGGGGAGTTATGGAATATTTACAGGGGATATATAAAGATTATGATAAATATGGAAAACTTGTGGTATAATTATCTCGTCATATTAATAATTACATTTCGCAAGGTGAAGAATTACTAATCTTTAAAACAAAAATACCCAACTTCATATAATATGTATTATGTTAACTTCTATATTATATTAAATTAGATGATTAGTTCTTAAGGTTTACCTTCCTTTAAATATATAATACTGATTTGAATATCTACTTAGATAGATATTTTTTTATTTATAAGTATATAATTTATATATAGTACATTTGTTTTATATAAATAATGATTGATAAGTAATTAGTTATCAATCAAAAATTGCTAAATTAAAAATAGGGGTTATTACATATCTCTATCCCCTACTTTTTTTATTTTTTAGAAGAGGGGACTTGTGCCAAAAAAAAAGAAAAGATTAAACTTTTCTCGATTGTATTTCGGCAATTTTTTCAAATACTTCGGCAGCATTATCTGTCGTAATATTATTATAGCCAAGTTCGCGTAAGGCTTGAATACGAACCGTATTTAATTGTTGCGTACGGGATAATTTTTCTTCGTTGCGCGATTCAATTTCTTGAACAAAGCGATTGCGACATTCGATAACCTTATTTTTATTGGCACTACCACTATTATAAAGGGTAAATGCCGAATGAATTATTCCTTCAAAAGTATATTGACGATCTTCATTGAAGCGGAAGACATTGGGCGCTGTAAAGCCCGTCGCTTTCGATATATATGCCAACATATACTTGATTTCGGGAACATTATCCATACTTTGAAGTAAATGATAGACATATTGTAACGCATAGAAGTTTTCCTCGTGATTATCACTTTCAACTAACTTCTCTTTAATCAAGAACGTAATATCACTTATGAGCGTATGTTCTTCCTTCTTTAAACCTTTGAGATCTAAATAATCATTTTCCGTCGCCTCTTTGACGCCTTCCGTCAAACGATTCTCGACAGCTAGTAAATACTCCGTTGTAACTTTGATATTTTCGATCGTATCCTCTTCGCCATCTTCTATATCTAATAATTTTAATAATAATATTTTCTTCTCTTTTGGCCATTTATTGATGTTTTCGAGTTCTAAATAGTTATAGACCATTTGGCGGGAAACACCTAAATATTTGGCTAATCTTACTTTTGAAATTCCGAGTTCTTGCAACAAATCATTCAATTGTTTCATCTCTTTCCCTCCTCTATTTTACATATTAATCATATCAATTTACTTTTCAAGTGTCAATAGTTTACATTAAAAACCCATTAAAAAAAGAGCCCTTAAGCTCTTCCTGCATATTTACCATCACTAGTTGAGATGATAATCTTTTCTCCTTGATTTATAAATAATGGAACTTTAACGATATATCCCGTTTCGATCTTGGCATCTTTTTGAGCATTATTAGTCGTATTGCCCTTTACTGCTTCGGTCGTTTCAATAATTTCATATTCTACTTTTTCTGGTAAAGTAATGCCAATTATTTCGCCTTCATACATCGTTATCGTAATTTCTAATCCTTCTTTTAAGAATTTGATTTGATCGCCTAATTTACTAGCTGGGACTTCTAATTGTTCATACGTTTCATTATTCATGAAGACATATGAATCGCCCATCGAATAAAGATATTGCATTGGTAAATGGTCGACGCGAGCACGTTCAATTTTAATATTCGTATTATATGTCTCTTCGACGAGAGCACCCGTTCTTAAATTGCGCAATTTCATTTTCATGAATGCCGATCCCTTACCAGGTTTGACATGTTGAAATTCTTCGATGAGACATAATTTGCCATCGATGATAATCGTCATGCCATTTTTGATATCATTAATATTAATATTCATGCGTTTACTCCTTTCTATAAGGCCATTTTTTTGATTAATTTCTTGCGCATATGTTTATTAGTATGATTATAATGCTTGTGTTGGTTCTTATAATAGATAGCTTTTCGATAACCAACGATCTTATGATACGTCATAGCATTATGGGCTTGATGTGCGACTAAAGCATTATAATTATATGAGTCGATAAACATTCCGTGATTGATTATTGTCATATGCTTTTCTCCTTTGTTGTCAATATTTTATTTGCCAATTTTAGCTTCTTTAAATACTTGTACTGATTTACATTTCTTACAATACTTTTTTAATTCTAATTTATCGGTGGTATTTTTACCTTTTTCGGTATGTCTAATCATAAAACCGCAATTAGAACATTTTAAGCCAACTGGCGCACGACCATCTGCTTTACTTTTAGCCATATAAAAGCCTCCTTCATTCGTCAAACTACATGTATTTTAGCATATAACAGTCTATTTTTCAAATAAAATATATGTTATTTTCTTGGATAAATGACTATTTACAGGATATTTATAATGATTGGGACTATTGCTATAGCCGATATGGGGCGAAATGATGATCATACTATATTCGGGATTGTCATAGGGAGCATACATGATGAAGGATTTCGTGGTCGTTTGTATGTCGTTAAAATAGGTCTCACTCGTTCCCGTCTTACCGGCTGGTTTATACTTCTTGGGGACATAGCCGGCTCCGGTTCCCGAATTCGATACCTTGATAAAACCTTGTTGGATGCGACTTAAGTATTTTTTATCGATATCGATGGTATTTAGGACTTCCTTTTTATTGATTTCTTCCCTTTCGCCACTTTCCGTGATGCGATATTTGGCGAGGCGCATCTTATACCGCGTTCCCCCATTGGCGAGCGTACTGATATATTGGCTCAACATTAGAGGGGTATAGGTATCATATTGACCGATACTCAAATTGAGAAGGAGATCGCCCGTAATCGTCTTCCCCGTTATGCCCAGCTGTTCTTCGGCAATATCGATCTCTGTCTTCGTACCGAGGCCATAAGATTTGAAGATATCGCGATATTTATTAAAGTCGACGAGCGTTGGCTTAAAGTTCATATTATAGGTATACTTTTGACCGCTCACTTTGATGGCACTCATAAATTGCCAATAATTGCTCGAATAAGCGAGGGCATCGATATCATTTAACGAACCCAAGCGCTTCCACGAACATTTTTCATTCTGCGAATATAATTTAATACAGCCGTCGACGAGGCGCGTTTTTTCATCGATGGCCCCATATTTATAGGCCACTGTCTGACTGGCACCCTTGACGACACTTCCCACCGTATAGGAATTGGCCAGGAGCCCAACGACATCACTTGCAAAGGTGGATCCATCGTATTTTAAGGCAACTAAAGCGATGATGTCGCCATTTTGGGGATTGGCAATGACGATATAGGAACCCGTATAATATTTGCTACTGGGATATTTTTTGGCGGCCAATATCTCTTCCTTTAGGGCACTTTCGATAGCCAACTGGGTATCGATATCGATAGCTAAGATGATATCACTACCCCGCTTCTCTTCGCTAATCTTTTCCAAAGTATAGTTATCGCGGACTTTATACCGTGCTTTTTCCCCACGTAGGGTTTCCTCATAATATTTTTCTAAAAAGGAAACGCCGACGATGTCATCCATCTTATAGCCCTTATTTAAAAACGCTTCGATATCTTCCTTGGCAATCGGACCGACACTTCCAAATAAGACATTTAGACACGTATCATAATTGAATTTGCGAACCCAGCGAATATCAAAGCGAATACCCGGTAAATCGAGTTCATTGATGCGCGTAAATTCTTCGGCACTGATATTGCTCTTTAAGACCTTATCTTGATAGAGATAGCCCCGGTTCATCTCATTATATAGATAAGCGGCCGTCTTATTGATATTAGCTAAGATATCTTCATCGATTAGGGAATATTTATAATCTAAAAATTGATCAGCTCCGATTTGGCGCTTGTGATACTTTTCCAAGATTGTATTATCGACTAATTTATCGATTTCGTGCTTATTTAAATCATAATAAAATTTGCGCAAGATCTTACCTCCGACTTCGGCATCGATCGTTATGACTTCGGCCAATTTGGTAGCAATGTATAACTCATCTTCTTCTTTGATATCGGGTATTTTATTATATACTAAGATCTTGATACCCTGATTATCGACTAAGATATGGCCCTTATCATCGATAATGCGCCCTCTAGGAGCCGAATACCCCTCGACTTCGCGATTGGCAAGAGACGCATATTTTTCGGTATAATATTGATGTTTTAAAATCGTAATATTATATATGCGATATAGCAAGATCAAGTTTAAAATAATAATGATAATTTTTAAAATATGGCCTTTTTTCATATTATTAATATTCCCCAAAATACATATAATATAATGGTGATATGATGTATAATTTAATTGAAGCTTTTGTAAATAAGATGAAACGGGAGGATATCATTAACTTTGCCCATAAGAATAATTTGACGATTACGGACCATGAGATCGATTTTGTCTATTCCTTCATCAAGTCGAATTATCAAAGTGTCTTAAAGAATCCCAATTCCTTTGATCTAGCGCTTTATAAGAATGAATTTTCGGTCGATAATTATCATTTTCTCGAAAATCTTATCAATAAATATAAAAAAATGGTTATTAGGTAACCATTTTTATGTGGCCGGAATTGTCACTTCCTCATCGGGATCAATTTTTGGAGTTTCCTCCCCTTCTTTGATCTCTTCGATTACTAAGTCGCGATTTTCATCTAAATAACCACGGTATCGCGCGACAGCTACGGATTTATTGCCGCCTTTAAGTTCGCCCATCATCGAAAAATAACGGTGATAGTTGATTAGAGTTATCTGATTGCCATTGACGCTTACGGATACTTCATCGGCTTCATAGCCCCGCCTTTGAAAACTATTGATGGCCTTGACTTTTAAATTGCTCATATCTTCGCCTAAGACCAATTCCCTTAAGACGTCTTTGGCGACATTTTTAAAAGCCATCTCGTTATAGACGCGCAAGCCAAAATCGATGATAAAAAATAATATTAGCATGCCAATGGGAATTAAGATAAAAAAGATCTTCGGACTTTGATACATTTGTCGACTTTCAATATCAGCCATATTCATCACACTCTCTATTTAAATTTTATAATAAATTGGTCTTATCTTCAATGTTTTTCTTATTATATTCGCTTAAAAAGTCATGGAGTTTTAAGGCGACATTTTCGGGAACGATGGTCTTTAATTCATCTAGGGATGCCTCACTCATCTTTTTGACGGAACCAAAGTGCTTAATTAACTCCTTTTTGCGGACATTGCCAATACCTTCGATATTATCTAAGACACTCGAGATCGACCCCTTAGAACGGATCGTTCGGTGGTAGTTGATCGTATAGCGGTGCACTTCATCTTGGATGCGCGTTAAATAGTGGAACAGATTCGACTGTTTATCGATGGGAATGACTTCGAGGGTATCGCCATCTAATAATTCGTTGGTCCGGTGGCGATCATTTTTGACGAGGCCACAGACCTTGATGTTAAGCTTGAGTTCCTCTAAAGTATCCTTGCAAGCCCGGATTTGGCTCTTTCCCCCATCGACTAATATCAAATCGGGAAGTTCACTTTTTTCGATTAGGGCCCGAAAATACCGGCGATATGTGACCTCTTTCATCGTATGATAATCGTCGTTCATCTCGACACTTACCTTGTATTTGCGATAGTCGTTCTTGCTCGGCAAGCCATCTTTAAAGACGACCATGCCCGAGACGGAAAAGTTGCCAAAGAGATTCGAGTTATCGAAAGAATCGATGCGATGAATCTTCATCTTGAGAATATTTTCGAGCTCTTCATTGGCCCCACTCGTGCGCATGATATCCTTTTGGATCGTCTCAAATTTATTGTGAAGATTTATCTTGGCATTGGTCTCGGCCATCGTCAAGAGTTTCTTCTTATTGCCCTTGGTAACGGTTATAAACTTCGTCCCTACGACTTCGCTTAAGACATCTAAATTGAGGGCCGGATTAGTAACGATTTCATGTGGTATTTCATTGCGACTATAAAATAAGGCAATATAGGATTCGATATCATCGAGATAATTATCGAAAACGGGCATGATCGTATTTTTACCACCGACGAGTTTGCCATTGCGGATAAAAAAGATTTCGATGGAGATAAAGCCATTTTCAAAATAGAAATTGATGACATCGCGGTTGACGAAATCGTGTAGTTCGACCTTTTGTTTCTCTAGGACGACGCGAATATAATCGAGCTCTTTTTTTAGTTCTAAGGCCACTTCATAATTCATCTCATTTGCATGACGCTCGATACTTTCCATCAATTTATTCGTAATTATCTCATCATTTCCATTGAGGAAGGAAAGAATTTCTTTTTCCATCTTATCGATGGCGGCCGGATCGATTTTCTTTTGACAATATCCCAAACATTCATGAATATGGTAATATAGACATACTTCTTTCGGTAAGCCCTCGCACTTCTTTAAGGGATAGAGCCGATTGATGAGATTGACAATGCGCCTTGCGGCATAGGCATTGACATAGGGACCAAAGAGATTGCGGTCCTTATGCTTTTTAATATTTAAATATCTGACGACTTTGACGGTTGGATATGGATGCCGCGTATATTCGATATAAGGGTATGACTTATCATCTTTGAGTAATATATTATATTTGGGATCATATTTCTTAATCAAATTAATTTCGAGGATAAAGGATTCGAGTTCACTATTGGTGACGATATATTCAAAATCGGCAATTTCCGAGACTAATTTAGCCGTTTTGCCCGTAACTCGTCCCGTAAAATACGAACTAAGGCGATTCTTTAAATCCTTGGCTTTGCCGACATAGATGATGGTGCCATTTTTATCCTTCATTTGATAAGATCCCGGTAAGTGTGGAACTAGACGCAATTTTTCCTTAAACATATTACCACCTATTCGCATTATACTACATTTTATTATAAACCCCAAATATTCTTTTTAAAACGATTATTTTTAATGCTATAATGATACTGTGATTATTATGAAACTTTATCGGACAAGTACATATGAACAAAAGAAATCGAAATTTATTGCCTATTATTATGATATCGATGATGTAAATGAAGTAGCCGATATCTTGGCAATTTTAAAAGATGAACACAAGAAGGCGCGTCATATACCCTATGCCTATAAAGTGGGAACGGCCATAAAAAAATGTGATGATGGCGAACCTAGTGGCACGGCAGGAAATCCCCTCTTAAATGTCATCATGCATAAAAATTTAGATCACATCTTAATCGTCGTCGTGCGGTATTTTGGCGGAGTAAAGTTGGGAACTGGTGGCCTAACACGGGCCTATAGCCATGCGGCCAGTGCCCTCTTTCAAGAAGAGTTATAAAAAAATTTGGAACTAATATAATTTACTAGGTGATTGATTTGAAAAAATACTTAAAAATTATCTTAGTGCCAACGATATCAATTATAATTATTCCCCTCTTGTTTTCCATATTTAATCTCTTTTCGATAGCCGTATATCCCCTATTTTATCTGATGGTTACGGTGATAACGATGTTTGTAACGGGTCTTTTAACGGGCTTTATATCGAAGGAAAAAGCTTATCAAAAGGGCTTACTAGTTGGCGTTATGACCTCTTTAATCATGTTTATCCTAAGTCTCATCTTAGCTGCCCATTTAAGCATATATATGCTCATCTATTATCTCATCTTAATTGCCAGTTCGACCCTTGGAGCAATGATTGGTGTAAACAAAAAGGACGCTAAATAACTAGCGTTCTTTTGAATCGATAATAATCGTGATGGGACCATCATTTTGAATACTAACTTGCATGTCGGCGCCAAAGATACCGGTATATGTCGGAACTATTTGGCTCAATTTTTGATTGAAGTCATCGTATAAGACTTTAGCCTCTTCGCCTTTCATGGCCTTAATATAACTGGGCCGATTTCCATGACTAGTCTCGGCTTGAAGCGTAAACTGACTGATGGAAAGAATTTCGCCTCCGACATCGATGATCGATTTATTCATGATGCCCTTTTCGTCATCGAAGATGCGAAGATTGAGAATTTTTCGCACGAGATAGTCGACATCGGCAATGGTATCCTCGCGCATGATGCCGAGGAGAACGACGAGACCGGATTTGATCGAACCCTTGATTTCCCCAGCGACAGAGACGCTGGAATTTTTACTTCTTTGAATTACGGCTTTCATCTAGTACCTCTTGACATTGGTCACAAACTTTAACGTCTTTAAATCGCCGATAAAGAGATCTAAGTCATCCTTATTGTGAACCTTGACGATGATATCATAGTAAAGACCATTATTGTGATTCGATTCATTTATGCTATTGACGACGACATTCCGGACCGTCGCCTTGGTGACGATATCCAATAAGTTGCTCTTGAGGCCATTCGTATAGACTCCGAGTTTAGCAATATATTGTTTATCGATATCATCATTGCGGTTGGGATTCCAGCTTACTTCGATGAGGCGTTCGTTTAAGTCGTGGATATTCGGACAATCCTTTTTATGGACGGCAATTCCTTGCCCCTTTGTGATATAGCCGATGATCTCATCGCCATAGACGGGCTTACAGCAGCTGGCCAAATTGACTAAGATGTCATCACATCCCGAGACGATGATGTCATTTTTATAATTGTTTTTAGCCAAATTGGGATTGTTGACAATCTTATCCAAGAGGACGTCTTGAACGTCCTTTTTATCTTCAAATAATAGATCGACGATATAGACGGGCGTAAAGCGCGACGAACCGATGAGCAAATATATTTCATCGAGGGATCCTACCTTTAAATCTTTGATTAACTTGTTTTGCCGCTCTTCCGTTAGGGCATCGGCAAATGATATCTTTTGGCGCCGCAGCTCGCGTTCGAGCAAGACTTTTCCCCGTTCGATATATTCTTCGCGATCTTTTTTCGAGAAGAAGGCCTTGATCTTCGTCTTGGCTGCCGTCGTCTTGACAAAGTTGAGCCAATCCTTATTCGGACTCGAATTGGGGTTAGTCATAACTTTGACGATATCGTTATCTTGTAATTTATAATCGAGGGGCACCATTTGATCGTTGACGATGGCCCCGACGGTCGTATCTCCGACGCGCGAATGAATGCGATAGGCAAAGTCGATGGGACTGGCATCTTTCGGCAGTTCGACGACATCGCCTTTTGGCGTGAAGACATAGATCGTTTGACTTAAAAGCTCTAAGGAGACATTGTCGACGAAGAGATCGTCATCGACGACTTCATCTTGATTGGCATCGATGATATTGCGAAACATTTGCAATTTTTGTTCCATGACATTTTGAATATGGCGGGAATTTTTTTCCTTATATGACCAATGGGAGGCCACGCCATGTTCGGCAATCTCGTTCATCTCTTTGGTGCGCACTTGAACTTCGATGGGAAAGCCATTGATGCCGAAGACCCCCGTATGGAGGGATTGATACGAATTGCCCTTGGGCATCGCGATATAATCCTTAAAACGCTTCGGAATGGGTCGGTAAAGGGAATGAATTAAACCGATAATTAAATAGCATTCGCTCACCTCTTCACAGATGATTCTGATTCCCAAAATATCGTAGATATCGCTCCATTTTTTGCCATTCGATAATTTGTTGTGCAGGCTCGAGACACTCTTGACGCGGCCCTTAATTTCAAATTTTATATTATTGGCGCGTAAGAGTTCGCTGACGTCGTCCATCATCGCATTTAAGACGTCATTAAGTTCGGCCCGTGGTGCTGGCAAATCATTTTCTATTTGCTCATAGATATCCGGCTTTAGAAATTTAAAGCAGACATCTTCGAGTTCGCTTTTCAAGTAATTGATGCCCAAGCGATGGGCGATGGGAATTAAGACATTCCACGTCTCCAAGGCATTGCGCCGTTGTTTATCGGGGGGCAAGACCTCGTTCGAGCGCATATTGTCGAGTCTTCCGGCGAGCTTTAAGATGATGACGCGCACGTCTTCCGATAAGGCGACTAACACTTTGCGCAGATACAGGCTTGCATGTTCGGAGTCATCGAGCAAATGCAGGCGATTGACCTTCGTCAGCGAGGCGACGATATTTTTGACATCCGTACCAAATAATTCTTCCAATTCCTCGAGCGATGACGAACCCCTTTCGATCGTCTCATGAACGAGCGCCGATATGACGGTCGTAGCGTCGCTATTGATCTCGGTGACGATCAAGGCGACATTCAGAGGATGGACGATTAAATCATCCCCATTTTTGCGCTTCATCCCCGCATGTTGTTTACAAGCATAGGCATAAGCTTCTTTGATCTTGGCTATCTCTTCCTCTTTATAGCCATTCTCTAACGATTTTTCTAAAACTTTATTCCATAATTCATCCATTAATAATCTCTACTCTCCTAAGTTGTCAACGATATTCTTCTAACTTCTTCAATACATAGTCCTTATAAGCTGTATCATCAGTATTTAAGATGTCATCGACGATTGATGCCAAAGTAAGTCCGGTTTTATTCTTCCAATTATTATTTTTATTATAATTCCAAATATCGATCTCTTTAACATAGTTTATTCCCTTGCGAGCTAGTTCATGTTTGCGAGTTCTGATGGCTGGCAAGACTTTATTAAATAATTCTTGTTGACTGGTAAATTTTTCCATAATAAGGAATCTTCCTTCCCCTTTTAATAATTAGAATTTTTCTTCATATATTATTATATAACATTTTAGTTCGTATTTAAAGGAGAATCCATGAAAAACGTTTTTATTAAGTCAACCTTAATCCTCATGATGGGAACCCTTATGACCAAGATCTTGGGGTTTTTTATTCGCATAATATTTACGCGCATTATCGGTCCCGATGGCATTAGTTTATATTCGATCATCATGCCAACTTATTCCCTTTTAATCGCAGTTACCCAATTGGGGCTTCCCTATGCGATTAGTGCCATTATGGCTCGGGGTCAACGCCGGGGAATTAATATCTTTTCCTCCATTATTCCCTGTGCCCTTATCTTCGATGTCATCATCATTGCTCTAATATATTTTACGGCGCCCTTTTTAGCCAACGAATTACTTAAGAATCCCGCCAGTTATTACCCCATTGTGGCCATATGCTTTGTCATTCCATTTACGACTATTTCGGGGATTATCAAGGGCTATTATTTCGGCAAGCAAAATATGTTTCCCAATGCCATCAGCAACGTCTTCGAGCAACTAGCAAGACTGATAATTTTAGTAACCGTTATTCCCCTTCTTTTGAAAACTTCAACCGTCTTAGCGGTAACGGGTTATATCGTCACTTCGGCCATAAGCGAGATCGTTCAAATTGTCGTCTATCTCTTCTTTGCCCCCAAAAATTTCAAGATTCATATCAATGATCTAAAGCCGCAAAAGGGCATCGTCAAAGAAGTATTTGGCCTTTCCATTCCCAATGTATCGGGTCATATAATTGGCAATATTTCATACTTTTTTGAACCGATAATTCTCACCCATGTTCTCTTATTTGCCGGCTATTCGACGGGGTTTATTACGGGCGAATATGGCATCTATAATGCCTACGTCATTCCCATATTGACGATGCCATCGTTTTTTACGCAGGCCTTGAATACGACTTTGATTCCCGAAGTTTCCAAACATTACAAAGATCGAAAATATGTGCGCAAAAGATATCTGCAAAGTTCGGGGATTTCCCTCCTCATCGGCCTAATATTTTGCATATTTATCTATTATAATGGCCATGCGATCTTGAAATTGATGTACAATACGAGCGATGGCTTTGATTATTTGATGCTTTTAACCGTCTTCTTTCCCCTATTCTATCTTGAAGGACCATTAGTTGCCGTTCTCCATGGTTTAAATCAAGCCAAATATACGATGCAAACGACGTTGATTGCCTGTATTTTAAAATTGCTCGTCATGACTATCTTGAGCCTATTCAGCATTGGCATATATGGCCTCGTCATATCCGAAATCGTCGATATATTTACGGTAATCTATTTAAATATGGCCCGCCTTCATAAGTTAAAATACATATAAAAAAAGGTAAAGTTTTACCTTCGCCAATTTTTTTTAATATTAGGATCATCCAAGATCTCCTGAGCTCGTATCATCATCTTCATATAGGGTTCATCGCCGGCATAGATGGTTCTCATCTTCTCGATATCGCGCGTCGTTAAGAAGGTAATCATCTTTTTAATGGCTGGATCTTCATCGAACTCATCTTTTAAGACATTTTCAATTTCGACATGAATAGCTTCATAGGAGTCATCTTCCAATATTCCCTCTTCGTTGCGCGATTGCATATGCATGACATAATCATCGATATAGTAGTATTTGACCTTATCGATATAGATTTCAAAGAGTTTTGGAACTTCGTCGACATGCCCCAATTTAAAATAGAGGATTTGTATGACATTGTGATCCAATAGGGAAATATAGGCGGCCGGACCATCCTTCTTATTTTCAAAGTCCTCGATGAGTCCCGTCTTTATATCCGCTTTCCGCAGTAAAGATTCCTCGATATGCGTCAGGCGATTTATAAAGCGCGCGAGAGCATCCCGAGCTAGTGGACTTTTAAAGAGTTCCTTAAAAGCCACATTTTCTAATAAATCGATTTGTCCCCTTTTGGGTTTCATGATAACTAAATCTGTTGCAAACATAAATATTCTCCTCCCTTGTGCAACGTACTGCATATTTTTCTTCACTCGCGCCTTACCTTAGCACTTCATAAGCGCGAATTTTGTCACATTTGGGGGAATGCTTAAAAAAAACACCATATGGTGTCTTTAAGCTTTGATAATATCGACGGCCTTTTGCATTTGCAAGTCATATTTGATCATTTCAAGACCACCGATGGCATTTAGGAATTCCTCTTCGCTCATGTTATATTTGCTAGCTTGTTCCGTAGCCTCCCGTTTGGCATCGTCATCGCTAACTTCGATGTTTTCGGCTTTGACAATTTCCTCTAAGAGATACCGCGTTTTCATGCGCGCGAGAGCTTGGGGCTTCATCATCGTTTTTAAATCTTCGGACTTTGTTCCTGTTAGGGATAGGTATTGTTCAAGCGTAACGCCTTGCATGGCAAGTTCTTGCTTAAATTGTTCTAACATCCGTTCGATTTCCGAATCGATAATCTCGTTATTGATATCGACTTCCATATTATCAGTAGCCTTATGTAATAATTCATCGATATATTTATTTTCCGCTTCTTTTTCCTTTTCTTCCTTGATATCCTTTTCGACTTTAGCCTTAAATGTTTCGAGAGAATTGACATCTGGATCGCCTAAATCTTCAAAGAAGTCCTTATCGATTTCGGGTTTGATGCGCTTTTTAAGTTCGCGTACGGTGACGTTGAATGTGACATCTTTGCCCTTTAATTCCTCGACATAATCTTCGGGAAATTTTAAATGCAATTCCTTAGTTTCCCCAATCTTCATGCCGATAAGACCCTCTTCGAATCCTGGTATAAAGGTATGTGAACCGATCTCTAATGGATAATTAGCGCCTGTTCCCCCATCGAGTTTCTTGCCATCGACATAGCCTTCAAAATCGATAACGGCCGTACTGCCTTCACTTACTTCGCCATCTTCACAGACGACAACTTCGGCCATATGCTCGCGAATATGTTCGATTTCATGTTCGATCTCTTCTTTTGTAACTTCGACTTTATCCTTTTTAACACCCAATTGTTTATATTTACCTAATTTAACTTCCGGCCGCGAAATAAGCGTAAAGGTAAACGTAACGCCACTCTTATCGACCGACTCGATATTGACACTTGGTTCGACGACGGGTTCGACAGCAGCTTGTTTTAAGGCTTCCTTATAGGAAGATTCGACGGCAATATCACAGGCATCCATAAAAAGCGTTTCGATGCCAACTTTCTTTAAAAAGACTTCTTTGGGAACTGATCCCTTGCGAAAGCCATCGACTTTAATATCTTTTTTCTTTTTATTAAAAGCTTTATCGAGAATTTCTTCCCATTCTTTGCCCTTTACTTCAATTTTAATTTCTTTAACGTTTTTCATTTTTTTCCCACTTTCTCGTTTCAAAGGTATTATATAGTAAATACCCTGATAAATCAATAGAAATTGCCCGTTTTCCCGGTTTTTTAGCATTATTAAAATAAGTGAAAGGAAACAAATTTTTTCTGATATTTTTTACTGTCTCCTCAACCAAAAAAAGCGCCATATTCATCAACGTGAACGGCCCTTTTCGACTTGATAATTTAATTCTTCTAAGTTATTCAAGATTGCCAATTTTTGCCGTACTTGGCTATCTAAAAAGGAAAGTTTAGAAATATACTCGCGATATTCTTCGATCTTTAAATATTTCTTATATTTTAATTCGACGATACTCTTTAGACGGGCAATTTCATCTAAAAGAATCTCCAAATCCCCCGTATCGCTTTCGTCATCATCTTGATATAAAAACTTTAATATTATTTGGGATAATTTATCAAACTTCTTTTGAAATTTACGCTTTAATAAATAATCGATCATTTCCGGTTTATAAATAGTAACACTTTTGACATTGATATATGGTTGTTCGTTATTATTCTTAGGATGAAATTTATAACCTTCGAGATCATATTCCATATAGATTATCTCACCAGTATTATGATCTTTTTTTATCAAATAGCTGCTCATGAATTATCCCTCCTTATTAAGTAAATCTGGTCTTCTTTCCTCGGTCTTCTTGCGGGCCATTTCTTCGCGCCATAGGCGAATTTTTTCGTGATTGCCACTGAGTAGGACATCCGGTACGGCATAGCCATCATAGACAGCGGGTTTCGTATATGTCGGATAATCAAAGAGATCATGGCTGAATGTCTCTTCTTCCGAACTTTCCTTTTTGATAACCCCATCGATTAGGCGAATAAGTGAATCGGCAATGGCCATAGCCGGTATTTCACCACCAGTCAAGATAAAATCGCCTATGCTAATTTCGGCATCGACATAGTTTAAGATGCGCTCATCGACCCCTTCATAGTGGCCACATATTAAAATAATGTGCGACTTCTTGGCATATTCTTGCGCTAAACTTTGTTTCCAAGTTACGCCCGTTGGCGTTAAGAGTACCGTAATTGAATCCTCCGTCTTGACGCTCTTTAAAGCCTTGACTAGTGGATCCATCATTAAGACCATCCCCGCACCCCCACCATAAGGGGTATCATCGACTTGTTGATTATTATACTCCGAAAAATCTCGAATATTGACAATTTCGATCGTTACGAGTTTTCTTTCGATAGCCCTTTTAATGATCGATTCGCTTATAAACCCCGAAAACATATTGGGAAATAACGTCAAAATAGTTATCTTCATAATAACCCCTTTACTTCATCACTGACGAAGATCTTTTTATCATTTAAATCGACATTAATAATATAGTTGCCATTTAAGGGAATATAGAATTTTTTCTCACCGATAATTTCCAATAACGGATTTAAACCCGTAACATAATCTTTAACAGTACCCAAGTTTTTTTCATCTAAATAGATGTCCATACCTATCAAATCATCTAAGACATACTCATCATCTTCTAAGTTCAATTGTTCCCTTTTGACATAGACATCTTTTCCTTTAAAGATTAAAACTTGATTGATATCGTTTAAGCCTTCCAAAGTGACCATGTCATAGCCCTTATGAACGCGATAACTAGTAATCTTATAACTTTGACCTCCAATGATGATGGAATTGCCAACTTTAAACACTTCATCCTTTAATTCAAAGTCACTGCGAATCTTTATTTCTCCTTTAATTCCATGTGTACTGGAAACTTTACCTATAAAAATATCCTTCATTCTATACCTCTTTAACAATTTATTATATAATCATAATTTATCTATTTCAAGCAAATTATCACAAATCAAGCTATCATAAATCGAAGCCTTTTTATCATATTCTTCAGAACTCTTTATCGAATAGCCCAAGACCAATTTATCTTCCCTGATTTTACGTACGCGTTTATCCGAAAATAAATTGACATTGATATTTAAAAAGTCATATTTTTTAAAAAAAGATTCCCGTTTGTAATTCCGTTTTCCTACTAAATAACCGATGACAATATTGGGCCGATTCTTATAAAACCACTTAAGCGTTCTTATATTAAAGGATTGAATAGCAACCACTCCATCATAGTTATCCAATAGTTCACTTACTTTATTTTCTAAAAGATATTTTCGGGTCTTCGTCTTTAATTCGATTAAAAGTGGAACACTGCCCTTTACCAAGTCCAAGACATCTTCAAAAGTCGGAATTTTATATTTAGCCATATAGGAAAGTTCATCAAAAGTAAGTTTTTCAATTTTATCATCGAGATGAAACATGCGAGTGGCACTATCGTCATGAAAGCAAATAATAGTACCATCGGCTAGTAACCGGAGATCTAATTCAATTATATAATTATATTTTAAAGCTCTTTTATAAGATGCTAAAGTATTTTCATATATACGCGTATTATCATATATACCACGATGGGCAATTTTTTGACCTTTTAAAAAGCTTACATCCTTCATTATTTTCACCTTTTATAATTATAGCAAAGATTTAAAATAGAATAAATAAAAAAAGATAGTTAAACTATCTAATTAGATGGAGC
>CANQFG010000003.1 GCA_947598395.1 uncultured Bacilli bacterium
CAATATTAAATTGAATATAAAAAACAAACCCTTTATATAAGGATTTGCTTAATACCTAAATGGCGCCCAATGTAGGACTCGAACCTACGACCTAACGGTTAACAGCCGTGCGCTCTACCGACTGAGCTAATTGGGCAATCTTTGGAGCGGGTGATGGGAATCGAACCCACGTTATCAGCTTGGAAGGCTGAAGCTCTACCATTAAACTACACCCGCATAACAAGTAGGCAATTTAAATTATACCATAACTTGTTTTAATTGCAATACTTTTTTGCTTTTTTTCATAATTTTTAAAGGGAATATTTACCCCTTTTTTCTATTTTATTAAGCTGAGTTCAACTTTATGCTTGGCGACATCGACATTTACGACGTAGCATTTAATAATATCCCCCACATTTAAAATTTCATTCGGATTTTTAACAAAATTCTTGCTCATTTTGGATATATGTATTAAGCCATCATCGTGAAGACCAATATCGACGAAGGCACCAAATGAGGCCACATTGCGCACCGTTCCCTCGAGTTCCATTCCAATTTTTAAATCTTCTAACCTTAGAATATCGCTTTTTAAAATAGGCGATTCGAGTTCGTCGCGGGGATCGAGTCCCGGATTTTTAAGTTCTTTAATGATATCTTCTAAAGTATAGATATCCGTATTTAATGAGGTCGTAAGGGAATGGACATCGATCTTATTTAGAGATTCTTTAAATTCTGGCGTATTGATGTCTTTAATATTGAGCTTTAATTCCGTCAATAGCTTCTCCGTCAAGGCATAACTTTCGGGATGAATACCCGTATTATCGAGCGGATTTTTACTATCGGGAATGCGCAAGAAGCCAACGGCTTGTTCATAAACCTTAGCACTTACGCCCTTGATTTTCTTGATCTCTTCGCGACTGGTAATTTTATGCTCTTCTTTATAATTATAAATATTATCGATCGTGCTTTTCGTCAAACCCGAGACATATTTTAAGATACTCTTGGAAGCCGTATTGATATTGACGCCAACTTCATTGACAATTTTAGAAGTCGTAAAATCGAGAGTTTCCCCTAGTTCTTTTTGATTTACGTCATATTGATATTCCCCGACGCCAATCGATTTGGGATCGATCTTAACGAGTTCGGAAAGAGGATCTTGAATTCGGCGCCCAATCGATACCGCACTGCGTTTTTCGACAGCTAAATCCGGAAATTCGGCTTGAGCAACAGCGGAAGCACTATAGATGGAAGCGCCCGCTTCACTAGTGACGATATACTTGCAAGCCAGATGATATTTTTTGATCAAATCCGCACAAAAGGTAACGGACTCCCGTGAGGCCGTGCCATTGCCAATGGAAATGATATCGACATGATATTTATCGATCAAATTTTTAACGATTAACTGGCAGGCATTGATATGCTCTTCGGTACTATTATTCAAGAAAGGTTTGATGACCGTCGAATCCAAATATTTACCCGACTTATCGACGACGGCCAACTTACAACCATTGACATAGCCCGGATCAAACCCGAGGACGACCATTCCCTTAATTGGTCTTGTAAGCAAGAGATGCTCCAAATTAACTCCAAAGGTTTCGATGGCCTTTTTCGAAGCTTCTTCAGTTATCTCACTTCGAACTTCGCGTTCAATGCTGGGAAGTATTAGTCGCTTTAGGGAGTCTTTAATCGCCTCTTTAACTAAATCAGTGACATAAGAATCGGGATTTTTAATTATTTTACCCTCTAAAAAAGCCGTAATGGCCTCTTTATCCATATCGATTCCAACGGTCAAAATATGCTCTTTTTCGCCACGATTAAGGGCTAAAACGCGATAATGTTTGGCATATTTAACCCGCTCTTGAAAATCATAATACATTTCATAGGTCTTTAATTCATCGACGGCATCCTTTTTCTTCTTACTAGTCAATATTCCACTATTGAAAATATTCGTTCTAATCCACTTGCGGTAATAGGCATTATCGCTGATCCATTCGGCAATAATATATCCCGCACCCTCTAAAGCTTGGTCCGTCGTCTTAACTTTATCCGTAAGATATTTTTTAGCTAATTCCTCTAAATTGCCCTTAGTTGGAAAAGCCATTATCATCTTCGCCAATGGTTCGAGTCCCATATTGATGGCTTCGCTGGCCTTGGTCTTTTTCTTTTCCTTATATGGACGATATAGATCCTCGACTTCTGTCAATTTTTGACACGCCATAATCTGTCTTTCGAGTTCATCGGTCAATAACCCCTTTTCAGCGATAAGGCGAATTACAGCTTCTTTGCGCTCCAATAAATTTTGATAATAATTATATAAATCGCCGATACTCTTGATTTGATTTTCATCTAAAGCTCCCGTTACTTCTTTGCGGTAACGCGCTATAAAGGGTATCGTTGCCCCTTCCTCTAAGAGCTTTAAAGTCGCAATAATATTTTCCCTTTTGATATTTAAACTATTCATCAATTCATTAATTATAAGATCGTTATCCATAAGTTGTCCTCCATTGTCTTGTTTTATTATAAGCTATTTTGACATGAAAAAAAAGAGAAAAGACACTATTTCGTATATCTTTTCCCTACGACTATTTTATATATCGAATCAAAATTATTCTTATCGACGACGACATCATTGACGACGACCACAGTGCCATTTTCAATTAAGGTTTGGATGACATCGACGGGATGATTATCATCATCGACTGTCAAGGAAGCCACTTTTAAATTAGGTAAAGTAGTCAAAAACTCAAAATCATCAATTTCATTATAACGCAATTCAACTTGTTCGATATTTTCATTACCGCGCAAAGTATTCATATCTTCAATATTGGTATTATCGATACTTATCGTCTTTAAATCCTTAAAATTACGCGAATTAAAGTAAGCTTGAATATTTTCCTTAACTTGGCTATCTTCGACGCCAAAGTAGTTTAAATTTTTAAAATTATTGACAAAGCGCAAATCATTAAATTCACAATGATCGATGGCCAATTGTTTATAGTTATCGGCATTCGGTAGCCAAGCGACGATATCGTCATCTTTACAATTGATAAAGCTGATGCCCGTACACTTTTCCAATTCTTCAGTTGCTGCATTGATAAATGGTGGTTCCTTAAATAGGGAATACCCACATAATGAGTTTTCATCATCGATTAATTCGACGAAGTATTGCTCTAAAGCATCGTAGTATGTAACTAAGACATTCTTCGTCCGCGCTTGATAATCTTCTCCTTTAAAGATTACGGAATCTTCAGAATAGGAATCGATAATGCCCTTAATTTCATTATCGGTCAAGATATTTTTTTCGCGCAAATGATTGAGTTGCAAGATATTGGTAATTTCATTATATTCCAAGAAAAGCGTATCTAATTTAGGCAAGGAAGCTAATATATCCGGATTTTTAATTTTATTACAACGCAAATTGGCTTGTTTTAAATTCGTCAAACCGACTAGTGGCGTCACATCTTCGACATTCGTTCCATTAATCGTTAAATAGATGAGGTTTGTCATTTTTTCAAGAGACGTTATATCTCGAATATTAGGACAATTTTCGATCGTTAAACGCGCCAAATTAGTCATATTAGCCATAAAGGATAAATCATTGATATGCGAATTAGAAAGCGATAACCCTTGAAGATTTACACAAGAAGCTAAAGCTTCATAGAGGTCCATATTATCGATGGCATCGATATAGATATTCTTACAATTAATTTGATTTATCATATAGCCAATCAAACTTACATGGTCCTCATCAAAGCGAAGGCAATAGTTATCATTTTCGCTTTTCATCCGTACTTCAAAACAATTTCGACCCGCATTCCAACTGATATCGATATTTTCGATCTCTTTAAAGGCTTGTGAATCCAATAATTTATCATTGCCAACATATTCATCGAAGACCATACGAGCCACTTTTTCATGGATTTTCTCTTGTTCTTTTTCCTTCAACTTTTCGCCAATTTGTTCGATTTTATCAGGCACCGCTAAACTGCGTTCATAATCAAAATCGATAGTTTCCGAGAATGAATCATATATTTTTTCATCACCACGCGACGAGCAAGTCGTGAGGGATAATCCACCAACTAAAAGGGATATAGCAGCATAAAATTTAATTCTTTTCACAGTTTTCAACTCCCAAACGTTCCTTATCATACACTATTTGGGAAAAAATTGCAAATTTTTTGGCAAAAAAAGTTGACACCTAGAGCATCAACTTATATTTTTAAAATATTTTGACGATTTCGATGATATCGGCATCATTTTCATAGTGTCCAATCGTCACTTTATCGCCACTCGTTAAGAAGGCAAGCGCATCGCCCAGTTTAATCGAAGCCACATATTTTTTATTATTAGTACCCGTAATATAGAAATAAGTATTTCCATCTTTAGTTGCCGCTTTGATACTACTGATCGTAATTTCCTCTTTGGCCAAGAGTTCATCACTTATCTCCTCGGCATAACTACTTAGATATTTTTCAGCTGCCGCCTTGATACCAGCCGTCGAATCAGTGACGACGACCTTTTGATAATCGGCGACATCGACAAAGCCATACATTTTTACGAGACCAGCTGCATCTTTTAAGCTAACCATATACGTCGCTTTGCCATTTAAATTGATCAACAATGGGAACGTCGATTCATAACTCATTTGTTGAACTTGGCCTTCAGCCGAAGCCATGGCACTATATTCTTCGGCGCCCGCAATGCTATAGAATGTCGTAGCACCCGTGCGCAAATTGGAAAGGATAAAACCTAAATTGGATTCATCCGCCAAAACCGAAGTAATACCCGTATACAAATAGATATCATCATTCATAGCTAAATAGTTATAGCCCGACGTCGTATTGACGACATTCTTTTGACCAAAGACACTATTTAAAAATCCGCCATTATAATTGCCCCAGTCATCGACTTGTTCGATAATTAAATCGGGATTGTAGGCATTGTCGACCCATGTTGGAACATCGGCAATATCATACTTGTGAGAATCCCCCGTTACGGGATTGAGAATAACCACACCCGTTACCTTCGTCTTTAAATTGACAGCCGTATAACCATAAGTAGGAACGATCCAATAAGGTTTACCTTCGTTATCAATTTCAAATTTAGCATTGCCAAAAATCGTCGTCGGATAAGTAAAACGCAACTTCCGATAGAGATTTTCATTAAAGAAGGCACTTGGCATATATTTCATGCCCTTATCTAAGCGTATTAACTTAGCTTCACCACTTACCGAATTAACAGTAATATAGCCTTTAACTCCCGTCTTGCGATTGGCAAACCATTTGATTAAATCCGCATATTCAAGGGGCGTAACCCGCAAGATATCATTATTATAATTTATCTGCGTATATTGATTAGATACATAGTATTGACTAACCAAATCATTCATTTGACCCATGACGCGATCTCCAAGTTTTTCACTGGAATCCCGATCGATTAAGGGCAATGTTTGAAAATCCACTTCTTCGATATCTTCATTAAAATTACCCGTTTCATCGATAACGATACGATGAGCATAACTAGCAGCATTGAATAAGGGACTAGAAGCAATATCGAGTACGATTATACCACCAATGATAATAAGGGCTAGGATAATTGGAATAGTCAAAGAAATTGGCATCGTATCCCTTTTCCGTCTACTAAAAATAAGTGTCTTTTCCGTCAAAGTTAAAACGGCAATCGTCAACGTAACGATAGCTAAAATAACTAATACGAAGAACCAAAACGCGAATGACGTAATATTGATAGGTGGCAAGATAAAATAATAATAAATACCTATAAATACTACATCAAAGATAATTCCACATAATATTTTTAATCCTCTTTGCATAATACTTTCACCTCTTAAGCTAATTATACACATTTAGATAACTAAATAGCAACTATTATAACTTAAATAACTACTTAAATTAATATTTATATGATATGATATTAACCGAGGAAAAAAATTATGTTTAAAAACACTTTAGATAATAAAAGATATTATACCCTAAACTATTTTTATCGGAAGACTTTTCATTCCAAAGTCTTTAAAGTCAGTTTAAATGGCGGTTTTAGTTGCCCCAATATCGATGGTACTGTAGGATATGGTGGCTGTATATTCTGTCATAATGGCAGTGGGGTCTCCACGGAAAATTCTAATCTCATCGAACAATTCAATGAAGTCAAAGATACTTTACATAAAAAATGGCCCGAAGCTAAATATATCGGTTATTTTCAAGTAAATACCAATACTTATGATCGCGTCGATAGATTAAGGGAACGCTACGAAAGAATCTTAAAACTCGATAATGTCATCGGCTTAAATATTGCTACCCGCAGTGATGCCATAAGTGATGAAGTATTAGAGTACTTAAAGGATCTCAATAAAAGGACTTTTTTAACGATTGAACTCGGTCTTCAATCGATGCATGATACGACATTAAAATTGATCAATCGCGGCCATGATTTAAAGAATTTTGAAGAATGCGTTCAAAAACTCAAAGCGGCCAATATCAACGTCGTCGTCCATATTATCAATGGTCTTCCCTATGAAACCGAAGAAATGATGCTTGAAACTGCCAAATATTTAAATAAACTCCACATCGATGGCATCAAAATTCACATGTTGCATATCATAAAAAATACGCCCTTAGCAGCCATGTATGAAAGGGAAAAATTTCATATTTTGACCAAAGAAGAATATATCGATATCGTCATCAAACAACTCGAATATTTAAATGAAGATATCGTCATTCATCGCATTACGGGCGATCCAATCAAAGAGGAACTCGTTGCTCCGACATGGTTGCTAAAAAAATTTTGTGTCCTAAATGATATCGATAAAGAGATGGTTCGCCGCGATACTTATCAAGGAAAAAAGATACCTAATTAGATATCTTTTTAAATTTGATTAGGATCAATACCCTCTTTTTTGAGCATTTCGGCAAAGCGTACTTTAAAGTCAGCTATGGCCTTTTCCTTAGCATCATCATAGATGGCATTCGTATTCTTCATAGCTAAATAGATGTGCTTCAAAGTCACCTGTGTACCATTTTCAAATACGGCATAACTAAAAGCCGATGATATAATGGTCAAACATATATCGGGATAACGATTTTGTACTTCATAAATACGCTTATATTCACTCGTATATTCCACTAACCAGGTAAATATCCGTTCCAATTGAAATTCCGTATATTCAAGTTTAACGCCCATTTGTTTTTCAAATTTGGGGATCGTTCCTATGAGAATCTTGACGACATCTTCCCCTTGCGATTCTGCGACATCAATTTTGATAAATCTTCGCACAAAAGCCCGATCGCGCAAAATATATTGTTCGTATTCTTCCGTCGTCGTGGCCCCAATCATCAAGATTCGGCCCCGATCGAGATAAGGCTTTAACATATTCGCAAAATCAAATTCGACATTGGCTTGATTTTTAGCAACTAATAGATGTACTTCATCGATAAAGAGAATCGTCTTTTCGATATTATCTATTTCATTAATCAATAATTGCAATTTCGATACTTCAACTCCACCGACATTGATCTTACCCAATAAGGCCGGTAAATTGATTTTAATTATCCGCCATCCTTGAAGCGCATTTGGCACTTGATTTAAACGAATACGATAGGCAAGGCCTTCGACTAAGGCCGTTTTACCTATTCCCGGTTTTCCAACCAATAAAGCACTTTTATCCGGAGTAATAAGCGTTAAAATAATTTTATTGATCTCTTCATCGCGAGCAATAGCTGGATTAGTAATATATTCCTTATCCGTCAATATCTCGCCATACATAGTAATTATACTTGGAGTTTCCGTATTCATTAATCTCACCTTTTAATATTATATCACGTATATTTTTTTTATTAAACAACTAGAACACTATTCTTAAAATTATGCTCTTTCATATATTTATATAGGTGATATGATGCTTATTCTCTTCGGAATGATTTTTACTTTAGTAGTTGGTATTATCGGGCATTTTCTCTATGATTTTACAAATAAGAATAAACTTATTGGCTTTTTCTTTGCCAAAGATGAATCCGTTTGGTCCCATCTTAAACTGGGAATTACGCCGACAATTATATGGAGTATTGTCGAAAAAATCAAACTTATCGACAATGCCAATGTTTGGGCCATCACGGGCATTTCCCTCTTCGTCTTTTCTATTATAATTATTATTTTCTATTATTTAGAAAAAGTAATCATAAAAAAGGATATTGCTATTTACAATATCTCCCTCTTTATCGTCGCCGTCATAGCAGAATATATAACTAGTTTTTTATTGTTTAACATGATATCTTTATCATTAATTATCAAAATACTCGGTTATTTAAATTTAGTAATTATTTTCTTACTCTATCTTTATAGTGAAATTTTTAAACCCAATTTTACGATCTTTAAAAGATTTAGATTGATATAAGACTATTAGTATTACCACCAACGACCGTATAGCAATCATTGGAAATGAGCTCGCCCTTTTTATCGATAGTTATAAGTTCATGTTTTAAATCATAAAACCGATCACTTGGTACGACACACATGATTACTTTGCGCTTGAATATGCCAATGCCATTTGTCGATTCGATAAGGGTATAGCCAACTTCCAAGTCATTAGTTAAGTATTCTTCAATTAAATTTATATGATTGGTCTTAATAAAACATATTTTACTATCTGACATTCCCAAAATTGTTCGATCAGTCATGAAATTTTGCACTTTTAAATAGACGATGGCATATAGAGTATTTTCGACGCCAAATATGGCAGCTCCGAGCAAAATGATAATCGTATTGACGATATTAGAAATATAGGCCGTGGGAAAGGGAAAATATTCTTGGGCAATGGAAACGATGGAGTCCGACCCTCCTGTATTAAATCCCGTTCGATATACTAAGCCAAAACCAATTCCTTGAATAGCACCATATATGATAACGGATAAAAGATAACTATCTCCCGTAAAGGAAAAATACTTGGCAATGGGCTCCGTCAAAGTAATCATGAGGGCATAAAAGCCATAGCCAATGACGGCATAACTCGTCTTCTTAGCTCCTATTAAAAAGTATGATATGACAATCAATAATAATGTCGAAAAGGTAATAAAAGTCGTAGCTTTTATGGCGAATATCTTTTGAGCAACGATGGCAAGACCAGTCATACCACCATAAACGAGATTATTAGGCTCGACAAAGGCATTATAAATTAAGCCCGCAATAAAGGAACCAATTGCCAAATAGATCAATCGATTGACACGATTATTGGTACGAACCCGTTCCAAAAGATTTTCATAATAGGCATTCTTCATAGCCTCACCTATTATTATTGTAATAGTTTTATTTTTTATTGTCAAAATAAAGTTATAGTTACTTAGCTGGAGCTAAGACAAGACGCGAACCACCACCCTCATACACTTTACCAGTCCATTCAGCAAAGGCGAACTGCCCCAAAAGGACTCCATATCCGGAAAGGCCACCACGAAGGAACCAAGGGCTTGTAGAATGAATAAAATTAGACCAGTCAGCATACCAACTATTGTGGTAGCGATAAGTATTATCAGTATCTTCAAAAGATTTAAATGGCCCCATCTCTCCTGTGGCATCTCCAAGGATCATGTACTGATAAGTAGTTACTGTACTGGATGCATTATAGGAGTCGTAATATTTACTATCATATTGATCTTCAAGTGTTGCTTTATTAAAGGTACTTCCGCCATAAGTTCCAGATCGATATGCGGCCATATATTCCCAGGTACATCCGCTCATGTCATAAACACCGGTGATATTTCCCGTGGTACTTGCTCGATACCCATTCTCCGTATTCCATAGGGTATTATAATTTGTTCCTTCTCCGTATACGCCAGGAAAAACACTTTGATAATGATCAGCAAGCGCGCTATATCCTGTTTTATATGTACTATTATTGTTGATGTTTATTTCTCTATCAATTCCATATTGTGAATGACTTAAATAGGCAACTGCTCCCCACTCCGTATTTTTCATCATATGTGAATCTAAATCACGTTCATAATTGTATGCTGCTTCAAACATATTTCTTACTGTGCTATTTCGCCATAAATAAACATCCGGTTTTACTATTAATTTACTAGAATCATTAACATTATAGTTACTCGTGGTACCATTATAGCCAGTTACAAATTTACCTACCCAAAAGCCATCTACTCCAAATGAGATAAATGCAGGATGTGTCATATATTCCCCATTTGAACATGAACCAATCTCTCCACTTTTCATCGGTGTTTCACATGATTCGCCGGAAATATCGGTTGTATTGGTTGTATCAAAGATAATGTTGATTGAATGAGCTTGTTTTAATGCTCCAACACTATTTAGTCCATTTACTTTGACATTCCATAATTGATATTGATATTTTGGTATCCAGACAAAATAACTTTCAATATCAGCATCATTTATTTCGGAACCAACTTGATATTTTTGAGCATCGGCCGAATCACTTAGAATTACCGCATTGGCCCATTTCTTCTCACAATAATCGTACCAACTTGGATCATTTTCACTTACTACTGTCGCTTTTCCATCATCAGATAAAATAATGGGAATAAGTTTTTCACCAGTTCCTAAATTAGGCTTTGCAACATTATTACATGAATCATAAGTATTACTTCCTTTGTTTTTATATAAATCATTTAAAGCATCTTCTACCGTATCGACATCCCATGTTGTATCTTTAGAAGTATATTCGATATCTTTCGCATTACATAAACTTATAGCTACCACACTTATCGTACTTAAAGATAGTCCTAATATAAAAGCTAATATTACTTTCTTCATGTTCATTTTGCTCCTATTTTTTCTCTATCTTCAATGTATCGCACCCCCCCCCAGTTGCAGCTTTTTCAACAAAAATAAAAACCCACCGAAGTGAGTTTTTATAAGGTATATATTTCTTAATTATTCAATAATTTCAGAAACAACACCAGAACCAACTGTTCTACCACCTTCACGGATAGAGAACTTAGTTCCTTGTTCAATAGCAACTGTAGCAATTAAGTCAACAGTAATATCTACGTTATCACCAGGCATAACCATTTCAACTCCAGCAGGTAATTCGATAACACCTGTAACATCAGTAGTTCTAAAGTAGAATTGAGGTCTGTAGTTTGTGAAGAATGGAGTATGACGTCCACCTTCTTCTTTAGTTAGAACGTAAACTGCAGCTTTGAATTTATGATGAGGTGTAACTGAACCTGGTTTAGCTAATACTTGACCACGTTCTACGTCTTCACGAGCAATACCACGAAGTAATACACCAGCATTATCTCCTGATTCAGCATAATCAAGTGATTTTCTGAACATTTCGATACCAGTAACTACTGTCTTTCTCGTATCCTTTAATCCGACGATTTCAACTTCATCATTAAGATTTAATCTACCACGTTCTACACGTCCAGTAACAACTGTACCACGTCCAGAAATAGTAAATACGTCTTCAATACTCATTAAGAATGGTTTGTCAGTATCTCTTTCAGGTGTATCGATATAGTTATCAACAGCATCCATTAAGTCGTGGATAGATTTAACAGCTTCAGGATCACCTTCAAGAGCCTTCAATGCAGATCCTCTAATAACTGGACAATCTGAATCGAATCCATATTCTCCTAATAATTCTCTGATTTCCATTTCTACTAAATCAAGAATTTCAGGATCGTCTACCATATCGCATTTATTCATATAAACAACGATCTTAGGTACACCAACTTGTCTTGATAGTAAGATATGTTCTCTTGTTTGTGGCATAGCACCATCAGCAGCAGATACAACTAGAATAGCACCATCCATTTGTGCAGCACCAGTAATCATGTTCTTAACATAGTCAGCATGTCCTGGGCAGTCTACGTGAGCATAATGTCTCTTAGCCGTTTCATACTCAACGTGAGCAGTATTGATAGTAATACCACGTTCTCTTTCTTCTGGAGCGCTATCGATTGCAGCATAATCCATGAAGACTTTAGAGAATTCTTTAGAAATTGCAGCTGTTAATGTCGTTTTACCATGGTCGACATGTCCAATAGTACCAATATTAACATGTGGTTTACTACGATCAAATTTTTCTCTTGTCATAATTTCTTCCTCCTAATTTCTTTTTATAACAAAAATATTGTATCTAATTCTTGATATTAAATCAAGTAATTATTCATTAATTTACGCTGTTTTTCTTAATTATTTCTTCAGCAATAGATTTTGGAACTTCTTCATAATGGTCTTTCTCCATTTGGAAGTTTCCACGACCTTGGGTATTACTTCTCAAGTCCGTAGCATATCCAAACATTTCGGATAATGGAACCATAGCTGTAATTCGCAAAATCGTTCCAATTGATTCTTGTCCAAGCGGACGTCCGCGACGACTAGTTAAGTCGCCCATGACATTACCCATATATTCTTCAGGTACATCGACAACGACCTTCATTATTGGCTCAAGTAAAACCGCCTTACATTTATTCTTAGCTTCCTTTAAAGCAAGAGAAGCAGCAATTTTAAAGGCCATTTCTGATGAGTCGACATCGTGATATGATCCATCGAATAAGGTTGCTTTGACATCAACAACTGGATAACCAGCCAAGATACCACCTTGCATAGCTTCTTGTAAGCCCTTATCCGTTACTGGAATATATTCGCGGGGAACGATACCACCGACAATGCCATCGACAAATTCATAACCCTTGCCCGGATTTGGTTCAAAGCGAACCCAAACATGACCATATTGACCACGTCCACCGGATTGCTTAATATACTTACCTTCGCATTCGCCAGCGCAAGTAATCGTCTCACGATAGGCAACTTGTGGTTTACCTTTATTGCATTCGACATTGAATTCGCGCTTCATCCGATCGACGATGATATCCAAGTGTAATTCACCCATACCGGATAATACGGTTTGACCCGTTTCAGCATCGGTCTTAACACGTAAAGTTGGATCCTCTTCGACGAGTTTTTGAAGGGCTAAAGCCATCTTATCTTGATCATTTTTACTCTTTGGTTCAATGGCAATATCGATAACTGGTTCTGGGAATTCCATACCCTTCATGATACATGGATTCTTTTCATCACATAAGGTATCAGCGGTCGTCGTATTTTTTAAGCCAACAGCCGCAGCAATTTCACCAGCATAAACTTCGTTAATTTCCTTACGTTGATTGGCATGCATTTGTAAGATCCTACCAATTCTTTCTTTCTCGTTCTTCGTCGAGTTCAAGACATATGAACCACTAGTAAGAACACCCGAATAGACCCGGAAGAAAGAAAGTCTTCCAACAAATGGATCAGTCATAATTTTGAAAGCTAAGGCCGTAAATGGTTCCGAATCACTTGGATGACGCAAGACATCATTGCCATTTCTATCGACACATTCAATAGCTTGAACATCAGTTGGAGCTGGCAAATAGTCGACAACGGCATCAAGTAATGGTTTAATACCTTGATTACTTAGGGCATCGGCACAGACAACTGGGAAGAATTTAACAGATAATGTCGCTTTACGAATCGCACTCTTTAATTCTTCAGCACCAATTTCCTCACCATCTAAATATTTGATCATCAAATCTTCATCAAAATCGGCAACAGCTTCGATCAACTTATTGCGGTATTCCTTAGCCTTTTCGACTAAATCATCCGGAATCGGAATTTCCGTCGCATTTTCATGCTCAGTTCCATCGAATTCACAAGCCGTCATCGTAACAAGATTGACGACGCCATGGAATTCTGATTCTGCACCAATAGGCAATTCAATAGGAGCAGCATTGGCCCCTAAACGGTCTTTAATCGTCTTTAAACTATAGTAATAGTCAGCACCAATTTTTCCCATCTTATTAGCACAGATAATTCTCGGTACATTATATTCATTAGCTTGGCGCCAAACGGTTTCCGTTTGGGGTTCAACACCAGCTTGGGCATCTAGTAAAGCAACCGCACCATCTAAAACTCGCAAACTTCTTTGAACTTCGATCGTGAAGTCGACATGGCCCGGAGTATCGATAATATTTAAACGATACCCTTTCCAATGGCAAGTCGTAGCAGCACTGGTAATCGTGATACCCCGTTCCTTCTCTTGATCCATCCAGTCCATTTGGGATTCGCCATCATGCGTCTCACCAATCTTATGAGTAATACCCGTATGGAATAAGATTCTTTCCGTTGTAGTTGTCTTTCCGGCATCGATATGAGCCATGATACCAATATTTCTTATTTTATCAATTGTAACATCTCTTGCCATACTTTACCTACCATCTATAATGTGCAAATGCTTTATTAGCTTCGGCCATTCTGTGAGTATCTTCACGTTTCTTGACCGCTCCGCCAACCCCGTTTGCAGCATCCATTATTTCATTGGCTAAATTAGTAGCCATACCATTGCCATTTCTCAATCTGGCATAATTAACCAACCACCGTAACGCCAATGTTTGGGCACGATCATCGCTAACTTCGATTGGTACTTGAATATTTGATCCACCAACCCGACGCGATTTTACTTCTAAAGCTGGTTTAATATTTTCAAGCGCTTTGTTATATACTTCGATAGGATCTTGTCCCGTTTTTTCTCGAATTATTTCAAAAGCCCCATATAAAATCTTTTCAGCCGTACCTTTTTTACCATCTTTCATGATAGCATTGATTAATTTAGTAACGATCTTCGATTTATAAATAGGGTCTGGTAAAACATCACGCTTAACAGCACGTCTTTTACGCATTTTATTTCCTCCTTATTTTATTTTATTTCTTTGGTTTTTTCGTTCCGTATTTACTTCTACCTTTTTTACGTTCATTAACACCTTGTGTATCTAATGCTCCACGAATAATATGATAACGAACACCGATTAAGTCTTTAACACGTCCACCACGAATAAGTACAACACTATGCTCTTGTAAGTTATGTCCTTCACCTGGAATATATGTATCGACTTCACGGCCATTAGATAGTCTAACACGCGCATATTTACGCAATGCTGAGTTTGGTTTCTTTGGAGTCTTAGTACCAACCCGTGTACAAACCCCACGCATTTGTGGATGATTCGTATTAGTGGCTTTTCTCTCCATAGAATTGAAACCAAAATTTAGCACTGGGCTCTTTTGCTTTCTAACTTTCTTAGATCTACCTTTTCTTACTAATTGGTTAATAGTAGTCATATAATCTCCCTTTCTACGTACACACATCCTGGTGTATCGTTTTCCCCTTAAAACTAGGTTCCACCTAAGGTAGAACCTAAAATTAAATGCTAATATAATATATCAAATTGTTCCTTAATCGTCAATACTTTTTTGATTATTTTTAAACGATTATTTCTCTTTATAATATATGCCCAAAGAATAAAAACTTTCCTTTAATCTTCATAATCAACCGTCGTATAATTTTTACAGCTAATAAAACTTTTATATTTCGTATCGCCAAGGACTCGCTTCACTAACACATATCCCCGACACTCATCATCATTTACTTTATTGCCATTCATAAATTCCTTTTCCACTAACATATCTAAATCAAGTTTTATCGATTCATTGACATCTAAGGCAATATTATTCTTTTCGATATAAAAGTTAGCCGCTTCCAACATATCATTTTCAAACGCCTTATAGTCCTTAATACTTTCATTAAATTTTAAGCCAATGAAGGTCAGCGTCCCCACTAAAATAACGGCAACGATGCCCCAAATTATCATCAACTTTTTCATTTGAATACTCCCCAATCATACATACGATAAATATAGTAGACCGCAACTAATCCAAAAAAGATCAGTATTCCCATCAAAATAAGCATTGTCCGCAAGCCCCAACCATTTTTCTTCTTCATAATCTCACCACTTTACTTATCAATCATTACTTATATTATATCGTATATTTTAATTTTTTTTATCGTAAATTGTTAATATTTACAAAGGCTCATATTTTCTGTTAAATTTAAATTAGGAATTTATGATAGGAGGTTAAACATGAATCCGAATGATACTGGCGATAAAAAAGAAATCGTCATCAATAAAAACCATCTTGGCGTGCGCGATAGTTATACGACTTTAAATATTGAGGCGTATGCTATGCCGAGCAGTACTTATGTTCCCGATGATTCCCATGCCTTTGTCGTAACTGAAGATCGAAGCAATTGCTGGGCCAACTATGGACGATGCTGGAATGATAAGGGCGATCGGGTATTAGTCGCCAAACAAAGGGCCTATAAGGAGTGGTTTTTAGAATTTTGCCCACCCAATAATTACGCTCAAGTGGGAATCAATTTTGGCGTCAATGGGGTGTGTCATACCGTTGCCAACCGCCAACTTTTAATCGGAGAAGATGACGTCAACGTGAGCCAAGCTCCCAAAAATTTTGTTACGGTTTCCGTCTTTGGCAAATATGGCTTTGGCTTAAAGATCTTAAAGCAATTGATTACCGATTCCTATAATCGGGCCCTTCTAAAAGTCGATATGCCCGATACTTTCTTAAATGAAGTTTTAGCTCGCATCGACAATACGATGGATGAGGAAACCGAAGCTTGGATCCAATTAATTGAAGAATATATTGCCTTACCAATAAGCTCAATAGTAACCCAACATACCGATGCTTTAGATCGACTTCATGAGATGATTGCCACCCTCCTTAATAATCGGGAGATGGCCTATGAAGAACTCATTAAAGATTTATCTAAGCAAGCGGACTTTGAAAAAAATATCTATATCTTACTTACGACTAATCTAAAAAATTATATCGAATTCTTATTTGCTAACGCCTATATCTCTGATCAAAATAGACAAATGGCCCTCAATAATCTTACGAACTTCTTTAATCAACTATTTAAAATCATCGATGGTCAAATGGAAGCTGTTCATGATACCGGCAAACTCGATATGGAACTAGCCAAAAAATAAGGACTATAAAGCATAATAATTAATCAAATAACTAACCACGTCTAAAAGGCGTGGTTTTCACATGGCCTATAAGGCCCTAATATCTACCAGCCCGCATATGGAGGCTGGCTTTCTCTAGTTCAAGCCCAGTGTAATGACTACTTTAGCAAACCTTTAAAAGGGTTTATATATTCTTTCTTACTTAATTTGTCTTCCATCATATCTTCTTTTTCTTGTTCTCTTATATATTTCCTTATTGTTGCTTCATTTAATCCTACTGTACTTACATAGTAGCCCGTTGCCCAAAAATTTCGATTCCCAAACTTATACTTCAAATTTGGATTCTTTTCAAAGATCATCAAACTACTTTTTCCTTTCAAATACCCCATGAAACTTGATACACTCATTCTTGGTGGGATTTCTACTAACAAATGCACATGGTCTGGCATCATATGTCCTTCTAGGATTTCTACTCCCTTCCACTTACATAAATCCTTTATATACTTTTGGATTTCTTTTCTTAATTTATTGTATATGGTTTTTCTTCTATATTTTGGTATAAATACAATATGGTACTTGCACATATACTTGGTATGTGCTAAACTTTTAGCCATGACATCTCTCCTTTCGTGCTTTTAATATGGGCTTGAACGCACCATATTATAGCACGCGAGATGTCATATTACTATAAGTCTTTTAATTCCACTAGCTTAGCTAGTGGTTTTTTGATGGCTTGCCCTTTGCAAGCCACACCCTGAAAGGTTAATCAAAAATGCGGACAAATACTTAAGCTATTTGTCCTTTATAATTATATAAAAAAGAAGCCTTGAGCTTCCTTCTTAACTAAGCTAATTCGACAGTAGCGCCAGCTTCTTCAAGTTTAGCTTTAATTTCGTTTGCCTCATCGACAGAAATATTTTCTTTAATATTTCCACCATTATCAGCAACACCCTTAGCTTCAACTAATCCTAAGCCAGTGATTTCTCTTATAACTTTGATAACTTGAATCTTAGAAGCACCAGCATCCTTTAAGACAACGGTCTTCGTACTAGATCCTTCTTCTTCTTGAGCTACTGGAGCAGCTGCTACAGCAACAGCACTTGGATCAACTCCAAAAGTTTCCTTCATAGCGTCAACTAATTCTTTGACTTCTAAAATTTTCATTTCTTTAATTGCGTCAATAATTTCACTTGTCGATAATTTTGCCATTTAAATCATTCCTCCCTTTAATTTTTTTCACCTAATTGTTCGGCATATAAATTAAGTGCAATAGATAGATTTTTTACGTGTTCCATCAATCCACCAGCAAACATAGTAAGTAAACCTTCCATAGATGGTATAGCTGCATAATCTTTGATCGTATCTAATGATACAACTTCGCCATCGACGAGTCCCGTAAGAATTTCGACATTCTTATGTTTCTTAGCAAATTCATCAAAGGCTTTGATAGGTTCAAGAAGTTCTTTGCCAAACACGATTGCATTTGGTCCTTCTAAGAAGCTACTCAAATCAATGTTCATATCATCTAAAGCTCTTTTGACAAGAGTATTCTTATAGACTTTTACTTCACTATCGATTTTCTTTAATTCTCTCCGTAATTCTTGCATATCAGAAACAGAACTTTGAGCATATCTAAATAGTAATACACTCTTCGAATTCTTTAATTTATCCGTTATCTCTTGTACTGTCTCTTTTTTCGAATTAAGAATTTTCTCGCTTGCCATATATGTCCTCCTTTTATATTTATAAAAAAACTTTCCACGACGGGAAAGTATTATATTATTTAATATAGGACTTCCCTCGGTAGGATTATTAAGACGTATCCCCTACTGTCTTCGGTAAAAAGTTTTTTCATCGATTTTTAATTTAACATATTTATTATTATATGTCAAATGAATTTATATCGACATGGATACCAGGCCCCATGGTCGAACAAATTGAAATATTTTGCATGTACTTACCTTTAACGGTTGCTGGTTTAGCCTTAGCTATAGTAGCAACGACATAGGCAATGTTTTCCGATAAAGCTTTCTCGTCAAACGATACTTTACCAACTAAGCAGTGAATATTGCCAAATTGATCAGCACGATATTCAATCATACCTTTCTTGACATCGGCTACGGCCTTATCTGGCGTTACAGTAACCGTTCCCGTCTTAGGATTTGGCATTAGACCTTTAGGTCCTAAAACCTTACCAATTTTTCCTAAAGCTGGCATCATTTCGGGAGTTGCGATAATTACGTCAAAATCAAACCAATTTTCTTGGGCAATTTTATCGATTAACTCAACTTCACCAACATAGTCAGCACCGGCATTTTTGGCTGCTTCGGCTTGAGCACCTTTGGCTAAAACTAAGATTTTCTTCGTCTTACCATTGCCATTAGGTAAAACTAATGATCCTCTCAATTGTTGATCAGCTTTTTTGGTATCGATATTAAGCTTGACTGCTAATTCAACGGAACTATCGAATTTCGTCGTACTAGTCTCTTTGACAAGCTTAACAGCTTCTTCTAAAGTATAGCTTTTATTCTTTTCAACTTTCTTTGAAGCTTCCACATACTTCTTTCCTGATTTTCTCATCATTATACCTCCAATCGTGGTTTATTAGCGGATATATTTCATCTATTAATTATCAGCATTTTCAGTTTCTGATTCTTCTTTTTCAGTTATAACTTCGACATCGACATTAGAATTACTTGCTGATTCTTCCATTGCCTCGAGTTCAGCTTCCCGTTTTTGGGCTTCTCTTTCAGCAGCTTCGGCTTCAAGAGCTTGTTCGGCAAGTTCGGCATCATTGACACCCTTGACGGCAACACCCATATTGCGAGCAGTACCTTCGACAATCTTCATTGCTTCCTCAACCGTGTAGGCATTTAAATCCGGTAACTTTATCTCAGCAATAGCTTTGGCATCTTCCTTAGTAATCGTTGCGACTACTTCGTTGGCACCCTTTTTACTACCCGATTTAATCTTGGCATACTTCTTGATCAATTCAGCAGCTGGTGGAGTCTTAAGTACAAAGTCAAATGAACGATCATCATAGACAGAGATTAAAACTGGGATGACATCACCCATTTTATCGCGCGTCGCATCATTATACTTCGTACAGAACTCTTGTAAATTAATTCCTGCTGGTCCTAAAACCGTACCAACTGGTGGAGCTGGCGTTGCTTTTCCAGCCGGAATTTGTAATTTAATCTTCTTTACGACTTCTTTTGCCACGTAAAACACATCCTTTCGTATTTTCGCTAGTGGTTATGGGCTAATCCGCAATTTCCCTCCCACTTACTAAAAATAATATTTAGCACTTAAGATACTAACACATAAACGACAAAAAAACAACCATAAATTTATTTTTATTTATTTTATGCTTGTTTTTTTAATTTATATCTATTTAACAACGGTTACTTGGAATAATTCGACTTCGACTGGCGTCTCTTGACCAAATAAGTCGATTAAAACGGTGAGGCGCGAATTTTCCGTATCGATATTATCGATCGTACCGGACATGCCAGTAAATGGACCATCGACGATGGAAACTTTGGTACCGACTGCTAATTCGGCATCGACATCGACGCGACTCATACCCATATTTATCAAAATGCGATCGATTTCTTGTGGCAATAATGGCGTCGGTTTGGCACCCTTACCAGAAGAACCAATAAATCCCGTAACTCCTGGCGTATTACGAACGATGTACCAAGCATCATCGGTCATGATCATCTCGACTAAAATATAGCCCGGAAACATCTTATGTTTCTTTTCCTTCTTCGTACCATCTTTTAACGTTTCGATGACCGTCTCTTCGGGAATGATAATGCGGAAGATATAATCGGTAAATCCCATGGATTCGGCCCGCATCTCCAACTTTTCTTTTACTTTACTTTCGTGTCCACTATAAGTGTTGACAACATACCATTGTTTTTCCATTAATCCATCAAATCCTTTACTAGAGCAAATAATGCATCAATTCCAAAAAAGAATAAAGCAAATATCGCCACAAAGATAAATGATGCTATGGAATATTTGATGACTTCCTCTTTTTTTGGCCATCTAACTAATTTCATCTCTTCTAAGACATCGGATAGATAGGAATCCCTTTTGCCAATCTTATTCCTTTGATGTTTGACATTTTTGATTTTTTGATTGATCTCTTTCTTTTCAACCTTGGATTTAACGCTCTTCTTTTCCTTAGATAAATCCTTGATTTCCTTATCTAATTTCTTCTTTTCATTGAGCATCGCTTCTTTTTCAATTTTCTTAGCTTTTTTTAAATTTTGTTTGCGTTTTTTTAAGTCTTCTTGTCTTTGCTTTTTGTTTTCTACTGGTTCTTTCGTTTCCTTTTTTGCCACTTTGATCACCTCTTAATTTTATTGTATTAAAAAAGACACTTTCGTGTACGCCATTAATATAGCACACCCAAAGGTATCTTGCAAGTAAAAGATTCCTACTTTTTAAGTAAATCTTTTATTTTCGTCCTTATTCTCTGCATCGTATTATCAATTTGTTTGGGGTTTTTATTTAAAATCGAGGCAATTTCATGATAATTAAAACTATTGAGCATCAATTTATAGACTTCATATTCCAAGGGACTTAACAGGTCTTTGATCTTCGATTTTAAATTGCGGATGTTTTCTTCGGCTTCGACCGTTATCGATGGATCCGATAGAGGCGAACTGATAAAGTTTAATAACGAGACATTTTCATCGTATTCGGCCTCTAAAGAGTAAGCTTCGCGGCGCGCTTTATCCTTATCCGTCGATGATTTACGAATAAATTTGGTGACGCGGCGTTCGACGCAGATCGTAATGAAGGTCGGAAGTGTCGTATCCCGATCATCGGCATAGTTAACTAAGGCATCGGAAAAACCTACCATGGCCTCTTGTTCGAGTTCTTTAAAATCGATATCCAAAACATAGGCCGCTTTCTTATATTTATTGCAGATAATATCGATTATATAGTGATATTTTTCATAGACATAATCGCGGGCATCTTCGCTATTTTCACTTATCATATTGATTAATTCATTATCCGGATATTCATTCATATAACTTATCCTTTCCCTAAGGGACTACTCAATTCCATAAATTAAAATGGCGGCCGCAACCGAAGCATTGAGACTATTGACTTTCCCATACATCGGAATGCTGATTATTTCATCGGAGTTTTCCCTTACTAATCGCGATATGCCATGGCCTTCACTGCCAATTACCAAGACTTTCTTATCGGCATAGTCGACATCACGATAATCACATCCATCCGCTTCGGCACTATAGACAAAATAGCCTTTTTTCTTTAAGTCATTTAGAGCCACAACTAAGTTGGTGACCATAATAATATTGACGTGATTTAAGGCACCCGCCGATGTCTTCATAACCGTATCATTGACGGTGACACTGCGGTCTTTGGGAATGATAATACTCTTAATGCCCCGCGCTTCACACGTCCGAATGATGGCTCCAAAATTATGGGGATCTTCGATATGATCGAGAACGACGATAAAGTCTTCGGCCCCAATATCCTCCAACTTGCCATATTCAAAATCCGATATTTCGATAATTATTCCTTGATTATGCGGCATGATATGATCCAAAGTTTTACTATCACTCATCACATATTTCAATTTATGATTTTTAATTTTATCCAATATTTCTTGATCTTTAAAGTTATCGGCCAAATAAATTTTTTTAATCGCCTTATAATCAATCTCATTAAAGACATTTTTACCACATACGCGCATCTTTTTCACCTAATATATGATGCATGAGAGCATCACATCTTTCTCTATCATTTTGATATAAATAACCAATAAGACATTCCAAACCCGTCGCTTTTTTATAGGTAATGATATCCGTCGTCTTACTAGCATGACTCGAGGCATTACGACCCCGTTTGACGATTGTAAGTTCCTCTTCGCTTAAGATATTATCATCGATGAGATCCTCTAAAATCCGACATTGACTAGCAGCACTGACATAGGAAATACTAGCACGTTGCAAATCTTTGACATTGGCAATTCCCATATTTAGCAAGTGTTCGCGAACATATAATTCATAGACGGCATCGCCTAAATAAGCTAATACTAAGTTATTCATCTCTTCACCGCCTAAATAATAACATAAATCTTCTTTTAAATACAAGTTGGCATTTATTTTCGACATAATTTGAACCTAAAAACACCAAAAAAAGAGATATCTGACTTATAATTGTTCAAATATCTCTTTATTCTTTTGTAATCGTTCGTCGTCTGGTGCATATTCTAAAGCTTTATTGATATGATAGATGGCTAAATCTTTAATACCTAAATTGTAATAACTTATCGATAGTAAATCATCAATGGTTGAATCCCAGCAAAATGGTTCATTAATATAAATCATGGCATTTTTTAATATTGTTTTTGCTTTTAGACAATTTACTATTACTTCAAAATAGTTTTTATTTTCTAACTCGAGCATCGCTAGTTCGACATAGGCTTCCCGCGTATGCGGACAAGTCTCGATGGCCCTTTGATACCAATATTTGGCTTCTTCAAAGCGTTTTAAGTGCATATAACTACGAGCAATAAAGCGCATAGAAGCACTTTTTTCGACATCCCACGTAGCACTTTTTAAGTTGATGTGTTTTAGTAGAGTATCGATACATTCATTAAAGCGCCCATAATACATGTATTCGCGACCCAAATAATGGACATTGCGATCGTTTAATGGATCTTCTTTAACCGATAACTCGAGCAAAGGCAAATACGATGAACGCGATTTCGTATGATCGGGATAGTGGTTTAAGACGATATCCGCATTAGTAGCCACATTCTCTTCTTTTAAAGAACACTCTAATATTTCATGGACGGGATGAATCCATTTATAATGTTTCCGATCATGAATTTTTTCATAGAAAAAGGTCACGACGGGACGATTTTGCTCATCGAGCGCCCAATTATATTTGTAGCGAACGCGATTAGTATGCGGATTCCACGTATCTTCCAATTTTTGGCGCCAACCCGGTTCGAGAACTTCATCTAAATCCGTACAGACACAGATATCCGTATCTAAGGGTACGAGATCTAAACTGCGATTGCGCGCCGTATCGAAGCGCCAGGGATCGACTTTTTCTTCATATGTTTGGATGCCATGACTTTTTAGTTTTGCCACGGTATCATCTGTCGAACCCGTATCTAAGACATAAATAGCATCGGCTTCCTTCATCGATTCATACCAACGATCGACAAATTGACTCTCATTTTTGGAAATCGCATAGACGACTATTTTATATTTATTCATCTTTTTTCACTCATCAATTTTAAGCAGCAGCTCCGGCAGGACCAGTTGGACCTTGTGGAATCGTCAAATCGAGGACAAAATTTGGCGCTGTACCCGAAATCGTAGCAGTAGCAGTTCCTCCTGGCGTTCCCGTCGTAACTGTTCCAATTGTCAAAACAGGCGTAGCTCCCGTTGGGCCGGTTTCACCCGTGGCTCCCGTTGGACCTTGTGGACCGATTGGACCAGCAACACCAGTTTCTCCAGTAGCACCCGTGGCTCCAGTAGCGCCAGTAGCTCCGGTTGGACCTGTAGCTCCAGTAGCACCAGTGGCTCCGGTAGCACCTACCGCGCCGGCAATTCCTTGTGGACCAGCAACTCCTTGAGGACCAGTTGGCCCTTGAGATCCTTGAGCACCATTAGTACCAGCAGGTCCTTGAGGTCCTTGTAAACCTTGAACCCCTTGTGGTCCCGTTGGCCCCATGATTCCTGGAACGCCTTGTAAGCCTTGAACTCCTTGAGGTCCGGTTGGTCCTTGAGGGCCAGTAGCTCCGGTTGGACCGACATTAGCTGGCGGCGTTGGCCGGAAGCCATTACATTGGTAACTATTATTCATTTAATCACTTTCCTTTCTAATATAATCTATGTGAAAAGCGATAAAAAAGTATCAACTTTTGCCTTACAAAAACGATGTCTATTGCATCCTTTTAAAACTATTTTTAGGCAAAATACAGTCCATAAAAAAGGCACCATCTGGTGCTTTTACATATGAACCTTTATCGGTTCAGCAGTTTGACTGTTAACATTGACTAAGATACGATCCAATAAGGCATTCCAATAATCATAGGTCGCATTTTGAACGTCGGCATCTAACCTTTCGATTTGGCTATCGGCGAATATTCTCTTGCCAACGGCCAGCATCGTCGCCCATTCTTTATGCGCTTTCGTGTCGAGACTTTTTTCTAATATGGCTAACTTATCTTGTATAGTTTCTCGCATTTCGTACTCTCCTTATAACAAGTTTAACAAATTAATATAATCCTAACAAGCAATTTTTAAAATCTTATTGGTCCAACATTAGACGTATCATTATATAAATCTTCAAATTTGCCTTTGCGACTTAAGAACATCAACATTCCAAGGCCAACCACGATCATACAGACTGAAACAATTTGAGCAATTTTGAAGCCACCGAGCATTAAGGCATCGGTACGACTCATCTCGATAAAGAAGCGAATGACACCATAGATGACCAAATAAGAAGCCGTCATCGTTCCCACTTTGGTATATTTACCGCGGCGAACAAATAACAAGACGATAAAGGCAATAAGACAGGCAAGGGACTCATAGAGAAAAGTTGGACTATAGACGACGCCATCGATTGTCATGCCCTTAATTATAAAATCGGGTACGAATAAACTTTGCAATTTAGCAACCGTCGTCGCCGCACCATGAGCCTCTTGATTGAAGAAATTTCCCCAGCGGCCGATCGCTTGACCAAGGAGCAAGGGCACGACGATAAAATCGACAATTCTTATGGTTCGAACTTTATATTTTTTCGTATAGAGAATTACGACGATCAAGCCAAAAATTAAACCACCATGAATCGCGAGCCCGCCATTCCATACCTTTAATATATCGATAGGATTTTCCATAAATAGTGGCAAATTAAACAATACATAATATAATCGGGCCCCAATTATGCCAAAGATGAGCGCCCAAAATAGAAGATTAAAGATAAAATCACGACTGATATTAAAGCGCATAGCTTCGCGCGTAACAAAATAAAATACGAAAAAAGCCGCTACTAATATCAATACGGAATACCAGCGAATTTCAAAGTTACCAATACTTATAAGTACAGGATTCATATTATCACTCTCCTATTTAATTATAAATTATCAAGTTATATATTGCAATTAATAACAAAAAAATGTTGAAAAGATTTTACTTATCAACATTCAATATTCTCTTTAAGTATTGGCCCGTATATGATTCATTGACTTTGGCAACACTTTCGGGAGTACCCGTTGCCACAACCGTTCCGCCGCCATCGCCACCATCAGGTCCCAAATCGATGATATAATCGGCAACTTTGATGACATCTAAATTGTGTTCGATGACGATTACCGTATCGCCATTGTCGACGATGCGTTCGAGAATTACCAATAATTTTTTGATATCATCAGTATGCAACCCCGTCGTCGGTTCATCGAGAATAAATACGGATTTACCAGTCGGCTTCTTTTGCAATTCTTTCGCCAACTTGACGCGACCGGCCTCGCCGCCCGAGAGAGTTGGAGCACTTTGGCCAAGCGTGACATAGGAAAGCCCTACGTCCATTAATACTTGTAATTTGCTATATACTTTGGGGACATTTTCAAAGAATTTGATAGCTTCCTCGACACGCATATCCAATATTTCGGCAATATTCTTACCCTTGAACTTAACTTCAAGAGTTTCGCTATTGTAGCGTTTTCCCTTACAGACATCACAGGGAACATAGACATCCGGCAAGAAGTGCATTTCGATTTTTTTAACGCCATCCCCCCAGCAGGCTTCACACCGTCCACCTTTGACATTAAATGAGAAGCGGCCCTTATTATATCCGCGAATTTTCGATTCCTTCATCTCGGCAAAGACATCGCGAATATCGTCGAATACGCCCGTGTATGTCGCAGGATTGCTTCGAGGAGTACGACCAATGGGATCTTGGGTAATTTGTACGACTTTATCGACATATTCTAATCCCTTGACGCCCTTGCATTTGCCCACTTCAACTTTACTGTTATAGATCGATAATTGAAGGGCTTTGCATAAAATTTCATTGACTAACGACGATTTACCACTACCGGAAACACCGGTGACACATATTAAGGTACCAAGTGGAAACTTGACATTGATATTCTTCAAATTATTCTCCCGGGCTCCCATGACCGTCAAGAATTTGCCATTGCCCTTGCGCCGCTTCTTAGGAATTTCGATTTTTTCCTTGCCACTTAAGTATAGGCCCGTAAGCGAATTTTCATTTTTCATGACTTCTTCGGGCGTTCCAGCTGCAACGACATAGCCCCCGTGTTCGCCAGCAACAGGCCCAATATCGACGAGATAATCGGCGGCACGCATCGTGTCTTCATCATGTTCGACGACAATTAAGGTATTGCCCAAATCGCGCATCCTCTTTAAACTTTGAATAAGGCGATCGTTGTCCTTTTGATGTAAGCCAATACTCGGTTCATCTAAAACATAAAGGACGCCACTTAGTTGACTGCCAATTTGGGTCGCTAACCGAATGCGTTGGGCTTCCCCACCCGATAAAGTTCCCGCATTGCGCGATAAAGTTAAATAAGATAACCCAACATTATCGAGAAAATTTAATCGTGACTTGATCTCTTTGACGATTAAATCACTGATTTCCAACTCCGTCTTCGTAAGTTTTAAATTGTTAAAGAATAAAATTAAATCTTTTATCGATAAATTTGTTACTTCCCATATATTCTTTTTACCGACTTTAATATTCAAAATATCGTTTTTTAGACGCGAACCCTTACATAGCGGACACGTGTTTTCGATCATATAACCTTCAATCCAATCGCGGATCCAGGCACTGTTGGTTTCGATATAGCGCCGTTCCAAATTGACGATGATGCCCTCATAACTTTCCGTCGTATATCTTTTATTGCCATTTTTGGACGTATATTCAAAATCAAATTGTTCATCCGTACCATAGAGGATGACCTTTAAAGCGGCAGCATCCATATCTTTAATAGGCGTATTTAAATCGATCTTTAAGGCTTTAGCAATGGTAAAAAGGCGTGTCATATCGATATTATCATCGATCGTCAAAGTTCTTATGGCCCCTTCCAAAATCGATTTATTGCGATCCGGAATTAATAAATCCTCCGAGATATGTTTAGTAACACCCAACCCTTTGCACAAAGGACAGGCGCCATACGGTGCATTGAAGGAAAATATCCTGGGTTCGAGTTCCGGCAAGGAAAAATCACAGTCGGGACAAGCATAATTTTCGCTCATCAAGATTTCCCGATCGCCGATGATGTTGACGACGACTTTGCCATTGGCCATCTTGGTAGCCGTTTCGATCGCTTCAAATAAGCGGCCCCGTTCGGTATCCTTTAAAACAATGCGATCGATGACGACGTCGATATTGTCCTTTTTATTTTTTTCAAGGACGATCTCGCCGGCAAGATCTTGGACAGTTCCATTGACGCGAACGCGGGTAAACCCCTCTTTACGCAATTTATCAAAGGTATCTTTATGCGTTCCCTTTTCGCCATGAACGATGGGTGCTAAAACTTCGAGTTTCGTACCTGCCTCGTAATTCATGATGCGATTGGTCATTTCTTCAACACTTTGCGAGCTAATGGGAACCCCATGATTGGGACAATATGGAATGCCAATTCGGGCAAATAAGAGTCGAAGATAATCGTAGATTTCGGTAACCGTTCCGACCGTACTTCGCGGGTTATTATTCGTCGATTTTTGGTCGATCGAAATACTGGGACTTAACCCCTCGATGGAATCGACGTCGGGCTTTTCCGAACCTCCTAAAAATTGGCGGGCATACGCCGATAGCGACTCAACGTAACGTCTTTGACCTTCGGCATAAATCGTATCAAAAGCCAAACTGCTCTTGCCACTGCCCGAAACACCCGTCATGACGACGAGTTTATTTTTGGGAATCTCAATATTTATATTTTTTAAATTATTTTCGCGCGCCCCTTTTACGATAATTTTATCCATAATATCACCAAATTTCTTTACTATTTTACCACAATTTTATAATTTTAAAAGTAGAATTAAATATAACGAAAATTTATAAAAACTATCTTCTTTATAAAGATAGTTTTGGCATTTTATTTCAAATCCTTTAACGAATTAAGATAATCTTCAAAGATGCTAAATAATTCATTACTTTGATTACAGGAGCATATGCGATTTTTGATGACGGCGGAATTGGGAAGACCTTTTAAATACCATAGGGCATGATTGCGAATTTCCAGCAACGCCACGCGCTCCGGTTTATATTTTAATAGGAGCGTAAAGTGTTTCTTTAGCATGGCTATTTTTTCTTCATAAGTAATAATTTTAGGCTCTTTCCCTTCCTTTAAATAATCAACACATTCCCGAATGAGCCACGGATTTCCGAGATTTCCCCGCCCAATCATGACCGCATCGCAGCCCGTTTCATCCATCATCTTCTTGGCCAAAAAGCAACTGGTTACATCGCCATTGCCAATGACGGGAATGTGGACATTTTCCTTGACCATTTTAATAATTTGCCAATCGGCTTTGCCACTATATCCTTGGGATCGCGTCCGCGCGTGAACAGTTACGGCCTTTGCTCCGGCCGCCTCAATTTTCTTCGCCACTTCTAAGGCATTGATATGCTCTTCATCCCAACCGCTGCGGATCTTTACCGTTATCGGCACATCGACATTATCGACCATCGCTTTGACTAATTCATAAATTTTATCGGGATTTTTAAGCAAGGCACTGCCCGCTTGACTGCGGATGGCCACCTTGGGAACGGGACAGCCCATATTAATATCGATTAATTTAATGTGATACTCATCGACTAAAATCTTGGCGGCAGCGACCATCGTTTCGACATTGGCCCCAAAGATTTGCACGCCGACGGGAACATGAACATCATCGAGTCCCACGAGCATTTCCAAGGTCCGGCGATTGCGTCGCACGATAGCTTCGGCACTTATCAACTCCGTAAAGCAAAGACCGACGCCCATCTTTTCGACGATTTGCATATAGGCAGGATCGGATATGCCCGCCATGGGCGCCAAGACGATGGGATTCTTTATTTCTATATTACCGATTTTCATCATACTCTAATTCTAATATATCTCCTGTTTGAAGATTATACGTTTTGGCCTCGTCGGTGTCAATGTGTAATTCAAAGAAGGCGGGATCACCCACTTTTATATAGGCATCAAATAAAGGCACGTTATCCCTTTTTATAACAACGGCATCATTCATTTTAAGATGGAGCTTTCGAGCCATTTCGGGATTCATATGGACATGACGCAACGCGAGAATGACACCGCCTGAAATTCTGACACTTCCTTTGGGACCGATAAGGGTAATGGGTAAAGTATTCTGTAAATCGCCACTTTGCCGCCTTGGTGGATTGAGGCCAAGCATTTGGGCATCGGTTTGTGATAATTCCACTTGATCATAAGCTCTTAAAGGCCCAACGACGCGAACATGGCTAACCTTATGTGAACCATTTTGCAAATCAACCGTAACCGTACTGGCAAATTGCCCCGGTTGATTTAAGGCATTGCGGCATTCTAACACGGCCTCTTCGCCAAAGAGTTTTTTAAAAGTATTTTCAGTCAAATGTACATGATGATTGCTGACACCGACACCAATTTTCATATTCTTCACCATCTAAATTTTAGCATACTTTAAATAAAAAAGCATTCTCTTTATAGAAAATGCTTCATCTCTTTAATCGCCTTATTTTGAAAAGAAATTAAATCTTCGGCTATCGCCTTTTCTTCCTTGGTAATGCGTTCCTTATTCTTCTTTAATTCCCGAGTTACCTCCAAGACACCCATCGTAAAACCTTGAATGAGCATATCGGCAATTTTGGCGTCGCTATTGTCGCGCATCAATTCCATATGAACCCCCATAAAGCTGCCCGCTTTCGCCATCAAACTGCCACCACCATAGGTAATGTTGTTTTCCTTTAAGATATGTTCGACGCGATCCTTTAAGACGATATATTGATTTTCATAATCGATTAAGTTCTTCGTAATCTTATTTTCCTTATTGCTAATTATGCCAATAACATCTTTAATTGATGTACTGCCCATTTCACAAGCTTTATATAGATTTAATAAAAATTCTTTATTCATCGATATCACCATTATTAATATGGCTGATTTTATCAATTTTATTACTAATTATTATCTTTTAATAAACTTACGATATTCATCTTATCGATATGATGAAGGGGAATATAGGAACCGATCATACTTAGTATTAGGCTAATAGCTAAGACGAGGCCAAAAATGCCAAATTTTAAAGTCAAGACATCTTCAAAGCCGATATAATGTGATAATAATAAATTTAGGGGAATCGTTAGAATAACGGCAGCCAAGGTGGCCATTATACTGCTCACGATGGCAATGAGTTGATTTTCCAAAAGAAAGATAAATTTAACTTCGCGATAGCTGATACCTAAAGATTTAAAGAGGCCAATATCATGGCGATGTTCATTGATACCCAAATAGGAAATGAGCCCCATGAGCATCGTCGCCACGATCAGTGAAATACCGGCAAAAGAAATGAGGACGATTCGGACGGCATCGAAGATGGTCGTAAAGGCACTTTTAAAGGTATCGGTATAATCCGTATAAGTAAAATTGGCATCATATTTATGAATTTTGGCAATGATATTTTCTTTATGAAAATAATCTTGTGGAAATAGATAGATCTCCTCCGGCAGTTCATTGGAAAAGTTATCGATCTTATAGATGATAGCCGAGGTATTGAAAAAATAGGAATCATCTAAACCCCTGACAACTCCCGTAATTTTATAAGTGATATTGTTAAATACATATTCATAATTGATTAATTCTTCAGCCGTATATTCCGCGGATTCCAGGCCAATAAGATGGGCCAAAGTGGCATTTAAACGATTATGGCAATCGAGAAGCAACATGACTTCATCGCGCTTAGAGGAAAACTTGCCAGCCAAGATTTCTAACGTATCATAAAACTGCTCTTCATCGCTTTTGGGAGTCGTAAAGATGATATTATCGTCAATTAAATACGTATATACTTGATAATTGGTATCACTTTTTAATTCGCGAACAAAGGACATAAACCGGCGATCGATATTGTTGACATGGGCGTCCTTTTCAACGTAGACGCGCGCCGAATCGAAATCGTCATCGCTAGCAAAATCCTCAAAACTTTCGGTCATGTTACTACTCGTCAAGGAAAGATATAGAGGATAATATTTAGCATAATCATATTCATATCTTTGCAAACTATCTTTAAAACCTTGGGCTAAAGCGAGGGCCAGAAAGAGGGCCAGAAGCCCAACACTTAAGGCTATACTCGTCATGATATTTCGCTTAAAATTACTATGGTAGTTGGCCAAGACGATTTTTAGTAGTTTTTGCAAGGACATGGATTTATATTTGGGAAGTTTAAGAATGTTCCCCGTCTTAGTCTTATGGCGCGAACTTTTAATCGTTCCATCGACCATATGAAGGATTTCATCGCCATATTTTTGAGCTAAAGCTTCATTATGCGTGACGACGAGGACGAGTTTAGTTCGCGATATGCTCTTAAATAGACCCATTATCGCATCACTAGTAGCCGAATCCAGAGCTCCCGTTGGTTCATCAGCCAAGATTATTTCGTGACGACTGGCCAAGGACCGGGCAATCGCGATCCGTTGGGCTTCCCCACCCGAAAGCGTAGCAACTTTCTGTTCGGGTAAAACTTTTAAGTTCAAAAGATCCCAAATATTTGGATCGAGTTTTTGATAATTTAAGAGATTTATATTGTCTAAAACCGTCATCTTTGGCAAAAGATTATATTGTTGAAAGATGAAGCTAACATAATATCGGCGATAACATTCGAGCTCTCTTTTTGACAAATTATGTAACTTTAAACCTTGAACATTGATCGTCCCATTCGTCGGATGTTCTAAACCACCAAGCAAATTAAGTAGTGTCGTCTTGCCACTGCCACTGACGCCAATAATAAATATCAACCCTTTTTTAGGCAATACTAAATTAATATTTTTTAAAACTGCTTTATCATGATAATATTTCGATACATTTTTTAATTCGATCATAAGGATTCACGCCTTTTTAATTAAGCATCTATTATAATTAGATAAAATAAAAAAATTAGGGTATTTTGTCTCCTAACTTTATTTTTTTAAATTTAAAGGACTTATCTTAAATCCCTTTACCTTATAGGCCTTCTCGGCTAATGTTAAAATTGGTAAATCACTCATCGAATCGCTGTAGGCTTCCAAGACTTCAATCTCGGGATACTTGGCCTTTAAGCGTCGAACCTTTTCTCCGCCATGACAATTGGGCATTTGGAAGTGCCCCGTCTTCTTATCGACGATACTGGCGATTAGATCGCGAATATTAAAGCTATCGGCAATTGGTCTTAAAAGAAATTCGGGTGATGCGGAGATGATAATGTCTTGAGCATGATCCTTATTTAGAAAAAACTCCTTAATTTTACTGCGATGTTTCAACCAAAAGCGCCTGACGAGATCATCGATATTATCAAAGTATTTTAAATAACTAAATATGGTCTCCTTCATGGCCGTCTTATCGATTATATGCAAACGATATTTTATAAAACTGCTGCCCATCTTCGGAAGCAAAAAGAGCATCTTGGGCTTCTTACGAAGGCAAAAGAGAAAAAAATCAACCGATGAATCACCATGATATATCGTATTATCAAAGTCATATAGATTAACTTTCATCTTTTCGTCTTTTCTCCTTCTTGGGCCGATGATGTTCAAATAAGATGTCCGTTCGGAATACGAGCGTAAAGATGACAACTAAGAGTACGAGGTATATCAGCATGCTTATCTTCTTATCGCCAAGCGTATAAAATATGGATACACAGGCAAATAAGATATTGATAAAATACATGATTATTACCGCTTTGGCCGTCGATTTAGTCGATTTTAAAATTTGATGATGAAAATGTTCCTTATCGGCCGTTCCAATACTTTCGCCCTTAATAATGCGCCGACACATCGCTAAAATGGTATCTAATATCGGAATAAACAAAACTAAAAGAGGAATGATCAAAGAGGTAATCGTTGCCGTTTTAAATCCGAGCAGGGCGATGACGGAAATGATAAAACCTAAAAACATACTTCCCGTATCCCCGATAAAAATACTGGCTGGAGCAAAATTATAAACTAAAAAGCCAAGACATGAACCAATCATAATAAGGCATAAGATAACGTCCAAACCACCTAATTTATTCATGATGTAACCGATAGTGGCAATCGTTATGAAATAAATCGTCGAAGTTCCCGATGATAAGCCATCTAGGCCATCGGTAAAATTAATGGCATTGATGATGGCGACGATGAAGAAGACCGCCAAGGGATATGATAGATAGTTAAAATTAAAGTGAATGCCAAAGATTTGCATCTTATCAAAGGTAATATTGCCATAGAAGACGACGATGAGAGCGGCAACAATTTGCCAAATTAATTTATATTTGACCCCAAGGGGATTGATATCATCGAGAATTCCAACGAGGACAATGACAAATCCGCCAATTAAGACCGCGAGCATCTGCGTCGTCTTAGGCGCGAATAGCATATACCCGATCAAAAAGGAAAAGAAAACGGCCAAACCTCCCATGCGCGGGATATTATGATTATGGACTTTGCGTTTATAATCAGGTCGATCGATGGCTCCAACATGGAAAGCCATCTTTTTGACGATTGGCGTTAGGATAACGGACGATAAAAAGGTTATCAAAACGATTAAAAAGACATTATAGCCATTGATATATAGGTTCACTCTATCACCTTCTTATAAAAATTATACACCATCTACTTTTATTTTACAAAATATAACAAAATAAATGCTCTAAATTGAATATATTAGCTTTACAAAAGGCGAATATTGATGAGAATAAAATAAAAAAACTCGTTAGAACGAGATTTTAAATAACTAAAAATGGTGACCTGTATGGGATTCGGACCCATGTATGTAACCTTGAGAGGGTTATGTGTTCAACCACTTCACCAACAGGCCAATGTCAAATGACATTTAAAATTTTAGCATATGTTTAACATATTTACAACCAGTTTTTAGCATATTGCCAATTTTATAAATCATTAAAAGTATTAACTTCTTTATTGGCAAGAGGTGCCTCATTTATTATTAAACTCGTCGTCGTAAGCAACATTCCCGCAATCGAGATGGCGTTTAAAAAGGCCGATTCTTGAACCTTTAAGGAATCGATTACCATGGTATCATCGACTTTTTCATAACAATTATTTTGAATATTATAAAGCTTTTTAAAGTTTGCTTTTTCCATTTCGGCAACAATATCCCGATAATCGAGGCCCGCATTAATCATAATTTGCTTTAGAGGTTCTTTTAAGGCATGGGTAATTACAGTCTTGCCGATAGAATCGTCCTCCATTTTTAAGGCAATATCATAAAAACTTATTCCACCACCAGGCATAACGCCTTCACGAGATGAAGAAAGAGCACATAGAGCATCATCAAAGCGCATCTTCATCTCCCGACGTTCCGTCTTCGTCTTAGCACCGACTTCGATGGTAATGATGCCCGTTGAAAGTCCGGCAATGCGCCGGCCTAATTGCTCATCTTCTTCAAAATCTTTATCCAAGTTTTCCTTTAAAGAGGCCACATAAGAGGTTATCTTTGAATTTTCATTAAACTGAAGTTCGGTAACATCATTTTTAATAAGGCATTTTTCGACATGACCGATGCTAAGCGCCATATCAAGTTCCGTCATATCGCCAATCACGGATAAATCGCTGATAAAAGATAATTTTTCTTTGCTATAGCCCGGCAAAGATAAGGGAATTACCGGAATATCATCGCTTAAATACCACGATAGAAGCTGATTGATAACCGCCTCATCAAAGCCATCGGCGAATATTATAAAGGGTTTTCTTTGCTCCAACAGCTCATTTAATAAACTGGCAATATTTTCTAAACCAGATAAATAATTTTTATAAATAATTACGGCAGGATTTGATAATTCAATACTATTTTTTCCCTTAAAAAAGTAATTTGATGGCATAATTGTATCGAAGACATAGCCCTTTTGATAGATGACATTTGTCTTTTCGATATCCTTATCGACGACATTTATCGCAGCAGAAGAAGCGACTTTTAGATAGGCTGAACTAACGATGGACCCAATTTCTTCCGATGATGCAGCAATCGTCGCGATCTTTTTTAGTTCGCGTTCCCTCGGTTTAAAGGCGTATTTTTTTACCATTTCGACAACTTTGGGTGCGACTGATTCGAGTTCCTGTTTGATGGTTATGGGATTTATTCCCTTGTTCACAAATTCCAAGCCATAGTTATATAAACCTTGCAACAATACCAGAGTCGTCGTCGTTCCATCGCCCACAATCATTTGGGTACTAATAGAAGCTTCTTTAGCCAATTCGAGAATCGTATTGATAACCGGATCATCGCTCACGATATTTTCGGCAATCGTCACACCATCATTTGTAATATAGGGCGTTAAAAGCGAGTGATCGATTATAACATTACTTCCCTTGGGTCCAAGCGTCGTCTTCACAGTATCGCAAAGCAGATTGATGGCCTCGACCATCTTTGCTTGAAGCTCTTCTCCTTTGACAATTTTTTTCATAGTTCATCCTTCACCTCCAAAATGTATTGCCAATACTTCTTAGGCATAAAATTACGTCGACAACGGCTATTGGCCCGTTCCTTGATGCCAATCGTTTGATAAAATCTTAACCACAACTTTTGATAATCGCGTTCTTCCAGGCTCTCATTAAGGGGAAAAAGATCAAAACTATCGGCATTGACAATATAAAAATTCTTTTTATCATATACACTTATTATTTGCCGTTTGGTATCTTTTATAATCCAAAATTCTTGACTTAACCGGCGCTTAAAATGCTTGGATAACAAACCAATAATGTTATTGACGGGAGCCATTTCGGCATATAAGACATGATTTTCCAATTCTTTAAAGCGCAGAAAGCCCTTTAATTTATGATTTTCCCGACTGACATATTGACTAATTTTTAAAACTTCATGGACACTAGTTAAATTGCGCATGACATAGATATCATGTCCATATGTGAGGTAATGGGCAAGGAAATAATAGATTAGCAATTCCTTATATTCATGTTCCGATAAAAAACAATAATATATCGTCGTAAAGACCTGTTTGCCGAAGACCTTTATCATCTGTTGCATCGTCGCATCGAGGTTCTTAACCTCGAGTAATACCGTCTCATCGAAGAGATCAAAATCCGCCGTATCCGGCTTGATGTTTTGGGGAACAATATGATTTTTTAATAGCATATCGATAAGTCCCAATAAGGGTAAAAATTCGCCATTATATAAATAGGTATATCTTTTCTTCATCTTAAAATAACGACAACTGTTCCCGCTTTTCCTCGAAAGTGACAGTATCCTCCAATATCAAATTTTGCTCGATAAAATGGGACGTAAAATGCATCATATCCGTAAAATATTTATGATCACATGTAATAAAATATTTGGCTCTCTTGAGGACGACGCCCATCTTCTTTAAATCCGACATTTGTAGCGTAAATTTTTTTCGTGCAGCCATTATCCGCTTCGCCGATGTGACACCAATGCCCGGAATTCTTAAAAGTTCGCGATAAGAGCAGGTATTTATCTCCTTTGGAAACTCATGCAAATTGCGCAAGGCCCATTCCGCTTTGGGATCGATCAATAAGTTAAAATTAGGCCGATCGGGATTTAAGATTTCTCGAACATTAAAATGATAATACCGCATGAGCCAATCGGCTTGATAGAGGCGATTTTCCCGCTTTAAGGGCGGAACTTTGATGCTCGGCAAGAGCTTGTCCTGATTAACGGGAATATATGCCGAATAGAAAACGCGCTTCAATTTATAGTTGTCATACATGTTCGCACTGCGATTTAAAATATCCCAATCACTTTCATTGGTCGCACCGACGATCATTTGGGTACTTTGCCCCGCAGGCACATACTTACGACTGCGATTATCCTTGACATATTGCATGATCTTTGTGACATTTTGACTCTCTTTATTGGGCGCAAGGAGCTTCAAGCCTCCTTCCGTCGGCAACTCGATATTCGCACTCATGCGATCGGCCAATCCGCCAAGGCGTTTTAATAAACTCTCGCTCGCTCCGGGAATCGCCTTGACGTGAATGTATCCGCCAAAGTGATATTTATGGCGCAGAAGTTCAAGCGTTTCAATCAGTAGATTCATCGTATAATCCGGACTCTTAATTATTCCCGAACTTAAAAATAATCCCTCGATGTAATTGCGTCGATAGAAATTAAGCGTAATCTCGGCTACTTCCTCTGGCGTAAAAAGGGCCCGTTTGACATCGTTACTGCGGCGATTCAAACAGTATTTGCAATCATAAATACAGCAGTTGGTCATGAGGATTTTTAATAAGGATATACAGCGTCCATCGCTGGCAAAAGAATGACAAATTCCCGAAAAAGAAGTATTTCCAATCGTCCCCTTCCCGACACCCGTACTTCCACTCGATGAACACGAGGCATCGTACTTGGCACTATCGGCTAAGATTGTAAGTTTTTCCATGAGTTCCATTCGCATCACCTAAATCAATTATAGCGCATCTCAAAGAAAAAGTAAACATTTGTTCGATATAAAGGTGTAAAAAAACATCGCCTATGATTGACGACGTCTTTTCTTAACTTTATGCTTTTTCAAGATGATTCTCATAATGATTAAAAGGATAACGATGCCAATAATGAATGGTCCCTTATAATAAAGAAAGAGTTTTGGGACAGATACTTTAAAATCGCGATCCAAGATGACATCGGTCGTATAAATTTCAGTATCGTCATGATAAAAATGAATTTTGCCAATTACGTCGCCCCGATGATCGAAAAAGCTCAATTGTTCGCGACCAACATATTCCATATGATAACGACTTTTATCATAATCTACCGGCAAATAATCCGTTATATCTTCGGGTACTACCACTTCATATGCCGTTTCATGCGAGTTGATGATGGGAATGTTTATAACTGGTGAATTTTTAGCAAAAATCGTGACATTTTGATAATTATTATCCATAAACTTTGTCAAATTAATGGCATCGATCAAATTATAATATTGCGAATTTTGAGCCGCTGGAGCATTTAAAGTAATGATGATTATCTCGTGATTATTGCTAGTAATCAAGGAGGCCATACATAACCCCGCATCATCCGTAAATCCCGTCTTCGAACCGAGGATACGACTGACATCGAGATGCATATTGCGGTTATATAAATTCAAAGTCGAACGCACGGTCAAGCCATTGGTTAAAGTATATTCCTTAGTCGTAAATACTTGGCGAAATGTCGGATTCTTTAAGGCATATTTTAATAATTTCAATAAATCGTCAGCTGTACTATAATGATTTGGAATATCTAGGCCCGTCGTATTGACGAAATGCGAATTCTCCATACCAATTTCGGACGCTAAAGAATTCATCTTGGCGACAAAATTGGCAATTCCCCCACTCGTCTCATAAGCAAGCGCTTGCGTAGCATCCGCACCCGATGGCAAAATCGAAGCATAGAGTAAGTCACCCGTCGTTACGATATCCCCCACTTTAAGTCCTGCCCGCGAGGCATCCCACACGATATTGGCAAGCATCTCATCCGTAATCGTCACTTTTTTAGTCAAAGATTCGAGATTATTAATGGCCGTAATCGTCGTCATTATCTTCGTAAGACTCGCAATATTCGTCTTCGCATCGGCACCCTTGGCAAATAACACTTCCTCATCTGTCAAATCATAAATTAACACCTTTGAAGAATACGTCGTTGGCAATTCTAAAGAATATACCATCAAAGGCATAAAAAGAACTATACATAGTAAAACATATCTTAAATATTTCATTTAATACTTCCTCAAATTTTAAAGTCCTAAGATAATCAAATCCTCAAGAGAATCGCGAACAATATTGACAAATATCCGCGGTTCTATTTGATCGACAAAGGAGGCAATATTTTCCTTAGACGTAATAATCAAATCCGGTCTTTGCCGAATAATATTGGCAATTTCTTCACGTAATCCCAAAGAATTATAATAGTTTAAAACCTCTCTAATCTTAACTTCATATAACCCCATGAGTTCGATATATTCCATCTTAAGTTCATGCATCAAATTGGCATAATCGGCATCCGTTACGCCATATTCTTTAATATATTCAATCATTGATATCACCCCAAATAGGCCGTTCCAATTTAGCATTTTGATAAATGACGCCAATAAGCAATTTAGTATAATCGATATAATCTTGGTCCTTAGACATCTTTTTGATAAGCGGCAATTTTTCATTTAAATGCACGCATTTTAACAAGGCATAATTTTGCACAATATCTTCAAAATAAAGGCCAACATCGACGCCATTTTCCCTTAAGACATCGATATTATCGATCAATAATTCGGGATTTAAAAGTAAGGATTTATAGCATTTATTGACGATTTGAACTTTATTGGCACCATACATCTCGAGATAATGAAGCGTATAATTGATGATATCACTATTGGAGATGAGGAAAAGGGGATTTTTCTTGATGAGGGAACGATAATTAACTTTGAGTTTTTTAAGTAAAGATATATTGGTAATATAATCTTTAAATTTTGGATGAAAATAGCCATTTTCTTTTTCGAGAATACATGTTCCAACATTGTTAAGAAGCATCTTTAGACTCGGAATATCGACGGCCCCATTTGAAAGCCGCAGACTATCGACGACACCCCTAATCGAATCCGGCGTTGCATATAATAGAATAGCGATTTTAAAGAGATAATTTTCGCGATTGATCAAATGCAAGATGCCATAATCTTCCGCTTTATTGCGCCGTATTAAATCATAGAGATTTGTAATTCCTTCGACATTAGCTTTGCGCAATTCCGTAATAATATAACTCGGTAATTCGCGATAATTAACATTGAACTTATCGATAATTTCGCGTATCCGTTTATTGACCGTTTGCCGATGCGTATAACTTATCTCGATATCTTCCTCACTGTTTTGATTAGCTACCCGTAAAATAAAGATATTATGATCATTGATATATTGCATGATCTTGAGCATATTAATATCAAATTCTTGGGGATTATAATCGCGAACAATTTTTTCGATATACGAAAATTCCGTAATAACTTCCGAAGTCATAATCTTATGATACAATTTTTGACAATTATAATATTCGCTTTCGACATCGACTAAATCGGGATTTGTAGCATCGAGCATATCTTTAAAAATTGTTAAAAAGTTTTTAACGATATTAGCAAATTTGTTCGATAATTTGACATTCAAATGATATTGTTTTTTGCCGATAAATAAGTCGCGAATATGCTTAATATCCTCTTCTTTGATTCTTTGTTTTAAATCATAACTGAGAATATAATTAATTAAAGCATCGGAAAAAGAAGCTAGTTCATCATAGGAATTTAGCAGTTTATTATAGAGTACAACTAAATTGATATCGTCGAAATAAAGTGCCTTTTTATCAAGATTATCGAGATAGTGCAACTTGGCATCGATTATTTCGATAAATAATTCTTTCCCCTCATTCATTCTTTTTCAACTCCATTTATCGTCGTCTTTAATATTCTTTACTATTCTCCCGTTTGGCCATCAAATTATCATAGGCCGTCAAAAGTTCGGATATGATCTCACTCGAAAGTTTATAATCTTCGGAAAAGGAACTTAAACTATCGGCCTTCTTAAGGGAATCCATAAGCGTCTTTAAAATGGGCAGACTCTTCAAATCGATAGCTTCATCCAAACTCGTTCCTTCGCTCATAATTTCTTTAAGAGATAGGTCCAAATAATCATAGATATCGCGCGTTAAACCGGCTAAACTATTATCGAAGAAAGCTTGTTTTTCGCGAATTAGTTGCTCGGCCTTCTTTAATGTTTCGTTGTGAATGGGTACTAAACTCTTGAGAAGATAGTCGATATTTTCCCTATCGGGATTTTTCTTTTCCTTTAAATCATTTAAAACGATGGAAACTAAAGTATCATAGACGAGATCATATTCCAAGCTAAAGTTAGCAGCAAAATCACAAGCTATAAAGTCAAGATGTTCGATATCGATGGGATTTTTTTTGACATATTCTTTAAGGACTTCCAATACGGGATTTTCCGGAACGAGATATTTATTCGTCTCATGATTAATTTGAAAATACATATCGATTTCCGTACTTGGCATCTTCATATTTTCGACATTTTGATGGGCCAAATAGGCAAGAATTTGCCATTGATCTTCCTTAGAAATACCCAAAGATGATAGCAATTTATTCAATTCGGAAAAATCTTCAAACAACGAGTTATCCTTATGTGAAAATAAGTCGATATATTTTTGATATAATCTTTGATTCTTCTCTTGCGCCAAAGCTGCGGTCGTCGTATAGTTTTCATAATCTTGGCGGTAATCTTTTAACGTATCTAACAAGCGATGAAAGAAATCTTGGACCGTCCGAACATCTTCGAGGCCCTTAGCAACTTGGGATTTAATGACATGACGTTCATAATCGGCAAGATAATCATCTAAGGCATCTTGTTGAAAACCGATAAGCTTTAATATCCGCGCTAAATCCTTGCTATCAAAATTCGTGACATCTTCAATTGTCAAATCCTTGATATCCTTACCTAAAGATTTCCTAATAATATCGGCAACTTGCTCATAATTGGCAGTTGCTTCGCGAGGTGGCATCGTAATATTTAAAATTTCCATACGTTTATTTAATTCATCGAGTAAATTATTAATAGATTCATTAAATCTATTGGCCATATTACTACCTCCCTATCATAATTAATAATAGCATATAATAGGTTGTTAGTCAAAAAATTCCGTCGTCTTGGGCAATGTTTTTTCGGACTTTTTTGCCCTTAGAAGAGTTGTAATCATCTTTAATTTATGTTAAGATGAATAATAGCAAAGGAGCATAATTATGGACAAGACCGTTAAATTATTCGATGCCAATAATAAATTAGTGAGCGATTTTGATGAACAAATTGACGATATTTTAAAAAGTGTCCATGGGGATGCTTACTATGATGTCGATGAACCCCTCGTCGATACGCGACTAATCAAAGTTCCCGACAATGCCTTGGATTATGATAAAGAGGAACTCGAAAGGACTATCGATATGGTCGATGCCATGGTGGGCAAGAATGCTCCCAAGATACATATAAAGGCCAACGATCAAAAAGAGCATATTCATTTTAAAGATTTTTTCCCCGTTCTCTTCTTTATATGCGTATTTGCCATCATCGTCGTCGCCGGTTATTACTTTTTAAATACCGTTGATTTATTGAGTTTTCTAAGGTAAGATAAGCTTATCTTTTTTAATTTTAAAGGAAGCGTGACTTTATGGATGAATTAAAGAACTTTGAAGTCAATCCCGATTATACGATGGCAAAAAAAATAAATGGACATCTCTATTTATCGGAAGAACAATTGGAAATTTTAAATAAATACGGCATCAATTTTCAAAAATGTCGGACGATTAACGACCTAATTTTTAATATTGAACTATCTTTTCCGGCAAATGTTCCCGATGATTTAGAAAATCTTTTAGATATATTAACCGAAAGGGATTATTACGAGAACTTCGACAAATAATTGTTGATTATCAATAAAAATATGCTATAATTAAGTAAAGAAAGGCTAGATATTCTAGAGTGTGTTTTGATGGGCATAGTTGTTAGATTAGATCGTTTAATGGTCGAAAGAAAAGTCAAATTAGGTGAGCTTGCCGAGAACATCGGGATTACCAATGCAAATTTATCCAATCTCAAGACGGGAAAAGCTAAAGCCATAAGATTTTCAACTTTGGAATCCCTTTGTAAAACTTTAAAATGCCAACCGGGCGATATATTGGAATATGTCGAAGACGATATCGACCAATTGTTATGAAGAGAGCTAACGAGCTCCTTTTTATTTTAAAATATCTTAAATTCTTTGGGTATGGAAGCCGTGAAGGTCATGCTCTTTCCGTTAGACAAATCGGCAATCGTCAACGTATGGGCATGGAGACATAAACGGCGAAGCGGGTTTTTAGTAGCACCATATTTTTTATCGCCGATAATTGGGTGTCCAATGGCCTGCATGGCAACTCTTATTTGATTGCGCCGCCCCGTAGCAATTTTAATATTTAAAATCGAGTAACTCTTCGTACGCTTGATGACCTCGTATGTCGTTATAGCTTCTTTGCCATGTTTTTTATCCGTAGGAATCGTCATTAAAGTCTTCGTCTCCGTCAAATATTGGACGATTTTTTGCCGCAGTGGTTCGACATAACCTTCGACGATGGCATAATATTCGCGCGAAGCGACCTTATTCCAATTTTGTTGAAGATATTCCTTTACTTTAAAGTTTTTGGCCAATAAAATAACCCCTGATGTATCCTTATCAAGGCGATGAACGATAAATATTTTATTACTCTTATGTTGCTTTTTGACATAAGACGATACTTGGTTATATAAAGTCTTATGCGATTCATTGGCATCACTTATAGTTAAAAGATGAGACGGCTTATTAAGAACGATGATATTTTTATCTTCATAGATAATATCTAATTTCTCTTTGCGCATTTATATACCTACTTTTCTAATTTTAAAGGATAGTAATAAAAGAATGATCAAGGCATTTAAAAATATCAAATAATAAAGTTTATGGGTATCGTATTTTTTAATATCTTCCGTTTGGGAAGCATTGGTTATGGGGTTATCGCTGTGGATATCGAGACCACTTTGACAGTATGCTTCTTCGATATCGGGGTAATTCCATATTCCTAATTTATTTATGATCGAAGTCCTTTGAATAGAACATAAATGATCTAAATTGGCATATTCTCCCTGAATAAAATTAACTTGGCCATAGCCCCGAGCTAACAATAACTCTTGCAACGTTACATCATCGACATAGAGCCATACTAAATCGCGATTATATTTATCCTTTTTGGAACTGGCGCGATCATATTGAATCTCCAATTTTTGGGCATTTTTTACCGTCGAACAGACATATTCTTCGATTTCGCGATTGAGCTCGCCATCTTCCGTATCGATAGCTAAAAGGCGGAGGCGAAACTTCTTTGAATCATTTTCGACATAAAGGGAAGTCGACGATAGACAATTCACGAATTTAACGGGCATGCGCGCATATTCATCGTCGGCGTTATCCACGGCCAAAACAGAACTTAAGGGTATGAGCAAAAGGACTAAGAGAAATAATTTTTTCATATCGTTCACCTACAAGAAAAATTCTAACAAATAGTTAAGAAAAAGTAAATGTACAGCCTGCATAAATGGGCATATTTTAAAGGCTTTTTTGTCGATTTATGGCAAATAAACTAAAAATAGACAAGTTTATAAAATCTTACATTTACTAATTTAAAATCCATGATATAATTACGTTAGAGGTGAATGATATGGCAGAGAATAATGAGGTAAAAACGAAAAAAAACCAAGCGACAAATAATAAGAAGTCGACAAATGCGAAAGGAACAACGAAAAAAAATACGGCCCAAGTAGCTAAGAAAGCTAACGAAAAGAAAAAGGTCGAAACGACACAAGGGTCAAAAGCACAAGGTTCCCAAAATAAGAACACGCCAAAAAAGACCAACAATAAAAATAATGGCAATAAAAAAGCCCCTGTAGCCAAAAAGAATACTAAAAAGGCGACGGAGCATAAACCACTAGACCAAGAAAAAGCAATGCCAAAAGAACTCGATCAAGAAAAAAGCGAAGTTCAAAAAGAGAAAATTGAAACGCCAAAGAAAGGCGAAGTAGCTGAACCACCACTCGTCGAAGTCAATTTTAAAGAATTGGCAGACATGCGCGAGGAAGAGGAAACGTTGGCCGCTCATAAATTATCCGATGGTGAGAGATTGCTCAAGCGCAAAGACAAACTCGTCGATATCGGTATTTTGGTCGTCATCGTCGGTCTATTTGTCCTCGTACTTACGACTTATTTGACGGGATCTTTGGATCTATCCTATGAATTGACGAATACATTAGTCATTCTTTCCTTAGTAATCGAAGCAATCGGTATTTGTATAATTGTGGCGAATTCTTTTAATCGAAAGTAATATAATTTAAAAGAAGGATTTGTTTATGTGTGAGGCAAACAGTATTACAAAATTTATTTCGATTAGTTATATTGTCTTTTGTTTCGTCGTACCATTAATCTATCTATTTATCTATCGCTTAGTCGTCAAAAAGCGGCGCCGGGATTATCATCGGGCGGCCGCCATTGCCATCATTATCGGTGGAATTTTGCTCAGCGTAAAATTAGTGGCCTATCTCTTAGGCGACAACTGTTTTAACTGCTACCTCAATAACGAATGCTTTAAAGAGGTGGATAATACGACGTCTAAAGAAGTGACAAAAAGTGAAAAGACGAGTACGACGGAGAAGATAACGATGACGACGACGACCAAAAACACGACGGAGAAAACGTATAAAAAAGTGACCGAACCAGCGGGTGTAAAAAAAGAAGTTGGGAAGACGAGTAAGGGCTACACCATCGAAACAATCGATGATGTATACTACGTCGATGGTTATCTAATCGTCAACAAGAGTTACCCCGTTCCCAAAGATTATGAACCAATCGATGCCTATGCGACGACAAATACTCCGGAAAAGAGTTGTCAAAATTGCATCAACAAATTGGCATATTCCGCATTTAACGAAATGAAAGCCGATGCGGCAGCCGTTGGTATCAACCTTTGGATTCAAAGTGGATATCGATCATATCAATTGCAAAATACGCTCTATAACCGCTACGTAAGTGCCGATGGCAAGGCGGCAGCCGATACTTATTCGGCTCGTCCGGGATTTTCCGAACATCAAACGGGATTATGTTTTGATCTCAACGATGCAGGAAGAAAATTCAATGGCACGACGGCGGCCAAATGGGTAGCCCAAAATGCCCAAAAGTATGGCTTTATCATCCGCTATCCCGAAGGTAAAACCGATGAGACCGGCTATATGTGGGAATCATGGCATCTACGGTATGTCGGCAGTGAGTTAGCTTCAAAGCTATATAATAACGGCGACTGGATTACCCTAGAAGATTACTTCGGATTGACGAGCAAATATGCAAGCGATAATTAGAGTGAGGATTCCTCATTCTTTTTTTTGCTTTAACATTTATAAACACCTCATAAAATGGTATAATTTAAGTGACGAAGTTTTGGATTTTTCAAGACTCTAACGAGACGAAAGGCATAAGTGATCAACATGGACTTTTTAACGACAATAAAGGATAATTCAATTCTCATAATTCCCAATAACATAAAGGAAAAAGTCTTAAACTATATCGATGACAATAATCTATTATTAAATATAAAAATTATGAATTTTAACGATTTAAAGAAGGGCCTACTCTTTGATTATACTAATGAAGCCATCAATTTCCTTATGGAAAAATATCAAATAAACTATGATGTCGCCCAAAGTTATATTCGCGATCTATATTACGTCGAAGAGAAAAATTATGATGCGGAAAAATGGCAATATTTGAGAAGAATGAAAAGCGACCTAGAGGATAATCATCTGCTCATTTACGATGATCTCTTCATCAATCTCTTAAAGACAAAAAAGCATATTTATGTCTATGGATTTGACTATATAACTAAATTTAATAAATATTTATTACAAAAAGTTGAAAAATATATACCCATCATCGAGATAAAAAAGACCAATAAGTGGCACGCAAAAGAGGTCTTAGGGTTTGAAACGATGGACGAAGAAATGGCCTTTGTGGCCGAGAGCATTTTGAATTTAGTCAATCAAGGAGTCGATCTAAATAACATCTATATTGCCAATTATGACGACGAATATTACTTTTCCATGCGGCGCATATTTACGGCCTATCATATTCCCTATTATATCAAGGCGGAGACGACCCTTTACAAGACGGCCATGGGCCAATTCTTTTTAGATAATCTGACGAATAAGCGCGATGCCCTCCTATATAAAATCCGCAAACATTTCGATACGGATAACAATGCCGTAAATGAACGCGTCTATAATAAAATTTCGAGTATTCTAAATACGTATTATTGGTGTCCCGATATAAAAAAAATCAAAGGACTTATCGAAGAGGAAATGAAAGTTACCACGGTTCAAAGCGATCACTTCGATAAAGAAGTCCGCATGGTCAATTACCTAAATAATGTCTTTACGGATCAAGAATACGTCTTCTTGATTGGCTTTAATCTCGGCAGTGTTCCGAAAAGTAAGCGCGATGAAGACTATTTGAGCGATAATATCAAACCGGATTATCTCGAGACGACGCTCGAATACAATAAAATGATGAAAGAGGCCACAATAAAAGCCCTTGGCAATATTCCCAATTTGACGATTACTTATAAAAATATCAGCGCTTTTAACTCCTACTATCCAAGCTTCCTAATCGATAATGAAAACTTTATCGCCCGCATGGAGACGTTTGCTTATTCACATTATGCAAATAGCATAAACGAACTATTATTGGCAAATAATCTCGATAATTATCATAAATTTGGCGAAGTAAACCCCAATTTAGAAGTTTTAAATAATAGCTATACTATTCCCTATCGAACTTATAAAAATACGTTTACTGGTCTTAATAACCAAACATTGAGAAATACCATCAACGATACGTTCGTCTTTTCATACTCGAACATATCCGAATTTTACGAATGTCCCTTTAAATTCTTCATAAGCGAAATTTTACATATTAATATCTTTGAAGAAACCATCGATCAATTTATCGGCAACATATTTCATAAATGCCTCGAAAAGGGTCTCGATGACGAGGCAGTGGATATCGACGAGATCTATGATGATTATATCCTCCAATATAAAAGCGATAAGCCCCTAACTAATAAAGAGCACTTTTTTATCGAACGGTTACGCGAGGAGTTAAAGTTTATCATCAAGATACTCCGGGAACAAAAGAAGCATGCTCAACCCGTTAAAACTTTAAAAGAGACGAAAATTCTCATCGATATTATGCGCCAAGATATCAACGTCAAACTCAAAGGTTTTGTCGATAAAATCCTCGTCTTTGATAATGATGCTCTCGTCATCGACTATAAAACGGGCAATTCTCAAAATATCAATTTGGATTATTTGGAATTTGGCGTATCGCTTCAATTGCCAATTTATTTGTATCTTTTAAAACATAGTAAGGATTATTTTGATTTCAATGTCCTAGGTTTATATATTCAACATATCTTAAATTTTAAAATCGAACAAAATGCCAATAAAGATTATGAACAGAGCAAAGCCGATACCCTTAAGCTTATCGGCGTCACCTTCGCCGATGCCAAGCGCCTAAAAAATTTTGACGATTCATGGGAGAGTTCGAAAATAATCTATGACTTAAAAGCTGATAAAAATGGCGACATCAAGCTCAACAATCATGTCCTCGAAAGTGCCAAACGCGAGGAAATACTTGCGAGTGTCGAAAAGCTCATATTCGACTGCATCGATCAAGTCATTGCTGGATCGTTTACTATTGCCCCATTAAAAATCGCCAACAAAGTCGATGGTTGCAAGTATTGTGATTATAAAGATATCTGCTATCGAACCGATAAAGATTTTAATTTTCAACAAGTTATAAAAAAAGGAAGTGAAAATGATGAGTATGTTGACGCCTGAACAACAATTAGCCGTCGATAAGAGCGACACCAATATCATCGTTTCGGCCGGAGCCGGTTCGGGAAAGACGACTGTCTTAAAAAATCGCGTCATTCGCGAACTCAATAGTGGCATCGATGTCAACAAATTGATCATTTTGACATTTACAAAAAATGCCGCCGCCGAAATGAAGGAGCGCATCCGCAAGGCTATTTTAAATACGCCGGCCGTCAAAGAACAAAGTGAATACCTCGATGCCGCCTATATTACGACCTTTGATTCCTTTGCACAAAGCCTCGTAAAAAAGTATAATTACTTATTAAATATCAGCAAAAATTTTACAATTGTCGATGAGACCATCGTCGATACCCAAATAAATAAAATTCTCGATGACCTATTTGAAGGATATTATGCGAGCGAAGAAAATACCCCATTTAAAAAGATGATCTTGGATTTAACCCTTAAAGATGATCGCGATTTAAAGAAAAGCATCATTCGCTTTTATCATAATATAACCAATATTATCGATCGCGAGACGTTTCTCAATTCGTATATCGATAAATTCTTTAGCGACACTTACCTTGCGGATTTATTTGCAAATTATGAAAAATTAATCTTGGAAAAGCGCGATGAGGTCATCGCTTTATTAGATGAACTCGACAGTGAGACAGAAGATGCCAACACCGTTACGAAGAACAATATGGCTACCGCCCCCTTGCGCGAAGCAACTTCCTTCGAAGAAATAACGGAGGCCATCGACTTTACCCTCGAACGCAAAAGCAGCAAGATTCCAAACTACAGTGAGGAAGGGCTCGAAATAAAAAAGGCCATTGCCGATAAGAAAAAGGAATTAAAGGGCTTACTGGCAAAGGATCGTAAGACTTTAATATCCGATTATTTGAAGACCAAAGAATATATCGAAGTAATCATCGCCATCATCCAAGACTTAGATCGCGAGATATCCCTTTTCAAGAAGCAACACAACGCATACGAATTTAATGATATTGCCCTAAAGGCCATCGATCTTGTCAAAAACTACCCTTCTGTTCGTCAAGAAATAAAGGATAATACTTTTGAAATAATGATCGATGAATACCAAGATACCAATGATATCCAAGAGACCTTCATCTCCTATATTGAAAACAATAATGTCTATATGGTCGGTGATATCAAACAATCCATCTATCGATTCCGCAAAGCTAATCCCTATATCTTTAAAAATAAATATGATAATTTTAAAGAAAATATCCATGGTTTTAAAATCGATTTAAATAAGAATTTTCGATCGCGTAACGAAGTTATCGCCAATATAAATTTGATCTTTAATGAAATAATGTCGGATAGCATCGGAGGGGCCAATTATAAAGAAAGCCATAATATGCTTTTTGGCAATAAAGAGTATTTGACGACTAAAGGACAACAAAATTACAATATGGATATCTTGAGTTATAATCTTGCAGATACCCATATGCCCATCGATGAAATCGAGGCCCATATTTTAGCCAAAGATATTTTAAAACGGATTGATAACCGCGAACAAGTGACATATTTAAAAAATGACGTAATGCATTCGCGCGATATAACCTATAAGGATATCGTCATCTTAATCGATAAGAGCAAATATTTTGAAACAATCAAGAAAATTTTGGAAGGATATGGCATTCCCGTTCAAATCGATAAAGATGTCTCAATTAAAGAAGATGACGAAATATATATTCTCAAAAATATCATCAATCTCATCTGCCTTATTAAAAAGGGGAAAATTCATAGTAACGAATTTAAACATTATTTTGCTTCCATTGCCCGTTCTTATGTGGCACGCATGAGTGACGATGAACTATTTAATATCTTTGTAAACGATACCTTTATGGATACGGAGATATATCACAAATGTTTAAAAATTACGGATTTAGTCGATGCCTTATCCAATCGCGACCTTTTGATGACCATCATCGAAGAATTTGCCATAACGAATAAGACCATTTTAATTGGCGATGTCAAAAATCGTCTAACTAAATTAGAATATTTTGTCAATAAAGCGACATCTTTAAACAATTTCGGTTTAGATATCTATGATATGAATGCCTATTTTGACGAAATTCTCAATTCGGACGATTTTGATATCAAAATGCCTAGTAATGTCATTGCCGCCAATGCCGTAACTCTCATGACAATCCATGGCTCAAAGGGCCTCGAATATAACTATGTCTATATGCCGTTTTTAAATAGCAATTTCTATAAGTCAAATAGCAATAGTTCGTATTATTTCAGCGAACGTTGGGGCTTTATCGTTCCCCTATTCGATCAGGGATACTGCCAAACATTCGTCAAAAACTTGTATCTTCAAGAGGAGCGAAGAGAGACCTTATCGGAAAAAATACGCCTCTTTTATGTCGCTTTAACGCGGGCCAAAGAAAAAATTATCTTGATCAATTCCTTCAACGAAAAGATAAAACCCGTAGCATCATTAGATTTCCAAGCATTAAATAAGGCGGCATCATATCGCGATATTCTTTCCCTTTTAAAGTTAAAACTTGCCCCCTTTATAACGACCGTTGATATAAGTGACATACAAGCCCATACGCTTAGTTCCACCAATCAAGCATTGCCCAAGAAGACCACACAGACAATTAATATTATCGATAAGAGGATCGATGCTCATATATGTTTAAAGAGACATTTTTCAAAGGCCTTAAATAAAGTTATCGATGAAAATTTAAAAAAGACTTTAGATTTTGGTACTTATATGCATTATGTCTTTGAAGTGTTTGATTTTAAAAATAATAATATCGCAGAATTAAATATCGCTGAGGATGCCAAAAACTGCCTAACGAACTTTTTAAAGCACTCCGAACTCGGCAATATAAATAAAGCCAACATCTATAAAGAACACGAAATTATGTTTATGAAAGATGGGGCCAATTATCATGGCTTTATCGATTTACTCTTAGAGTATCCCGATCACTTCGATATTATCGATTATAAATTATCCCATATTAACAAACCCGAATATGTAACACAGTTGTCGGGATACCGCGATTATATTGCCAATAAATATCATAAACCGGTTAATATTTATCTTTATTCAATAAAAAAAGACATCTTAAAGAAGATTTAAAGGAAATCTTCTTTTTTTGGCTATATATATTATTGAAAGGATAAATTAATATGCAATATGATGATAGTCAAATACGAGCTATTAAAGAAGAAAATAACTGCCTCCTTATCGCCGGCGCTGGTTCGGGAAAAACGGCCACCATTATTGGCAAAGTCCGCTATCTAATTGAGGAGAAAAAAATCGATAAAGGAAAAATTCTCCTCCTATCATTTACCAATGAAGCCGTCAATTCCTTAAAAGAAAAATTAGCAACCTACGACTGCGTAGTCGATACTCTGACATTTCACAAATTGAGTATGCGCATTTTAAACAATGGCCATGCGCAAATTATCGATGATGATTATTTAGAATATATTATTGATGAATATTTTAAAAGTTATATATTTTATGATTCGAAAAGACGAAAAGAATGGGCCAATTACTTGTATAAAATTAATATAAATGATGCAATTTTTAAATCGAAAATCTATTTAGAGACCAAAAAGACTATCTATACCTTTATAAAATTGGCCAAGGGCAAAAATTTATCCTATCGCGAGCTATATGCCTTTTATAAGAAAAGTTTCTTTCGCGATTATACTTTACTCAAATATATCTTGGATATCTTTTTGATATATAAAAATGAACTTGAATCATTTAATGGCGTGGATTTCGACGATTTGATCATCGAGGCAACTAAGGAAGTTACTGATGGTACTCTACCCTACAAATATGTAATAATTGATGAATTTCAAGATACTTCAAAAATACGCCTCGATTTAATCTTAAAGATTTTAAAAGTCAATCGAGCTCGGGGATTTTTTGTTGGCGATGATTGGCAAAGCATCTATCGTTTTAGTGGGTGCAATATCAACATCTTCTTAAATATTGCCGGCTATATACCCGATATAAAAATTTTAAAATTACAATATACATACCGCAATAGTCAGGAACTATGCGATATATGCGAGAGATTTATCTTAAAGAATAAATATCAATTAAAAAAAGATATTAAGAGCACCAAACATATCGATAAGCCCATATATATAATGATCAATTACTCATTGCCGGATCTTTTAAGGCAAATAGATAACGAAGATCTTATGATAATTGGACGAACAAATGAAGATATTGCCCATATCGATTTTCCCCATAAATTGACAATTCACCGGGCGAAAGGCTTAGAAGCTAAAAATGTCATATTAGTAAATTCCCAAAACATTCCGCATAAATGTTCCAATAATCGAATTTTTCGCTTTTTAGAAGATAATAAAAGGCACATTATCGACGATGAAGAACGGCGCCTTTTTTATGTCGCTTTAACAAGATGCCAAGAGCATATATACATCATGACAACGGAACCCCTTAGCCCCTTTTTAAAGGAAATCATTCGCGATGGTCGCCAAAGAATTGCAATAAAAAAGTACCATCGTGGTACTTCTTCCTAATAATTTTCCGCTTTAATTTCAAAGTAAGCTTGAGGATGAGCACATACTGGGCAAACAGCTGGAGCCTTTGGTCCGACGACGATATGGCCACAATTGCGGCACTTCCAAATGCGATCGCCATCCTTAGAGAATACTAAACCATTCTCGAGATTAGCAATTAATTTGCGATATCTTTCCTCATGTTCCTTTTCGATGGCTCCAACACTTTCAAAGAGGAAAGCCAAGCGATCGAATCCCTCTTCTTTGGCCGTCTTAGCAAATTCATCATACATATCCGTCCACTCATAATTTTCACCATCAGCAGCCGCCTTTAAATTATCGAGAGTTCCTGGTATTTCCCCACCATTTAACTCCTTAAACCACATTTTAGCATGTTCTTTTTCATTGGCAGCCGTCTCTTCAAAAATAGCGGCAATTTGTTCATAACCATCCTTGCGAGCCTTACTAGCAAAGTACGTATATTTATTGCGTGCTTGACTTTCACCAGCGAAAGCTGTCATTAAATTTTGTTCCGTTTTACTTCCTTTTAATTCCATAAATATTTCCTTTCATTTATCTAAAACTATTATATAACTTTTTTGCGCAAAGAAAAAGGAAAAATAACATGATGGGTATATATATATTTATAGGAGATGATAAAAATGACGATCGCCGAATGGCACAATATCGATAATTATATTTGTGAGTATTATGAAAAATATCTATTTCCAGCTTTCGTAGCCGAAATACTTTCCTATATCTACCAATTGGGATACCCGACGTTTAAGAATTTTGATGAATGCATCATGACATTGAAGGCCTATTTTAGTATGCCTTTAAAAGGAGATATCTTTGATATCGTAAATAATATTTTAATGACTGACTATCATTTAAAAATCATCAGCAAGACGCCTCTTAAAATAAAAAGGAGCCAGAATGGCTAACCTTTAAATGAAGCATCGACATAATATATGGGCCTTTTCTCTTCATAATATTTCTTTTCAAAATCCGTCATGATATTCGGAATACGGCGTTCGTCGTGATGAAGATCAAAACTGACGCACTCAAAGGTATACCAATATTGACTCAATGACTCGAGAGAATAGGCAAAGAAGCCCTTATTATCCGTCTTTAAAATAATATGCTTATCTCTCTTAAAAATTTTATCATATAGGCGAAGATAACTTTCATGCGTAAACCGCCGCCGTTCATCTTGCTTTTTGGGCCATGGTTCGGAAAACGTCAAGTAAATCGTCGCAATTTCTTTGCCAAAGAATTTATCGATATCATGAGCATCGGCATTTATAAGTTTCAAATTGGCAAGCTCTAATTTGGCCAATTTATTGACGGCCATAACCATTTGGGAATCATTGAGTTCAAGGCCAATAAAATTGATGTCGGGATAAGTCATGGCCATATTAATGATAAAATCTCCTCTTCCCATTCCGAGTTCTAAAGCAATCGGATTATCATTGCCAAAAAGTTGATGCCAACTATTCTTATAATCGGTCGGGGTATTGACGACATATGGGGAACGATTGACGATGTTATTGGCATTCTTAATAACGTTATAGCGCATAATTTCACTTCCTGCCAATATATTATAATATTTTAATCGTTATCGTCAACTTCAAATATGGCAATTAATGTGGTTGAGATTAATTACTCATTTTTTTAGACTTTCAGCCATTTAAGGAAAATTATCCATACCGAAAAAAGATGACCACATATAATAAATTGAGGATAGAAAAAGATAATATCAAAAACAAAGGAGGAACGAAAGTGAAAAGAAGAAAAAATATTATCTTGATTCTTCTCTTGCTCGTTATTTCCATAATGACTGTCGGCTATTCAACTTTTTCAAGTCAATTGGAAATTAATGGCACAGCTACGATAACGGGTATCTGGGACATCGAAATTACCAATATCAAGGCAACCAATGTATGTACTGACTGTGATGCGGGAACACCTTCATTTAGCAAGACCGATGCAGCTTTCGATGCCAAACTCAAAAAACCTGGCGATACAATAACCTATGAAGTAACCATTGAAAATCGGGGAACAATTGATGCCGTACTCGAAAAAATCGATCTCATTAATGTCGGAAATGTCAACGAAGATATTATTTTTACCAATACTAATCCCGCTCGTGAATTAGGTGAAGGTGAGACGACAACGATGCAAATTACGATAACTTATAATCCCGATAAAGATGAAAATCCTAGTATAACGACCAAAGAAGTTTTAGGCAAAATAATATATACGCAAAAATAGAATATATCACGGATTAAGCAAATGAAACTAAATCATAAATATTTAATACTCATTTTAATAATTTACTCCCTATTCTCGATATACTTAAATATTCAATATTATGCCTTCTATACTAAAATTTTAAATCCCCTATTTTGGACAATAATGATATTTTACTTATTGATTAACCATATGCATCTTTACCGATATAATCACCATCAAAAAGATAGCCTTCTAATAAGCCTTTTTAGTATTGTTTTATACTTTTCTCTCGGGTGGCTTTTTTCCTTCAATATCAGTCCCTTTAAACATGATTTAGTAATTATATTAAGAAATTTTTTCATCTATATTTGGCCATATCTAGGAATTGAATTAGTACGATTTTACATTATCACAACCAATGGGAATCATAAATACATTATTTTATATATTACCCTTTTAACCATATCTCTTGCTCTTAACTATCATACTATATCGATTATCAAAAGTGATAAAGAAGCTCTTTTCCAATATGGATTATCCACTGTTTTAATAATTATTAGCAACTATACCCTATTGAGTTATCTTGCCAAGCATGGCATATCGACCATTATTCCCGTATTAATGGCCAAAATGGCGTACTTCATGATGCCAATACTCCCCAACTTAGATTGGTTTACCCTAGGAGCATTGGGGCTCTTTATCCCTATCATAATTTATGTATTATTTAGCTATAAGTTTCCAAAAGAAAGATCATTTAAACAAAAAGAAAAAATGAATATTAATTCGCTGGTAATTCTATCATTTGCCTTTATCATCGTTTGTTTCATGCTTGGTTTATTTAAATATAAAGCTATTTCTATCCTCTCCAATAGTATGACTCCCCTTTTTAGTCGAGGCGATGTCGTCATCTATCAAAAGCAAAATGACGAAGATTACCAAAATCTATCCCCTGGCGATATCATCGCCTTTCGCGTCAGTAACAAATATATCGTTCATCGTATCGATGAGGTGCTAACGAGTGGCGACTTGCCATGTTTTGTCACCAAGGGCGATGACAATAATGTCGTCGATGCCCATATAGTTACACCCGAAGAGATTATCGGTGTATATCAATTTCATATCAAATATTGGGGCTATCCAAGTATTTGGCTATATGAATATCTTCATAGTTAGGAAGGAATTATGAAAAGAAAAATATTAAAAATAATTATCAGTTTTCTATCTATCGGTGCCGGTATTTTGGGCCTTTCCATCATTATTAAAGGACTATATGATGATTATTTAGAAGAGAATGCGAATAAAGCGATAGTTACTAAAGATTATGATTATCAAGTATTATTTGAACCAAATGATTTTTATTCCCATATCGATTCCCAAGAGGAAAACTACTTCCCATCCAAGTTGGTCGAAGCCATCGATATCGATCTCTATTATAAAAATGCGGATCTTATTCCCCAAAAGTATGATTATCAAATTTCCATGACTTTAGTCGGAGAGATCCCCGATGCCAATGGCATCTTACGAACCATTTGGCAAAAAAAATTCGATTTTGAAAAAGGAGAAGGCCTTATCCCCGATCCTGAAAGTTGGGAAATAAATAAACGCCTAACCGTCGACTACAAAGATTATGAAGCCATCGTCAAAGCATATAAAATGACCTGTAATTTAAAAATAAATACTACCTTAAAGATAAATTTAGACATTATCGGTTATACGGATACTAATGATTTTAAAGATACCATTCAGCTATCCATTCCCATTGATGAAAATATTACGACAATAGATGCGGATTTTGATAAGACGAACACTATTTACTATGCAAAGGCTAAAAAGCATAACATCAGTTATTACCTATGTGGTCTTATATTATTGATTATTTCTGGTTCTTATATTATCGTCATGGCGAAGAGAAGCAATAGAGATAAAGACCAATTAAAACCGCTATTAAGGGAATATCGAGGGCTCATCATTCCCATCAAAGATAACTTAAATATTGAAAAAATTCCATTTATTGATGTTAAAACCAGCGATGATATAATCGATATTGCCTTAGAAAATAGGACAAATATTCTTTACTATGATGCCCATATAGAAAGTTACTTTTACGTCATAACCGAATATGTCATCTATCGCTTTATAGCATAATAAAAGGTAGACAACCAACGTTGCCTACTTTTTTATTAATCGATGGATTTTAACGTATCCAATATTTTGCCACTAGTAGCATCAATAAAGTATTCATATTCGTATCGATCATAATCAAAAGTTACTTCATAGACTTGCTTTTGAAAACGAGTTTTATATTCTAATTCGACATCGATATCATAAACTTGGGTTTTGCTTACCTTCATATCTTTTAAAGCAATATCCAAAGCCTTATCGCGCGATATCGTCTTGGCCGTGGTCGTCTTTTTCGTCGTCTTATTATCTTGACTTTCGGTGACATCATTATCATCTAGTTGATCAGATGTACCATAATCATCATCGTCATAAGGGGTTTCATAGCGATCTTCATACTTGTGTTCCAATTGTTCATATTTCACGGCAACAAAACCCATTCCGGCAATTAAAATAACAATGATACTTATCAATAAAATGATGATGATATTTCTTTCTTTATTAGATTCTTTAACATTACCTTTTTTATTAGTCATATTCATTCCTCTTTCTATTAAGATAATTGTACCAAATTTCTGACGAAAAGTCTTTAGCTTTGTACAATCAATTTATACCAAATTTTTCGTTTACTCTAAATTTAGTATAAATTGCTAAACATTATACTATAAAATTATTAAAAAACAAAAAAAACCTAAATATCGGTTTACTAACAGATATTTAGGAAGGCAAATTCAATTTTTTAACAGTTGTTTCTTCTTTTAATTGGGCAAGAATATGTTCTTCAAGCGATTGAATATTAGCACTCGTAAGTTCCGAAATATCGGGATATAATTCGCGAATTTCATCTTGAATATTCATCTCTTCGACATCATCGACGATATAAGGATCTTGATCATCCAAAGATACGATGCATTTTTCCTCATGGGCATAACCATTTAACTCTTCTTTAACTTCCGTCTCGGTGCGCAAAGCGCGATAGGGATTGGTAAGCGAATAGTAATAATGCCATCTCTTTTGACTTTCGGGATTCTTCACATCGTCAGATAATAGCAATTGAAATACTTCACTTCGATCGACGATAAAACCCGTATCGCCAACCCGCACAAAGGAAAGATTTTCCGGTTTATAAGTCTTTTCCTCAAACCAATTGGGAAGATTGAGCGGATAATTATTCATATATTCCTCGATTTCTAATAACTCTTCCTTGGAAAAATATGACCGCTCACAATATTTTTTCGGGAATGTAAAATTATCGAGGTTATTGATGACATACGTTGCGATATCATTATCGGGAATCCAGCCAATAAATTTATCGTCACCACTCTTTTGAATACTATAAATATTTCTAAACGATGGATATTCGGCAAATTTTTCCGTATCTTCATAGGAAAATTCGCGATTGGCGTACTTTAATGAAGGATCCGTAACCGATTGTAATGATGTTGCTTTAACATTGATGTCGTCGATAACAAAGGCTTCGACCGTTTGTTCTTTGACGAAGTGATAAGTCAAATTCCCCTTGCCATCATTAGAAATAAGGGCCTTGATATCCTTTTTATAATATCGATTGGCAACTGTTGGCACGGCAAAAACTTCATTTAAGGCATCATATTCATCTCGCAACTTTTCATAATCTTCATTCAATTCTTCATATTGCTTTTCCAATTGATGATATTCATAATTAGCACAGCCACTCATCGTAAGGGAGGTTGCCAATCCTAACAACGCCGTCGTCGCCTTAATATTCTTTTTTTTCATCGCTCATAACCTCCTTATTTTGTTAACTTCTTATTTGAATCGAGCTTTAAAGAAGTAATGATAGCCTCCTCTAAAGCCGAGACTTCATCATAAGTGAGTTTCGTTTTTCCCTTAAACATTTCATCGAGATAAGGGGCAATTTCAATACCCTTCCAATCCTTACCGAGAATGACATCATCCTTATCTAAAGACGTAATTTCCAAGGACAGTGATTCAATCTTTTTACCTTGAATATTATAGTTATCATACTCTTCTGTAGACAAATCCGAAATAATTTTCAAGCCGCGAACGGGATTAGTTATAGCATAGAAATATTGAATATATTTAACGCTTTCTTGGTGATTGGGATCATCCGAATTTTTTAATTCAAGATAATTGTGCATATCGATCATAAAGCCTGTATCGCCAACTTTAACGAATGCCAATTTAGTAACATCATAAGTAGAATCTTGCCATTTATCTGTGGCATATTGGAGATCATTTAAATAATCTTCCAAGTGCGTTACTTCTTCTAAACTATATGTTTCCTTATCCTTATATTCATCGGGCAAAGGTAGATCGAAATAATTGACGACATATAAAGGTGCATGATAATCGGGAATAAAACCCAAAAAGCCATTTTCATGCGTCCGATAAACTTGGCTGACGCTTTCATATGAATAGCCATTGCCATAATGAAATATTTGGTTGACAAAATACTTTGGCGGTTCCGTTATCGATAGATATAGTTCATCCCTTCGAGATAAAGTATCAAATTCATTAAAATTGGCTAAGCGCTTAGTAACCAAATGATATTCAAGAGAACCATCATCACTGACCGTAACAATACAGTATAGTTGATTGGTGGAAAAATCCGTATTTACATCATTGACGAATTTATCCTTTAACCGCGCATATTCACGTTTTAAATCGTGATATTCCGTTACCAATTTGTGATAATCTTCGCTTAGTAAAGCAACGTCATCGGCCGTCTTCGAAACACAGCCCATCATATTTAAGGAAGTCGATAAACCGACAACAGCTGCTAAATTTTTAAAAGTTCGTTTTTGCATAAGCATCCCCTTCTACAGACAATCTATTATATTAACGATTATCGAAGTATTTGTCAATGAAAAAAAGAGAACGGTTATTCGTCCTCTTCGATAACTTCAAAATCTAACTCTTTAAGAGCCGCAATGATTCGAGCTTTAAGATCACTAGGAGCCGAAGCGTTGACGGAAACTAGAACTTGGCCCGTCTTATGATTGGCGCTTACCTTCTCCACGTATTCCATATTGGATATGGCCTTACTAATTCGCTTTTCACAACCAGTACAAACCATACCTTTTACATTAAATATCATTTCATTCATATATCTGTTCCTCTCTTCATTATTTACGATTCAAACGATAACGTTCATTAGGGTCTAAAATAGCTTTGCGCAAGCGAATATCATCGGGCGTAATTTCGACATATTCGTCATCTTCAATGAATTCCAAGGCCTCTTCCAAGTTGAAGGTACGAGGACGGACTAATTGAATAGCATCATCAGAGCCACTGGCCCGCGTATTAGTAAGTTGTTTATTCTTACAAGGATTGACATTCAAATCATTATCGCGATTATGGATGCCGACGATCATTCCGACATAAACATCGGTAGCCGGACCGACGATTAATTGACCCCGATCTTGTAAATTAAATAGGGAATATCCAAGCGTTTTTCCCGTTTCCATTGAGACTAAAACGCCATTTTTACGCGTCATCAACTCGCCAGCATAGGGCTTATAGCTATCAAATGAGCGAACCATTATTCCCTCGCCCTTCGTGTTGGTAATAAATGCCGAACGATAGCCAATTAAACCGCGTGTTGGGGCCGAAAAAGTAAGATGCGTATAGTTATCATCACTAGTCGTCATACTCGTAAGAATCCCCTTGCGCTCTTGTAAGTCATTGATAACCGTCGAAGCATAATCGCTTGGAGTATTGATAATTACTGTTTCAAAAGGTTCACACTTGACGCCATCGATTTCTTTAAATAAAACTTGAGGTTTCGATACCGATAACTCATATCCTTCCCGGCGCATATTTTCCAGTAAGATCGATAGATGTAGTTCGCCGCGACCCGAAACTTTAAAGCCATCGGAATCGGGAAGTTCACTGACTTCGAGTCCAACATTCGTTTCGAGTTCCTTTTCGAGACGTTCCTTAATATGCCGATTAGTTAAAAATTTACCACTGCGCCCTGCGAATGGCGAATTATTGACGAGAAAATTCATCGAAAGCGTCGGCTTTTCAATTTGAATAGGTGGCAATGGATTAGGTTTTCCAAGCTCACAGATCGTATCGCCAATCGATATTTGGCTACAGCCAGCAATCGTGACGATATCGCCATAATAGGCAATATCTTTTTCGACTTTTTTTAAGCCCTCGTTGACAAATAACTTCGTAACGCGAAATGAAGTCTCATGACCATCATTGGCAACGATGGTAACCGTCTCCCCAGCTTTAATCTTACCCTTACTGATGCGCCCAATTCCCAAGCGACCAATATAATCATCATAGGCCAAAGAGGAAATTTGCAATTGTAAATCGTCATCGACACTGCCTTCATAAGGTTTAACTTGCTTCAATATCGTCTCCAATAAAGGCTTGATATTTTTTTCACCTAGATCATCCTTATCGAGAGTGGCAATGCCTTCGCGGGCAATACCATAGACGATGGGAAAATCCAGTTGTTCATCCGTAGCATTTAAATCGACAAATAAATCAAAGGTCATATTGACGACATCATCGATGCGCGCATCCTTCTTATCGATCTTATTGATGAATAAAATAGGACGCAAATGTTGCTCTAACGCTTTCTTCAAGACAAAGCGCGTTTGGGGCATAACCCCTTCGGCCGAATCGACCAAAAGAATAACGGTATCGACCGTCTTAATAACCCGTTCAACTTCGCTAGAAAAATCCGCATGGCCCGGAGTATCGACGATATTGATCTTATAATCCTTATATCTAATAGCACAATTCTTAGAATAAATCGTTATACCTCTTTCGCGTTCGATATCATTGCTATCCATTACACAATCAACTACTTGTTCATGTTCGGAAAATACGCCATTTTGTTGCAATAGAGCATCGACTAGAGTCGACTTTCCAGCATCGACATGGGCAACGACAGCAATATTAATTATCTTATCCATAACAACACGTCCTTTTTTGTAACTACTAAATATTACACCAAATGCGTCATTTTTGCAAGTACTTATAAAAATTAACTCTTCTTTATTATCGATAAATTAGATATAATAGGACTAGGTGGTAAATAATGAAGTCAATTAAAGATTGGTTAAGAAAGTTTTTTAAGGAAAATCAACTCTATTTTTATGCTTTTTTTATCGGGATTATCATTATCAGCGTCGTATTTAAGTTAAACAATGTCGCTCCTTTTGGGGGAAATTCCCTTTTATGTGTTGACTTCTATCATCAATATGGACCCATGTTGGCCGAATTATACGATCGCATTCATCAGGGCGAAAATTTAATATATTCCTTTAATATGGCGATGGGATTGCCCTTTTTTCGCAATTTTCTCAATTATCTATCGAGTCCCTTTAATATAATTATGTTTTTATTTAATCATAAAAATTTGATCATGTCATACTCCGTTATCATTGGTTTGAAAGCCGTAATGGCCGATACGACGATGGTCTATTACTTGAGCAAAAAGTTTAAGACCAAAAAACTATATCTTTTGCCTTTAGGTATCATCTATGCCTTTAGTGCCTATTTTCAAGCTTATTATTGGAATATTATGTGGCTCGATGGCATGGTCTTTGTCCCTTTAATAACCTTGGGAATTGAATATATTGTCAACGAACATAAGTGGCGGTTTTATACTTTTTATCTCGCCATTATGTTGATTGCTAATTACTTTATTGGTTACATGATCTGCCTATATGCCGTCGTCTATTTCTTACTTTATCTCGTCTATAAGACGAAATTTCATCTTAAAACATGGAAAAAAGATCTAACAATATTTATAAAAAAAGGCTTGATGTTTGGGTTTGCCTCATTGATGGCGGGCTGCCTTACGGCCTTCTTGTTATTGCCAATGTTTAAAGCCCTTGCTTCGATAAGTGCTACGGGTGGGGAAATTCCGACGAGTCAATACTACGATTTCTTACCTATCGATTATATAAAGGCCCATTTGACAGGGGTATCAACGACCGTATTTGCCAGTGATGCCATTACCAAACCCAATATCTCTTGTGGGATTTTATCGGTCGCATTGCTCCTTGCCTATCTCATAAATATCGATATTCCCTTCAAAAATAAGATATGCTATCTTCTCCTCCTCGGCTTCTTTATCTTCGCCTTCTTTAATCCCGTTCTCGACTATATTTTTCATGCCTTCCACGTTCCCAATGATCTACCTTACCGCTATTCCTTCCTCTACAGTTTCGTCCTCGTTCTCATTGGCGCCTATGCCCTAATGAATATCAAAAAAATTAAATTTCCCCTCATCGTCATAGGATATCTATTGATCATGGCATTGCTCATCATCGTCTCGATGGAGGAATGGGCAGGTATTACTCAAAATATGGCCTATATCAATATGATCCTCTTGACTCTATACTTTATATTTTATGCCGGACTTTATTTTACGGGCCGCTTACAGACACTTTTTTATATCGCCCTAACCGTTGTCGCCTGTATCGACGTCGGTGTATCCATTAATTACAATTGGAATATTACCCAAGTATTAAGTGTCTTTTATGAAGATTATGATGAGACCAAAGAACTTCTTGCGGATGTCAAAGCCTATGATGATGAATTATTTTATCGCATCGAAAACACGAATATGATGACCTTAAATGATGGCTCGTGGTACGATTATTATGGCCAAACGACCTTCTCTTCGATGGCCTATGAAAATATGGCCATTCTCCAACATAATTTGGGAATTCCCGGCAATGTCATCAATAGTTATTATTACGTTCAATCGACGCCGATATATGACTTAATGTTCGATATAAAATACTTTATCGGCATGCGCAACGATTATAATCGTTATAAAGAAATCGTTACAAATATGGAAACCGCCAATGAATTTGAATATAATGTTGGCTTGATGTTTGGAACGAATAAAGACCTACTCGAGTGGACGGGACAAAGTGATAATCCCTTTGCCAATCAAAATCAATTCATGCGCCTCTCCTCTGGTGTCGATGAAATTTTAACACCCGCAACCCTCATTAATACCGAAGAATTATACCAAGATGATACCGTGACGATATTAAAATATGAATACGAGAATACTTTTGATAATTTCTATTATTATTCCGATGACTTTGCCATCGATTTCATGATCGTCGGCGATACCCTTTATTATAATAATGATAACTATCAAACATTGACGTCCTATAGTGACGAATTAAATTACACCTATATCGAAGATTATGACGAGGAAAAGATCATCAATATTCTATCGAGTGAGGAAAATATTACTTTATATGTTGCCTATAATGTCTATTATTCCGGGGCCTTTGATCTTTATACCATCGATCATGATCGCTTTGTCGAAGCTTATACGCGTTTGGATAATAATAAAGTGCATATGACTTCCTTCAGCGAAAATAAGATGAAGGGCAATATTTCCCTAGATGATGATATGTTAATATATACATCCATTCCCTATGATGAGGGGTGGCAAGTATATATCGATGGCAAGCGAGTCGAGACAGAATCTTTAGCCGATGCCCTTTTGGTCTTCGAATGTCCAAAGGGAACTCACGAAATATTTCTCATCTATCATGCACCATTGATGTTGACAGGAACGATCATTACTTCCCTTACGGGTATCCCCTTCTTCCTTACATATCTCTATCCCGAGACCTGGGCCAAGTATGAAAAGAAAGGGTTAGATTTTCTTAAAAGGAAGATGAGCAAGCGCAGATTGGCGCGATAGAAAATAACTTAATAAAGGGTCTTTATCGCCAAAATAAAAACTGATAGCAAGAAGTAATTGTAATTTCTTTATCAGTTTTTTTATCAATTCTTTAAGAATAGTTTACTTATATTTTTATTTGGCAGCAATATTTGGACATCATGTTCATTATGAATTTCATAATTCTTACTGCGTATTTCCAATTTTTCGCCATCGACACACCAGGCATTTTTTGGATGTTTGGCAAAGCTAACTTTTAGTTTATTCGTCCGGAAAAATTCAAAGCCGGCAATATGCGAGGCATCCGTGGCAACTAACATGCCGATGGTCCGGATGATATCCAAACGGCGCGTATACGTACAGAGCAATACTTCAAATTGATCATCGTCCAACTTAATATCCTTATAAAAATTGTTAAAACCGGCAATGCGATTAGCCGAGCTTATCAACATGAAGGAATATAGGCCATGTTTTTCTTCGCCATTGACTTCATAAGTAATATCATAGATATTCGTTCCACTGAATAAATCGCGAAGGCCACTAAATAAATAGGCAAGATGACCATACTTTTTCTTTAAAGTTCGCGGCGTATCATAGGGAATCGTCATGAATTTGCCAAAACCAGCCACGTAGACGAAAGGCCGATTATTGATTAAGGCCACATCGATGCCCTTGACCGTTCCCGATAGACACATGCGCAAATTCTTTTCCAAGTCCTTTCCATAGCCAAACATGACACCGATATCGTTCGTCGTACCAACGGGAATATGAGCTAAGACGAGCCGCTTTTTGCGTTGTAAGTTGCCAAAGACGATCTCATTAAAAGTTCCATCGCCACCCATCGAGACGACCAAGTCGACATAACCGATATGACTCACGATTTCCTTGGCATGACCATGATATTCAGTAGCAATGAATGTCGGATTATAATCGTACTCTTCAAAGATCTTTTTATATTGGTGGATAGTCCGCTTTTTTAGTGGTTTACCACTATTAGGATTATAGATAACAGCACAAGTTTTCAAATAAAATCCCTCATTTCATTTTGAATTATAAGGCCAAGTATTTTTTTTGTCAATTTTTACTATTAATGCGCCCTTAAATATTTTATAATTATACTAAGGGGAGTAAAGTTTATGGAATATCAAGAACGCGTAATTAATTTATTTAAGAATGATCCGGCATTATTAAAGGGATACAAAAAATCCAAATTAGCCGTTACTTTAGTTGAAGCAATCGAAAAAGAAATTATTGAATTTGACTATACTAAAAAATTAAATTGGCAATATTTATTTGATATATTTAACCAATTACCAGATTTAATGAAAGGCAATATTACCTTACAACTAGAACTCAACGATAAATTGACGTATATGCACAATATGCTCCGGAATCTAATTCATTCCAAACCGAGCAATTTACCCGATGAAGATAATTATAATCTCCTCAAGCAATTAATCGAGAAGATGGAAAACTGTCTCTTGCGGATTTATTATGATAGTCCAGCGGATTATAATCCCGATAAGGAAGAATTTATCGAACATATCGTCTTTACCGCCAAATCCCTTACGTGCTTAAAGGTCGCTTGTTCAAAATATCCGTATATCATCAATTCCTTTGATGAATTGGGTATTCCCTTAGTAGAAAGAGTATTAGATGCCTATTTGATGGCACTCAATAATTACCTTTCCAAAGTTAATTTAGGTCCTTTAGATGACTTATTATATTATGATGAAGTGATGAAAGTTATCTTTGCCGGCAAGATAAAAATCGATAGTTATAGTCGCGAGCGGTTGCTTACCAAAATTAAAGATTTCGTCTTAAGGCAAAATATCTTATCACCGCGCCATAAGGAAAAATTATCGTTTTTTGCCAATAACATCATCAATACGATTATGGAAACATATCAAGAACAAACCATCGATTACTTGAGTTATAAATGTGAAATACATACCAAGTTTAAAGAGGCCCATATGCTCGAAGCTAATCGAATATATATGACGAATAAAAATATCGGACCCGCATCTTCGATGCGCCATATAATTAGTTTTGATTGCGAAAATGCCAAAGAGATCGATGACTGCCTTTCCATAAGTTTAAGTGATGGCATCTATCATCTCGGCGTGCATATTGCCAACCCCAGCGCCTATATCGACTTCAATTCGATTTTGATGGATGAAGCTTTAAGGCGCACGACGAGTATTTATCTCGATCAATGCATTCCCATGTTTCCCCCAATACTTTCCGAAAACGTCATGAGCCTCAATAAAAATGCCAACCGTTATGTCCATAGTTATTACTTTGATATCGATGCGACTACCCATGAATTGTGTCATTTTGAAATAAAGCGCGAAATAGTTACGATCTATGACAATTTAGAGAATAAGGATTTCGATCGCATTCTAAAGCGCGGATGTAACGACCCAATTTTAGAAAATACCGTCATCCTTTTAAATAAGGTGGCTGAGATCTTAAAACAGGCCTATTCTTTAAATGCCATATATGCCAAAGTTAATGCCGATGATACACCCCAAACTCAGGGTGGTTCCGTCGTCGAAAGTGCCATGATCTATACGAATCTCAATGTCGCCAAGCTCTTTTCCGAGCGCGAACTACCATTCATCTATCGCTCACACACGGTCGATGATTGCCAAATTCAAGAGCTCAATGATCTCCAAAATCGCTTAAAAAAGCAAAAAAATACCTCGCGCTTTATCAATTTATTAAACTTACTTAAAAATCAATATCCCCGCGCCTATTATACGCGCGAAAATAAGGGACATTTTGGCTTAGGACTAGAATATTATGCGCATGTCACTAGTCCCCTAAGGAGAGCAGCCGATAATATCAGCAACTTATGTATCGATACCTTCTTATTATCCGATTATACTAAAGAAGATATGAAACGCGTTATCGCCCTCATCGATGAGGCGATCGAGACCATCAATACGAAACGCAAGACAATCGAATATTATGAAGAGGAATATGCTCTAAAAAAGATTTTAGAAAATAAACAATAGGCATATTATTGCAAGTATGGTAATTTTAATTGACTTCATTTTCCAAAATAGTTATAATATTAAATGTGAAAGAAAGAACCACTTTTGCATATAATATATTAACTTGGACCTATAGCCAAGAGGTAAGGCGTGGGACTGCAACTCCCTGATCGTTGGTTCAAATCCGACTAGGTCCTCCAAATTTATGAATTTTCGCCCGCGCATATGACGGACATATGATAGCAAATAAAAATAATCGTCAAGTATTTTAAACGATTATTTTTTTATATTTATGCCGACAATGGTTCAGAAGTCTTTAAGGGAATGCGATATGTTTCATTGCGAAAATATAATTCCAAAGTAATGGCTGAAGCATTGGTGATCTTGCGGTCGATTAAGGCAAATATTTTGCCATCGACTAAATCGTTACTCGCCAAATCGACGAACTCCGTATAATCGCGATCATAATAAGTATATTTAATAGCCGCATAATTTTTAAATATTTTATTATAAGTATTAAAGGTCTTCGTAAAATTAGCTTCATCGTACATCATACCTTTAAAATCGATAACTAACATCGTCTTTTCTGAACTATGCGCCGTTGCGGAAATAATCGATGAGATAGGCTTACATGAACTAACACTCGTACACCTAATAAATTTATTATCATAGGAATCCATTATTTCATAGCCACTTATCGTCAAAGAGAAGCGATTTTTGCCAACGATATCACTGTTGATTAATTCTTGAACTTGATAATCGCGAATTTGATTTTCGGTATCAATTGGCGTCGCTTTAACATCAAAATTGCGGTATTGAGCAACGACATTGCCCGAATTAGTCGAACTTATATCATATTGGACGCGCAATATATAATTTTTAGTTTTAACACTGCTAGGAATTTCAAAGGTCAAAGTACGGGATAGATACTCTTGCGATTCGATAATCTCTTTTTCACCATAGGGAACTCCTAAATCATAAAATTTCGAATTCTTTGTCAACGTTGGATAATAAATTAAATCGCCATCCTTTAAGGTAATGAGATCCAAATTTAAATATTTATCCTCCAAAGATGAATTATAGAAAGTCATATCGACGACGACATATTTATAGCCATCTCTAATCAAATTACCATTATAATCATAAGCCGTTAAATACGATTTATTGACGACATAACTTATCGAATTGACCGAAATTAATTCCGATTCCTTAAAACTCTTTAAGTATTGATTATAATAATATATTCCTATACCACCAGATATTAATAAAATAATAATTGATATGGCACTGATAGCTAGTTTATTTTCTAAAATATAATACTTAGTCTCCCGAATAGCTCGCCTAATAGTACGCATATAACGGTAATTATTTTGACCAATAAGAAGTTCAAACTCCGCCGAATCTTGCGAAGCAATTTGTAATTCAGCAATATCTTTACTAAAATTAAATTGCTTAATATTAAAGCCAATTCCTCGAATAAAACAAAAGACAAATAAGACATATTGGGGTAAAGAAATTAATAGGGAAATATCTCTAGCCGTTAATATTCTATCCATTTCGACCATTTCATTGGATAAAACTTGCAATAAATTAAATATATAGGCATAGACAAAGAGCAATATTGTAAAATATATCAACGTAGCTAAATATAAAATTGTCGGTTTCTTCTTTTCGCGTAAGAGCCAATAGACGATACCCGATAGAGCCATGACGACGAGAATAACATAATAGACGATATTATTGATATAATTGACACCGCCCGTATAAATCATCGTATTAGATTTTTGAAGGCTCGAAAAAAGATCATTGATATCATTGGTCGTCGTTATTAAAAATAATATACAGCCGGCAATTATAAGATGAATTAAGCGAAAGTGCCGAATGATAAAGGCATATGGTTTTCTTAATATCACTTTTACTAGCCTCCCATCATAGAAATTATAGCATAAAAAAGAGAAAAAATATATGTTATTAATTTTTTCTCTTAACGAGCATTTGTCCTTCTAATAAATATATCGTTTTATTATCCGATAAAAGTTTTTGACGATCGACTTCAAAGGTCTTAGCTACACTTTCAATAGTATCGCCATTCTTCGTTATATAATAGCTATAATTTTGATTGGGAACTAATAGTACTTGTCCCGGATAAATATAGTCATTCATATTTAAACCATTTAAACTAGCTAATAAATTGGGATTAATATTATATTCTTTCGATATTTTATATAAATTATCGCCTTTTTCAATCGTATAATAATCAAAATATGTATCATTATTTACTTCCCTAAAATACATAAATATCACTCCTAGTATAAAATATGTATCATAGGCTTTTTTGGTTAACAATTATTATCTAAAAGATATAGATGCGATTCTCATAGACGAAGTTCCAGTCAAAATATGATAATAAGAGGCGTTCGCCATCATAGATATTATAGGCATATAGACAATCGCCACTCAAATAGAAGACCGTATTTTCACTTTGGCTGACGATGGCCGTTACTTCGCGATCCGTTATTCGCATTTCGATTGGACTATCGACATAACTAAAATATAATTTATGATCTTTTAAGGTAAAGTTTGTTAGGGAATTATAGTTAAAGGGAATTTGGGCATATAGATATTTATCAAGAGGTTCATCGAGCCATTTTTGATCATAAAAGCGCAAGCCATCTTCATCGCTGACAATTTTAATTTTTTGCTTTTTTATATTTAATTGATATTGAACTTTATTCTTTTGATCTAAAAGATAGACTAATCCATCGACATCGCCCATATAATAGGAATCGTAATCGATATCATATTCGATATCCCAAGTCGTCATCGTTTTATCTTCATTATTATATATGTAAAAGGTATTAAAGGTACGAGACTCGTCGTAATTGGCAAAGATAATATAGTTATCCATCTGATAAGCTAACGGATTGACATAGGATTCATTGGTTAGGAAATGTCTTTCCTCTTGGGAATTTATAATCTTTAAGCCATAGCCATCCCACATAACATAATCATAGCTCTTATCATAAATATCGACATTGGCATAGCTATCTTGTTTTGAAGATGCATCACTCATAAATTCACTTATGCCACTGATATGGGGAGCAATATATTCGCCATCTTTAAGACATTCGGTAATCATCATATCATTTTTAATTTTGGGCGTAATACAAAGGGTATTTTCATTGTTGACAACTTCGATGTTTTCAACAATCTTACGGGCACGACTATATTTTCGATTCGATACATAATAAAAGATAGAATCGTCTTTTTGAATCGTAAAATTATATAACTTACCGCCCTTATCATATGTCTCTTTAACATTAAAATCGGCAACTTGATATTGAATATCATAATTTTTTGGTTGATTAGCGATAAATGTATAGGTTAGGATAATGCCAACAATAATTATGATAAAAATTATATATCTTTTCACAGTAACCTCCTTTTAAAAAAAGAATCACTTTTGATTCTCATCATTATCGCGGACTCTAGCATCATGCATAAATGTCGTAATCGCCGTTTCAATTTCTGGTAGTGCCGCTTTGGCCAAATTGGAGACATATATTTGTTCCCGAACCGTATCGATTTCGATCGTTCCCCAAATTAACCCGGCATCAACTTTTAAATCATTATATAAATCGGGCGTAATCGAAGAAAAACGATAGCCGACAATTAGTCGATTTTGGGCTACTATTAATCTTTCATTGGTTATCGCCACGACACCCGTATTAAATAGACTTAAGGCATTGTTATCCAATTGACCAGCAATAATAAATTCGACTTTTTCGTTGGGATTTAAATGCCGATCGACGACTTGGCAATGTTTTTTCAAACGAAACCACGTGACCGATCCCGGAAATTTTTCTTTAAATAATTTTAATTGGCGATACGTTTCGCTTTGCATATTCATCTCCTCCTTTATTCAAAACTTATTTTTGATCTTTTATAATAGCATATTCTTGTAACTTGGCAACGAGTGTCGCTTCCGAAACATATCCGCGAAGGCAATCTACTGTCTTACCGGATTTGGTAATTAAAGTCATCGGCTTAGGGAATCCTTTTGCCGTCGATGTTGCAAGGCCATCGAGAGTACATTCAGCAGGAATATCCAAATTTAAATCCATAATTTTCGTAAATTGTTTATTATCATAGTTATCGCGATCAAAATAATAGATGTCAATGCCATAGTCCTTGGCAACCTCATTAAATATCGGCACATATAAATTGCAAAAGCTGCATCCTTCGTAGCCAAAGACGGCCACCGTATACTTTTTGCTATTGACTAATTTAATAAAATCATCTGCCTTAGCCGGTGTCTTATAGGCGATCTCACTGGCAGGTATTTTACCTTCGATATATTTTTCTAAAAGATCTCTATAATAGGAATCATCTTCACCCGTATTCCAAATATCGACTAAGGTATCTTCCGTATAGAAGACGAACTTGGGAAGATATAGAGAATCGAGATATTCTTCGTGTTCCTTTTGAGCCGTTTTGGAATCATCGACGACGTATTGAGCTTGGTTTTCATAGTAATTTTTAAATTCATCAATCGTCGCTTCCACGATATAAACTTGAACATTATAATTTTTATGCATCCATTTTAAACGAGAAAGATTTTCATCGATGATATCGCCAAAGAAGACGACGGAATAATCATTTTTTTTAACTGTTGCCTCAATATCGGCAATTTTTATGGTTTCAACGTTAACTTTATTTTGCCGAATGACAACTAAAGCGCCAATTAATAGTATGACAATGGCACATATTAATACTTTAATAAAATTACTGCGCATAGTAACACTTCCCTAAATAAATTTTATAATAATTACTTTAAAATAGCAATTATTATAAAAAATAATTTCGGAACTTAAACACTTTTCAAAAGCTAAAATCGATTAATGCCTTATAAAATAGGCGTTTGTTTGTCAAATTTTAATTTTTAATTTTGCGTACGTTCAAATACGTCTATATTTACCATTAAACTTATGATAAACTATTAATATAGTGTATATAATCCTTATAAATGCAGGACTTTCATTAAATAATTGTATACTTTATTTCAACGTATGCATTTTTAATCATGCATAATCACTTATAAAATCTAGCTTTTTAATAAAAAAGTGTTTAAGTTGAGATTTTATAATAATTACTTTAAAATAGCAATTATTATAAAAAATAATTTCATTAAAACGGGATAAAAGGGGAATATATGAATTGGGAATTTTTTCAATGCTCATAAATATACGAATATTACTTTATATAAAAAGAAAATGAGAGCTTTAACTCCCAAATATTGTCTATTTTATAATACAAGTAGCGCCATCTTTTTCGGCATCTTCTTTACTATCTTGTAAAGTACTTGTGTCATCCTTTAGCCCTTCAAATCCTTGTTCCTTTAGGGCTTCTTCCGTCGCATTTTCGACATCGATGTCTAAGATAGTATCGTATTCATAATTTTCATCATCGATGACAACTTTTAAGCTAACGCCATCTTTATCAAATTCCTTATTATCTTCACTCATAAATTCTTTGTATGTTTCCCAATTTTCTGTTACCGTAGAATCGGTAATTTTGGTATTAACTTCCATCGTCATATGCTTTAATTTATCGCCTTTATAAGTCATGGAGATTACTTGTTCGACTTCCATGTCCTCATCGTTTTCAGTACTCGTACATACCAATGTTTGTTCCTTGGCCTCTTGTTCTTCGGCTTTTCCACATCCCGTTACTAAAATACTTATTAATAAGCTTAAAAAGACCATGCTAATTTTTTTCATAATTTTACATCCTCGTTTCTAACTAATTTCATTTTAATACCAATATTTTTGTTTAGCAATATTTTTTTATTCATCTATTTTTCAATTTATATAATTATATAGCTATCATTATAGTATTTTCTATTTCCACTATCATAAAATATAAGAATAATACTAACCTAAAACTTAGGATAATTAAACTTTAATGTTTAAATCATTATTTTTTAACTTCTTATTAGCTTTAACAATCATATATATAGACATAGTCGTATTTATT
>CANQFG010000004.1 GCA_947598395.1 uncultured Bacilli bacterium
CACCTTTTATAATTATAGCAAAGATTTAAAATAGAATAAATAAAAAAAGATAGTTAAACTATCTAATTAGATGGAGCTAAGGCAATGCGGAAGCCACCGACTTTATTGGCTGCACTAGTGATACTATTGAAGTAGAACTGTCCAGCTATAACTCCATCGGTAAAATGGCCGCCTCGAAAGAGCCAAAGGGATGACGCGCTAACGAAATCGGAAATATCGGCGTACCAACGATTGTGCCATCTCATCTTGTTGTCCCCATCTCCATATTCATCAAATGGACCCATTTCACCGGTAGCATCGCCAAGTATCATTTTAGTATATCCATTTATGATGCTATCTTTATCATATACATCAAAATATTTTGCTTCAATTTTTTGTAAATATTCAGTGGTAAAACCACTATCATTATTTGAAAATTCAGCTACATAAGCTGCTACATACTCCCATGCTCCACCAGACATATCATAGACACCGGTGATATTTCCCGTCGTACTGGCTGTAACTCCATTTTCGGTATTCCATGCTGTATTATATTTTTCACCATTGCCATTGTCACCAGGATGTTTACTTTGATCAGAATTTGGGGATGCTGCATAACCTGTTTTATTTTGATTATTGTTATTAATTGTTATTTCCTTATTTATTCCAAATATTGAATGACTTAGATATGCTACGGCTCCCCACTCCGTATTCTTTAACATATGCGAATTTAAATCGCTTTTATATTCTTTTGCTGCTTCAAACATATTTTTTACTGTTACATTACGCCATGAATAAACATTTGGTTTAATGATAATATTATCAGAATTGTTATCATCTTTTTCTGCTTCACTAGTATTTTGAGCGTCTTTATAACCAGTTTCAAATTTGCCGACCCAAAAACCATCGACCCCAAGTGAGATAAATGCTGGATGAGTCATATATTCGCCATTAGAACACGCTTGAATATCTCCAGATAACCCTTGTGTATTATTATCATTCATTGGAGTTTTACATGATACTCCTTCAACATCCTCAGTATCTGTTTTATCAAATATTATTTCTATGGAATGGGCATTATATAATGGATTTGTTACATTTACATTCCATAAACGATATTTATATTTTGGTATCCACACAAACATTGCTTCAATATCATCCATATCTATTGGATCATTTTCTGGTGCTACTTTACCATCTTTTAAGATAACTGCATTTGCCCATTTTTTATCACAATAGTTATACCAACTTTCATCATCTTTATTTACTTTTGTAACATTTTCATCATCATCAATAGTTACTGGTATTAATTTACTATCAGCTCCTAAATTTGGTTCGGCTACATTTTCACATGAATTATCTACAATATATTCTTTTGCTTCCTCTTCTCTTTCTGTTGGATTTACGGTTAGACTACATTTAAATTTTTCTTCAAATTCTTCTGTACTAACTTTCTTTAGTTCTACGGTTATTGTTCCTTTTCTGCTCTCTTGCGCTTTTACTGTTAAACTTTTTGGGCTTGGTGTTATTTCCGTATATTCACTTGTTATTTCTTGTTCACTTTCTTGCCCATCAGCAGTTAATCTTTCACATTCAATTGCTACTTCTGCATCATATTGTTTGCTATTATTCATTACTTGATACTCTAAGATACTTCGATCTCCTTGTTTACTTAATTCTTTGGTGGTAAATGTTATGCTCTTTTTATTTGTATCAATTAGTTCTTCACTTCTTACTTCACCATCTAATATTGCTTCACTAAAGTATACATCAAATTCATCACTATCATATCCATAATTAATTGTTCCATTTATTACTAGTGATGTTGTTACCGCTGCAAATCCTATACTCATTAATATTAATGCAATAATTATTCCTTTTTTCATGTCGATCTTTGCTCCTATTTTCCATTTTCTCTATTGTATTGCACCCCCCCCAGTTGCAGCAAAAAAGCGCCGAGATCTCAGCGCAAAATGAAGTTTTTTGATATCTTTTGTCTTTTTTTGTCAGGTCTATTTCCTTTTATTTTTTACCCTCTATAATATTACCCTCAGGAGGACCACTGAGTTTGTAGTTGCCATTATTTTCAGGGGGTTGCTGGTTGACCAGTTTAATCTATAGAAAGTAGTGGAGGTGATAGTAATGAAGGATTTTATTATTTCTTTCTTATTGATCATTATTTTTATTTTAGTGCTCTACGTTGTAGGCCTAATATAGGAAAAAGCTACCTTTTAAGGTAGCCTATCTCAAATAGGTGACTTAACTGACTTAAGTCCTCCTACATTCATTATATTAAATTTACTCTTGCTTAGCAAGTTTTTTATTTTGTTTGTTTTTTATTTTGCTGGTGCTAAGACGAGGCGGAAGCCATCGCCTCCACCGGCTACACCAGTGCGTCTATTGAAGTAGAACTGTCCGGCTAGAATTCCGCGATCGAAATGGCCGCCTCGAGCGAACCAAGGATCCGACGTGGCAGCGAAAATGGAATTGTCGGCGTACCAACGATTGTGATATCTCATATTGTTGTCCCCATCTTTATAATTATCGAAAGGTCCCATCTCACCTGTTGCATCTCCTAATATCATATTAGTATAAGAAGTATTATCATTACTACCACTCTTATATACATCAAAATATTTTTGTAAAGTATCTATTTCATTTGATTCAGAAGTAAACCCACTACTACCTAGGTTGTTTTCAATATAAGCTGCCATGTATTCCCATGCTCCTCCAGACATATCATAAACACCGGTAATATTTCCCGTCGTACTGGCATTAACTCCATTTTCCGTATTCCACAAAGTATTGTATTCTGATCCGTCTCCACTTTCACCAGGCATTTTACTTTGATCAGTTGTTAGTAATGCGGCATAACCAGTTTTATATGCACTATTGTTATTAATAGCTACTTCTTTATTTATTCCAAATATTGAATGTGATAAATAAGCTACTGCTCCCCATTCAGTGTTTTTCATCATGTGCGAATTTAATGCACTTTTATAATTTTTAGATACTTCATATATATTTTTAACATTTATATTTCGCCATGAATACTCATCTGGTTTAACAACTATATCAGTTGATTCGCCAGTATCATGTTTGGCAGCATCAGCATTACTAGCACCTTTATAACCCGTTTCAAATTTGCCAACCCAAAAACCATCTACGCCAAATGAAGTGAATGCTGGATGTGTCATATATTCTCCATTATTACATTCACCTGTATCTCCACTTACTCCTGGAGTTTCACAAGAAACACCATCTATATTAGTAGTGTTAGTTTTATCAAAAATTATTTCTATGGAATGAGCATTATATAATGGATTTTCAACATCAACATTCCATAACCGATATTTATATTTCGGTATCCACACAAACATCGATTCAATTTTGTCCATTTCAATTTTTTGATTTTCTTCTGGTGCTGTCTCGCCATCTTTTAAGATTACTGCGTTGGCCCATTGTTTATTACAATAGTCATACCAATTTTCACCAGTTGCGTTTACTTTTGTTATTTCTCCACTATTATTAATCGTTACTGGTATTAATTTATTATCTGTTCCTAAATTTGGTGCCGCTACACTTTCACATGAAGTGTCAGCAATATACTCTTCAGGTTCTTCTTCTCGTTCACTTGGATTTACGGTTAGACTACATTTAAACTTTTCTTCAAGTATTTCTGTACTTACTTTCTTTAGTTCTACGGTTATTGTCCCTTTTCGACTCTCTTGAGCTTTTACTGTCAATTCCTTTGGATTTGGTGTAATAGTTGTATATTCACTAGTTATTTCTTCTTCACTTTCACTTCCATCAGATGTAAGTCTTTCACATTCAATTGCTACTTCTGCATCATATTGTTTGCTATTATTCATTACTTGATATTCTAAGATACTTCGATCACCCTTTTTACTTAATTCTTTGGTGGTAAATGTTATGCTTTTCTTATTTGTTTGCTCAATTAGTTCTTCACTTTTTACATCACCATCAAGTATTGCTTCACTAAATATGACATTAAAATCTTTGGTATCATATCCATATTTTATTGTTCCATTTATAGTTAAGACTGTTGCTATTGATGCAAAGCCTATACTCATTAATATTAATGCTACTATTATTCCTTTTTTATTCATAGAAAGAAGTCTCCTTTATTATTTATTCTAACCAATTATGCTTGAATTATATCTTTTAGAATATTACATTCTAATTATATAGCTATTTTCTTGCTTAGTAAATAATAACTTAGAATATTTATTTCTATTATTGACACTTAAAAAGGGCTTTCTAAGCCCGCATATTATTATTTAGTAAATTCGTACATTATAATAGTTGTTGCAATAGCAACGTTTAAACTTTCACAATTGGAATTGATGGGAATATTGATCTTTTTAGTAGCAAGATTTGAAATATTTGGTCGTACACCTTTGCCCTCATTGCCCATTATTAATACATATGGTTTATCGATAGAAATATCGCGGATATTTATTCCGTTTTTTACATCAGTTGTATATATCGTATAACCATGAAGATCATTTATAAATTTTTCTAAATCCGTACGTATAAAGTTGATTTTAAAAAACATGCCCTCTGTCGCTCTTAAGACCTTGATATTATATTCATCAACGGTATCGGGACTTACGACAATCATACTATAGCCAAAAGCTACACATGAACGAATAATCGTTCCCAAATTACCGGGATCTTGAATGCCATCTAAGACAATAATATTGCCCTCAATTGGTTTACTTTCCCGTTTATGGCATATTGCCAAAACTTTAGGTGGAGTACTCAAATTGGAAAGTTTAGCCATAACTTGTTCGCTCACAATCGTGGCATCTTCATAAGGATATTGGGCATAAATTTGTTCAACAAGTCCCAATTTCTTTGCTTCCTCAACTAAATGTTCCCCTTCGATGATAAAGAGATTCATCTCATCGCGATATTTTTTATTATTTAATTTGGCATATTGTTTAATTTTTTCATTATTTACGGATTCGATCATCAATACTTTAATTCCTTTCGTGCTTGCTTATAATTGGGATAATGGCGTTCGACTTCTTGCCAAAAAGCCTTTGAATGATCCATATGAGCAAAGTGACTCAATTCATGGCATATTACATAATCAATGGCATTATAATTTCGATGAATTAGATAAGTATTAAGGGTAACGGTCATACTTCCCTTATTGCATACTCCCCATCGCGTCTTCATCTTCCGAACGCGCAAACGAAAATGCGGCAAATTGGCAAATGTCGGCGTATAGATATCTAGGCGTCTTTGAAATACTTCTAAGGCATGCTTATAAAGGTACTCGTTGATAGCTTCGATACTGGGACCAAAGGCAAAATTATCTTCAAACATGACTTTTTTATAATAAACATAATTGTACTTTTGACCTAAATACCATATCTCCTCTTGGGTATTTACCTTTTTTTCCATCTTCTTGGCCATATGCTCCAAGGATGAACGATTTTTTTCGAGTAATTTTTTGATCTCACTATTGCTTACATATTTGGGACAAGTAACATATATTTGTTTTTCCTCATTGATACGAAAATAGATATTTTTGATTCGTTTCTTTTCGACGACAATAGGATATTCGACACCATCAATAATCATAATTTACCACTAAAAACTTCATACCAATTCTTAAGATATGTCGTCGTCCTTTCATAGCCATAGGTAAATGCCGATTTGATGATATCCCAAGTTATCTTTAAACTATGTTTAAGGAGGGCAAAATCGCTTTTGACTTGAAAGCAATCGTCGTCCGTCGTCTTGCAGATGCCAACGGCAAGATCCATATATTTGGCAACTAAACGCGCCTTAATATCGGCAACTTTACTGCCAATTTTATCCTTATAACCGGGGTATTTAGCATCGATTTTGCTATCGATAAGTAAGGTATAATAGATGACTTTGCTCTTGGCCTTATTGCTCAACTCATCCCAGGTAACGCCATTGATCGGCTCATCATAGAAGATAAAGTCGACGCATTTAATAAAGATATCTTTAATCGTATTTTGATTATCTTCGCTTTCAATCGTATCATCGATGTCTTGCATATACTCAATTATCGCTTCATCACTTTGGATCTTTTTAGTTGTAGTAGTACTAGTCGATTTACTCGTGGTACTCGTCGTCGTTGTCGACTCGACCTCTTCGGTCATCTTAGCTAATTCATCTCTTTCGGCAATTACTTCGACTTGATTATCGGCAACGGAGACAAAATCGCCAACTTGATATTCCCGATCGGTCGCCACCTTTTTCGTCGTATCATCATCGATATCGCTTACAATGATATAGCCATCTTTTACATCTTTGATAAGGCCATAACTGGCTTCCGTAGTATTGCTATCGGAAGATAAATCTTTTATCAAAAGAATGCTTACTCCGATGATGAGTACAATCGTCATGACGATGACGATGCTCAAGATGATGATCTTCTTCTTATAACTATTTTGCTCTTTTTCCTTCATTACTCTTCGCCTCGATTTTTAAATTGTAGGATAATGGGTGAACCATCCAATGCAAATGATTCGCGAATTTTATTCTCTAAATACCGTTCATAGGAAAAATGAACGAGGGTTTTATTATTGACAAAAAAGACAAATTTAGGAGGCATTGTTTCCACTTGGGTAACATAATAGATTTTTAGGCGCATGCCCTTATAACTCGGTGGTTCATGTAAGGCTACAGCATCGCGGATGACATCATTTAAACTGCTGGTCTTTAGCATCGTAGTAAATGATGCAAAGGACTTGATGATAGCTGGCATGAGGGTATGAATTCGCGTCTTAGTTGTAGCTGAAAGAAAGACGACGGGAACATATGGGATAAATTGAAATTCATGTTCGATCAACGTCTTCCACTTCTTTAAAGCTTGATCTTTATCGGGAACCAAATCCCATTTATTGATGCATAAGACCATGGCTTTCCCCGCTTCGAGGGCATAGGAGACGATGTGCTTATCATGTTCGATGATACCCGTACTGGCATCGATCACGATGACGCAGACATCCGAATTTTCGATGGCTTTCAAACTGCGAATGACCGAATATTTTTCGACTTGTTCGTATATTTTGCCCCGTTTTCGCATGCCGGCCGTATCGATGACGACATATTCTTTTTTATCGTACGTAAAGCGGGAATCATTGCTATCGCGCGTCGTCCCGGCGATATCGGAGACAATTTGGCGCTCTTCTCCCAAAAGGGCATTGACTAAACTTGATTTGCCGACATTGGGACGACCGATAATGGAAAATCGAATTTCTTCGCCCTTCGGCATATTTTGATAGACCGGAAAATCACTAGTGATCATCTTTAAAAGTTCGGTAATATTTCGATTATGTTCGGCACTGACCATGATCATATCGGAAATACCCAATTCATAAAAATTATAAATGGCATCTTCATGATGGATATCATCGATCTTATTAATGGCTAAGATGACACGCTTTTTACTGCGCAAGAGCATATCGCGAACCTTAATATCATTTGGCGTAATATCCTCTAATCCATCGACGACAAAGACGATGACATCGGCTTCATCGATGGCCAATTCGGCTTGAAGGCGAATATTTTCATTTAAAGTAGCATTCTCTAAATCAATTCCCCCCGTATCGATTAAACTAAACGATTTATCTTCAAAATTGACGATGCCATATAAGCGATCGCGCGTTACGCCCGGCATATCGGCAATTATGGCCTTTTTTTCATTTATCAAACGATTAAAAAGTGATGATTTACCCGTATTAGGTCGACCAATTAAACATACGGTTTTACGCATAATTTCTTCCTCCTTTTGGCCAACTATCGTAACATAAAAAAGCCTAAATAGCAAACGATTCAGGCCCTAAAATCACGCTAGTGGCTTATACTCATGTCCAAGGGAGACATCACTCGTTGCCACCGAACAAGTACTCTTATCAAAATAGGCATAGACGCGATTAAACCGATAATAGACATAGACATAACATTTATTGATAATATTTCTTGTCCGGGGGTTAATGATCGTATTGTCATAATTTTTCTTTTGCTCTTCCGTACATTTATCATTGCATTGATTTTTATTATCCCAATCGAGTTCATTGCTATTTACCAATTTATCGAGGGTTACCCTAAAACACCAATGTTCATCTTCTTCAAGAGAAGCATTTTCACTATAACCCGTAGCTACTTGCCGATATGTCAATTTTGATACTTCCTTATTCTTATCAAAGACAAACTTACACGTCGAATGACTCGCATTATTTTCGGGATCCGTTCCCTTGCGGACGAGCGTCAAATTAGATTGGCCATAACTCACGGCCGCATCTTCGATAAGATCGATCTTCGTATCATAGGACTTTTCCCGAACCCGATTGGCCATACGCAAGGCATTAGGTACGGCAATGGTCATCAAAAGGGCAATTAAGATAATAACACATAATAATTCAACTAACGTAAATCCTCTATTTTTCATACTCTCACCTATCATAATTATATCATAACATAAAAAAAGATAAAAATTAATCTTTATCTTCCAAATAATTTGACAATATTGTATAGACCTCTTCTCGCCCCTTCTTCGTAACACTTGAGAATAATACTAAGGCATCTTGGGGCAAGATATGAAGCGTATCCTTTAAAAGATGTTCATTTTTATCCTTTAATGAAGCTTTAACTTTATCATATTTCGTTGCAATTATGACCGTCGGTATTTCATAATATTTTAAATATTTATACATGAGGACATCGTTCTCGGTCGGTTTATGGCGAAAATCGACGAGTAAGAAGACACATTTTAAATTCGTCCGCGTCTTGATATATTCTTCGATCATAAGCCCAAATTTGCGTTGTTTTTCCTTTGAGACATCGGCATAGCCATATCCGGGAACATCGACTAAGTAAAAAGAATCATTGACGAGATAAAAATTAAGAGTCTGCGTCTTCCCCGGTTTACCAGATGTATGGGCATAGTTCTTGCGCCCCAAAAGGGTATTTATAAAACTGCTCTTGCCAACATTACTTCGACCACATAATAGGAATTCGCAGCGGTTATCAGTTGGATATTGGCTAGTTCGTACTGCTACTGTTTCGAGATTTGAACTTTCTATTTTCATCAATCTAGCTCCGTTTCTAATTGTATTATAATAAATATTTTTAATTAAAGCAAATTGGAAAATTATAGCCAAATACTTATATATATTATATAATTAAGGAAAGGTGATGACATGCAATATCCGAGTAACATCAAAAAAGATTATGCTAAGAAAAATATCTCCTATGCCAATCGGGGTATGGATCTTGAAGATATTATCAATCAAAGCAATGAGTATTATCGCGAGATCAATCGGGCGATTATCTATAAGAAACCCACCCCCATAACGATAAGTGAAGTCAAATATGGCAATAAGGAACGCATCATTACCAAGGCGTATTTTAGGACGCCTTCGACGCTCGATTATAATGGGATATATAAGGGAAAATATATCGATTTTGATGCCAAAGAGACATTAAATCATTCGGCATTTCCCTTGGCCAATATTCATGAACATCAACTGGATCATATGCGAAAGATCGTCTTACATGGAGGAATATCCTTTTTGATCATCTATATGAATCAGGAATATTACTACCTCGATGCCAATGATATCATCTTTTTTATCGATAATTATACGCGCAAGAGCATCCCCTTCACCTATATCGAAGATAAGGGCAAAATTATTCCCAAAAAGATCAAGCCCCGATTGGATTATCTAAATATTTTAGATGAACTTTACTTTAAGGAGGACGACCGATGACCAAGAAGAAGACGAAAGTTCGTTCGAAGAAGAAAAATTATAAGAAAAAGACGAATGCCAAGAAGAAGTCCGTAGCTAAAAAGATCAATACCAATACGCGGACGACAAAAAATACCAAAACAAATACAAATGCGAATACGAATGCGAAAAAGAAAGATAATAATCTACCTGAAAAGGTCGTTATAGCACCTAATGGCAAAGCGCCAAAAAAGGAAACGAACCTCGAAGATGATAAGATCAACATCACGATCAATAAGGCTCAAGAATTTAAGGAATTCGAAAGTACGCATGCGATTAAAATCACGGAAAATCAACCCGTTGCCGATCTGCATAAAAATAATCATATCACGATTGGAGAAAAAATTGTTAACAGAATAACGATAATCCTCCTATCTATATGTAAAGGTGTGTTAATATTCGGAAAAAATATTAAAAAATGGGTTAAATCACAATATAATAAAAGTAGACGTGGAAAGACGTCTTCGAAAAAAATGCAAGAAGAAGAAAACGATGAATTAGTCTTGCTTAAGTATCGCGACTACCATGGATTTGCTAAAGTTTCGGTTTTCTTTATCAATAGAATAAAGGTGATTAAATTCGATATGAAGAGATTTGGAAAGAAATTTAAATATGGAACGATGAAGGATAAAGTTTTGATTATCTTAATGCTCTGTCTCATCGCCGGTTTTTCGGCCGTTGTTGGCTTTGGCGTATACATCATCATGAGTGCTCCTGACATTACGGAAAATCGGTTATATCAACAAAATTCGAGTACCCTTTTGGATAAAGATGGCAACATCTATGCCCGTCTCGGAGCCGAAAATCGGGAAAAGGTTACCTATGATGATTTGCCAGAAGTTTTAATCGATGCGATCGTTGCCACAGAGGATTCGCGCTTTTTCCAACATAATGGCGTCGATCTTGCCCGGTTTAGCAAGGCAGCTATCAGCCAACTTCTCGGCCACAGTGATGCCGGTGGTGGTTCGACATTGACGATGCAAATTTCCAAAATTGCCTTTACGACCAATGTGCGCAGCGGTTTAGCTGGTATCGTGCGGAAATTTACCGATGTCTATCTATCCGTCTTCGTCATCGAACGCAAATACACGAAAGAGCAAATCATCGAATTTTATGTCAATATTCCCAACCTAGGAGCCGGTTCCTATGGTGTCGAACAAGCGGCCAAGACCTATTTTGGCAAATCGATTTCGGAAGTATCATTGACAGAAGCGGCCTTGATTGCCGGCTTATTCCAAGCCCCATCGGCTTATAATCCTTATCTCCATCCCGATGCTTGTGAACAACGACGCAATACCGTCTTAAATCTCATGTATCGCCATGGCTATATCACGGAAAGTGAACGCGATGCCGCCAAAGCGATTCCAGTAACGAGCCTTTTAGTGAAAGATGATTCGGAAGAAAACGAATATCGGCAATATATCGATACCGTCGTCGAAGAAGTCATTGCTCGGACGGATGCCTTGACACCTAATATCAAAAATGATGGCATCAATCCTTATAATGTCGGCATGAATATTCAAACTAATCTCGACCCCGAACGGCAAAAGGTCGTCAATGATGTCATGAGTGGTAAATCCTATAAATGGGCCAACGATCATGCAACAGCTGGTATTGCTGTCGTCAGCGTCGAAAATGGCGCTATCGTCGCCGTCGGAACGAATCGCAAGCAAGGAGCCATGCTCGGAAATAATGCCACATCGGCACGTCGGCAACCAGGTTCGACGGCCAAGCCTATACTCGACTATGGTCCCGCTATCGAATACTTAAATTGGTCGACGGGTCAAACGATCATCGACGATAAGATGACTTATACGGGCGGTCAAAGTATTAAGAACTTCGATAATATCTTTAAATATATCATGACAGCCAAGAAAGCCTTGGCGCAATCGCGGAATATTCCCGCCCTATTTACCTTCCAACAAACGACCAATGAACAGAAGATGACTTTTGCCAATAACTTGGGATGGACGCATTTGGGAGCCGAAGAAAATAATGGCATAATATCCGAATCAGCTGCAATCGGCGGCTTTGATGGCGTAACACCAGTCGAAGAAGCAGCTGCTTATGCCACATTTGCTCGCGGCGGAACTTATATCGAACCTTACACCGTTTCGCGCATCGAATTCGTCGATACCGGTGAAGTCATCGACGTCGTACCAAAAAAGGTTCAAGCCATGTCCGATTCGACGGCTTACCTCATCAACGTCATCTTGAAATATGCCGTAACTAGTGGCAGTGTTGGAACGGGAAGTGTATCGGGAACCGATATCGCTGGTAAGACCGGAACGACGACCCTACCATCTTCGACCAAGAAGAACTTGGGATTAAAAAATAATCCGATTCGCGATTCTTGGGAAGTAGCTTATTCACCTGATTATGCCATTGCTACTTGGTATGGTTATGAAACGATCGATAAAAACTATTACTTAACTTCTTCGGAAGGTAGCAAGGCGCGGAAGGCGATAACTAAGACGTTGGTCAAAGGTATTATGAAAAAAAATAGTCGCTTTGAAAAACCTAATTCGGTTACTTCCGTCGAAATCGAACTCGAAACGGATCCTGTCGAACTAGCCAGTGCTTATACACCTAGTGATCTACGCAGTACTGAATACTTTAAAAAGGGCACCGAACCGACGACGGTATCCAAACGCTTCGATACATTGGAAAATCCAAGTAATTTACAATATCATGCAACGGGTACACAAGTTACATTGACATGGGATGCCGCTCCACTACCCGATGCCATTAATAATGAATACTTGACTAATTACTTTAATAATTCCACGGTTTATAATCTCTGGGCTGAAAAATATCTAAATGAACGTCTAAGTTATAATTCGAAGAATATTGGATCCTTCGGTTATCAAATATATTATATCAATAGCTATGGTCATACGGTTGACCTCGGATTTACGACTTCTAATAGCTTTACGACCAATATGGCCCTTACTAGTGCTACGAAATTTATCGTCAAATCGTCATATCAAAAATTTAAGAGCAATCAATCGACGGGATTGACCATTCTCGTAAGTCCTAATTCGGCATCTTCGCCAAACGTCCCAATTACTCCATCGACTCAAACAACCGAACCGACGACCAAGACGAATTTGAGTGTTGAATATATCGGATCAAGTTGTTCGACTGTCGATACCTTCAAAAAATTGGGCAATACAGCTAAAGATAAGATTCGCGTTAAAGCCAATGGTGAAACGGTTACCGATAAGGCCAGTGTTAGCTATACTTGTACGGATGTTGCAACTGATGCCGAAATAAATTGCAATAATTTAATTTCAGGACATGAATATCGCGTACGCTTTACCGTCAAGTATAATGGCATCGAACGAAATTTAAATGTCACGTTAAAATCGAGTTGTTAAAAGAGTTTAATGCTCTTTTTTCTTTGTTTTTATTGACGGATATTTTGAGTTATTGTATAATTATTATGGAATAAAATAGATAGGGTTGAGTATAATGAATGATACGACAAATGTAGAAAATGAAACTGTAACACAATATGTTGATGAATTTGGTAACCCCATCGATCCATCACTTATTGATGCATCAGGTAATTATATCGGCTCTCCAGTCTACGTCGATGAAGCGGGAAATCCCATCAATCAAGTTCCCGAAGGTACGGCAAGTAATAATCTAGGAGTCGAAAATTCACCGCTAACTACAGCGATGGGCAATGGAACAAATAATAATGAAAACGTCGTTTCCGCTTCCATCAAGCAAATGGAAGGCAAAGAAATACTTACCGGGATGGTAACTTTTGATTACAATAATGTTCCAATAACGGATATTGTCAATTCAATAATTCTCGATGCGATTAATAAAGGTGCATCAGATATTCACTTTGACCCCTTTGAAGAAGGTATCAAGATTCGAATTCGGATCGATGGCCAATTAAATGATTACTCTATCGTTCCCCTATATGTAAAAAAGAATATGATTACGCGGATAAAGATTATTTCCGGAATGAATATTACCGAAAGTCGGATTCCCCAAGATGGTGCAATACGAACAGAACTTCGTCATCGAACAGTCGACCTTCGGGTTTCGTGTTTGCCAACTAATTTGGGCGAAAAAATCGTCATTCGGATCATGGATTATTCGATGAGTGCCGCTGGTATTGAAGCCCTCGATTTTAATCCCCAAAATTTGGAAAAAGTCAAAAAGATGTTATCCTTGCCAAATGGCATTATCTTGGTAACTGGTGCTACTGGTACTGGTAAATCGACGACAGTCTATGCGATGTTGCAAAGGCTAAATGTCGAAGGGACAAACCTCATTACCGTTGAGGATCCAATCGAAATGAATATTGGCGGCGTCAATCAAGTTCAAGCGGTCAGTGAAATTGGCCTCGACTTTGCCACCGTTTTGCGAAGCATTCTTCGGCAAGACCCCGATGTCATCATGATTGGTGAAATTCGTGATGATGAGACAGCCCGCATCGCCGTTCGAGCTAGTATTACTGGTCACTTAGTTCTATCGACGATACATACCAATAACTCATTAAATACGATCGAACGGTTAACCGATATGTCCGTCGAAAGATATTTACTCGGATCATCTTTGGAAGGCATTGTCTCCCAAAAGTTAGCACGGCGCTTATGCAACAAATGTAAGAGAAAAAGACCGACGACGGATTATGAAAAGGATATCTTTAAAAAAGTTTTAAATAAAGACATCGCCGAGATATATGAACCAGTTGGATGTCCAGAATGTTCGCGCGGCTATCGCGGCCGAATTGCCATTCACGAAGTATTGCTCTTAAATCAACAAATTAAAGATGCCATTACCAAGGGCGTTGCCAAAGATGTCTTAAGAGAATTAGTATATGGCCATGGTGGAACGGAAACGATGCTTCAAGATGGCTTGGAAAAAGTTTTAGCTGGCGATACGTCATTTGCCGAAATTCTTAAATTAATCGATCTCGAAGATGACCTAGGCAGTGGTACCCAACTAGGTCTTGAAAATCAAATAAATGCGGCTGCCATGAACCATCATTATCATGATGATGGCGAAGAAGACGATGAGGAGATAATCCTTCGACCAAAGAGACATAAAAAACGCAAGATCATCGAATTTGATCCCGACGACTTTGCCGATGATGATGACGATGAAATTCCTCTTCCTAAAAAGCATAAAGCCCAAGCAACGCCTGAAAAAGATACATATGACGAAGAAGATAAAGAAAACGAGGAGACACCAACGATCGATCTTGCCGATATTTCCGAAAGAGTTGCCAATTTGACGGATAATGAGGAAAACTACGATAAAGAGCAAATATCTTCCCTTCTCGATGAAATCAGTGGATGTTTGCCAAACTTAGCTGCTTCCGAAGATAACGTCGATGCCGTTACCAATATTGCCCATCATTTGGATATGCTCTTCCTCGACGATCGGATCAATGAAGATGGCGAATTAAAGGAAAAAATGCTTAAGACTTTGGATTTAGTAAGCGATTATATAACGAACAATACCTTATCGATGCTCGATGAGAATATGGATTATGATGCTTCGACGCTAAGTGAGGAAGAACTCGATAACATATTTGCCGATATCGACTTAGATGAATAAATTAGTACTTTCCGATGAAAGTACTTTTTATATGCCAAAAATTTATATGCAAAAAAAAGAGAATAACATGTATTCTCTTAGCCATTAATTTGTTTGGCAACTTCTTCAGCAAAGTTTTCTTGCCGTTTTTCCATACCTTCGCCAACTTCATAACGAATCATGGATTTGACGACGCCACCATTATTTTTAACATATGTTTCGACATCGATATCGCCATTTTTGACGAAAGCTTGATGTATTAAGCAATTCTCTTTATAGTATTTTTGAATGCGACCATTAACCATCTTTTCGGCGATATCAGCCGGCTTACCTTCGTTGATAGCTTGTTCCTTTAAGACCTCTTTTTCTTTTTCGATGACATCGCTAGGAACGGAATCCTTATTGAGATAAAGTGGATTCATAGCTGCCGCTTGCATGGCCACATCGCGAGCAACTTCGGCATTAGCTCCTTCGAGAACGGTTAAGACGGCAATCTTACCACCCATATGGAGGTATTCGCCAAAATTCTCATTGTCCGCCTTCGTGACGACTTTAACTCTTCTTAACGATAGCTTCTCGCCAATTTTTGCCGTCTTGGCAATGATTAGATCATTTACCGTTTGACCATCGAGTTCGAGCTTTAAAATATCTTCAAGTTCAGTAACATCACTTTTTAATACGGCTTCGCCAATGGCATTGATCATATCGACAAATTCTTGATTTTTCGTAACGAAATCCGTCTCACAATTGACTTCCATGATGACAGCTTTATTGCCATCGACAAAGATATTCGCCAATCCCTCAGCCGCAATTCGACTTGATTTCTTTTCGGCCTTGGAAATGCCCTTTTCTCTTAACCATTTAGCAGCTTCTTCCATATTACCTTGGCATTCCGTCAAAGCCTTCTTGCAATCCATCATCCCCGCACCGGTTAAATTGCGCAATTCGTTGACATCTTTTGCACTTATCATTTCTAACGCTCCTAACTTAATGATGAAATTAATTCATCTTTTTTCATGGTTGAGTAGCCCTTAATTCCCGCATCTTTAGCCATATTGCGAAGTTCGGAAACGGTCTTACCCGTCAAGTCATTTTCCTCTTCTTTTTCTTCGCCTTTGCTCTCCTCTGCCTCAGCAGGTGCGGCCTTTTCAGCTACCTCTTTAGGAAGTTCCTTATCTTCCTCTTTGGCCTTGACGTCTTTTTTGGCCTTATCATCTTCGGTAACATAATCGACGATTTCTAAGCCCTTCGCCTCACAGATGGCATTCGTCAAAACGCCAAGGACAACCTTGACACTGCGAACAGCATCGTCATTACCAGGAATGACATAATCGACATCGTCGGGATCACAATTGGTATCGACGAGTCCAAATACTGGAATATTTAATTTACGGGCTTCTCTTATCGCATTGATTTCCTTTTTAGGATCGACGATAATTAGAGCATTTGGCAATTTATCCATAGCTCGAATACCACATAAGACGCGATTTAACTTCTCGTATTCCTTCTTTAATCCGATTACTTCCTTTTTAGGTAAGACATCGAACATTCCCGTATTTTCCATATTTTCAATTTCTTCGAGTCTCTTAATGCGCTTGCGAATCGTCCGGAAGTTAGTAAGTGTACCTCCTAACCATCTCTCCGTAACATAGAAAGATTCACTACGCGTAGCTTCTTCAATGGAAGCTTCAACAGCTTGCTTTTTCGTACCGACGAATAAGAATGATCCACCATTTTCAGCAATCTTCTTAATCTCTTCGTAAGCTTTTTCAATACAAGCAACCGTCTTTTCAAGATTGATAATATAAATATCATCTCTTGCCGTAAAGATGTATTCCTTCATCTTAGGATTCCATCTCTTAGTTTGATGTCCAAAATGAACACCGGCTTCTAATAGATAACTCATAGAAACAACAGCCATATAATTTTCACTCTCCTTTTGTTATACTTCCAAATATTTAAGAACTACCAACCAATGGCCACGCGATAGCTCCATCAATATCTGTGCTTATTTCGGCTAAAAGCCAAGATTATAATATCAAATCTTGAACGACATTTCAAGCCTTCTTTTGAGTTTTTAAGGGGTAAAATACTACTTATTGATACTTTTCTCTTTAATTATATTTATAACTTTAGAAATTATTAAAAAAAGAGATCTTATAATCTCCTCTTAGAATTTAAAGATCACAAAAATGGCCATCTTTCATTATCGGAACTTCTTCTTCACTCTTCGTTATACCCGTAATACTTAAATCATCAGTACCAATCATAAAATCGACATGACATTGGGAAAAATTGATGCCGCGCTTTAAGAGAGTTTTACTATCTAAAGTACCACGATGACGAATGCATTCATTGAAACCGCGTCCCAAAGCTAAATGACAGGCTGCATTTTCATCATATAGAGTTTCTTCAAATAAAAGACGTTTTTTGCTAATTGCCGAATCCCGATCGACGAGGGCACATTCACCTAAATAGGAACTATTTTTATCGATCTTTAAGATATTGGCAAGATACTTCTTCCCGACCTTAGCATCATACTTGACGACGCGCCCCTTTTTAAATTCCAATTTTATGCCATCGATCAAGTTATTGTTATAGATAAGGGGTTTTGAGGAAAATACAACTCCCTCCGTCTTATCGTAACGCGGGGCCGTAAAGATCTCCTCCGTCGGCATATTATTGATGACGCCATCTTTATTCTTACCCGAACACCACCGATGCTTTTTCGGCAAAGTGAGAACTAAATCCGTCCCCAGGGAATTATGGTATTTGAGTTTTTTAAAGTGGTATTTATTTAATTTCTTCGTAAGGCGATCCAATTTAGCCAATTTCTTGAACCATCCGCGATAGGGATTACGCCCCTTTACGAGACATATATCATAGATATAATCCCAAAGTTCTTCCTCGCTTATCTTCAAGGCTTCTTCGGCCCACCAGCGATTGGCAGCTACTGCCATCGTCCAATGCAAGCGACTCGCATCGTATAGCTCGGAAAACTCCTCTTGTGTAGCCTTGCGATACTTTTCGACCCGATCCTGCTTTTCGGCCGGAATATCACTCATCAAATTGGGAATCATGCTACGAATAAATAAAAATGCTGCATCGAGCTTGGCATAATGGTTATATATCGAACGATCAAATAAAGGATTTTTGATAATATCGTCATAATCTAAATCGCGCAGCAAACCATGTTCCTTAAAGGGATAAGTTATTTCAAAGTGCACTTCTTTTAAAGCATACTTTTGCGCCGCTTTTTCTAAACATTCGCGAAACTTTTCTAAATAATTGGGTATTTCGATAAATAGATAGTCCTTATCTTTGACCCTTAAGGCCCGTAATAATAAATCGGCATATTTATGCATATTCACAAATAATCACCTCATTATTATCTTTAACCTATTGAAAAAAACTATACTTTTAGATTTTATAAACTAAGACATGGGTCAAGTGATCATAGATATATAATTCATGATTTTTAGGTACTTCCCCATCATAATAAAGTTGACCACCACACTTCAAGGCCACTTTGATCGATGCACGATTATCTTTAGCAATCGCGATATAGAGTTCCTTATTGACTTCATCGCCATATTGCAAGGTCAAATCGCGCACGAGTTTTAAGGCTCGCGTGGCATAATTTTGGTTTTGAAATAATGGTCTGATGCGATATTCGACATTGCCATCATAGGCAAAATTATCCGCATCCCTTGGCTTTAAGGAAAAGGCAATATGGCCAATTATTTCCGAAGTAGCCGTCAAGACAATATCCATGCTCAAAGCGGGAGCCTTTTTTGGTCTATAGTTAGGAGCATATAGGGTAATAGCATCATCTTCGCAAACTTTATAGTAATTATCGGGATTGATGATTTCGAGATTATAATATAGATCGTGATCATTATAAATGATAAGCTTTTTATATCTTTGTTTATGGGCCATCAAAGAGGTGATAAATGCGCATAATTTAGCTATCCCCTCTTCCCGGTTAACTTGAGTATCACTTAAAAAGATATAATCATCTTCGCGATAACTATACGCATTATTAGCCTTATCATAGTGCAGTTGCCGAAGCAGATCTTCATCCTTAAGGATTACGACAAAGGATTTTAAATCGCGCATGATAAACATTACTTGATTATCGATATAAAGAATTTGCATCATCCCCGAAAGTTCAAAATTATCGAGCATATCAAATAGATGGGTATCGATGCCCCAACTTTGAAGTTCTTTACAAAATATTCCTTTTGGTATCGCCTTAGAACTAGTGATATTATAACCCAACGAAAAAGGAGTAATAATTAATGGAATATTAACCATAATTTATCCTCCTCCTAATTACTTATTTTAAGATATATTTTATTATTTGCAAAGTAATATTTGATTTTTTCTTCATCGATTAAGTATGATATATAAGCTTTAAGGGTACTCGTAAGTAAAATATATTGATTTATATCAACGGAAATATCGTAATGAGACAAGACGACACTGATGAGTTCTTCCATGCTCAAATCTTCTTGCAAATAGGTTAAAATTACATCACATATCTCCCCTATCTTTTCCCGATTTAAAGCAATTAATGACGTAATATTATCCAAAACCTCGCCATGGGCCATGACGAAGACACGGGCCGTTATTTGTTCGAGATAATCTAACGTATTTAAATAATCGCTCACGTTATAAAGATAAAAGATATGATACTTAGAAATTATCTCCTCCGAAGCAAGGGCATCGCCTAAAAAGACGACATCATCTCGCGTCTTAATGCCAATCATTGCCGGTGCATGTCCCGGTAATGGCAAGATGCTTAAATCGGAAAGCTCTAAAGGTGCATATGCGGTTTGCGGAGCCAATAAAAATTTATTTTGAAGATCTTTAAAGGGATAGGCTCCATAGAGCATCGCTGGCTCTAATATGGGATATGAAATGAAGCAATCTTCCATCGAATTCGCATAGACGGGTGCCTTAGTTTTATCGATGATGGCCTTATTGCCTCCGATATGATCGGCATGCGAATGCGTATTGATAATTCCACATATACGCCAATTATGTTCGGAAATGATGCGTAAGATTTTCTTTCCGGCATCGGCATCATTGCCCGTATCGACGAGAAAGACATCCGATTCGCCTCTTTTGATGACGCCGATATTGGTTCGATTTTTAATATAATAGGTATTGGGCGTTAGTTGAACTAATTCCATGGATTCACTTCTTTCTACGTTTTCTTTCCTTAATATTATTGAGAATCTCTTGAACATTTTTTTCGTTGCCATGATTGGTCGGATAATAATATTGCCGATCCTTTAAGGTATCGGGAAGACATTGCATATTGGTGATATTATCATCAAAGTCATGGGCATATTGATAATCGGCGCCAAATCCGAGATCTTTATCGAGCTTCGTTACGGCATTGCGCAAATTCAAAGGTACGCTTTCGTCCATCGTCCTAATGGCATCCTTGCGCACCCCGAGATAGGCCTTATAAAGGGCATTGGATTTGGGTGAGACGCTCATGTAGACGACCGCTTGGGCCAAATTGACATTGCATTCGGGCATCCCGATAAAATGGGCGGCTTGATAGGCACTTACCGCTTGCACTAAGGCATTCGTATTGGCCATGCCGATATCTTCCGAGGCAAAGCGAATGAGACGGCGAGCTACATATAATGGATCTTCCCCGGCTTCGAGCATGCGCGCAAGATAATAAAGGGCCGCATCGGGATCGGAATTGCGCATCGATTTATGAAGGGCCGAGATCAAGTTATAGTGTTCGTCCCCATTTTTATCATACAAGAAGGTCTTGCTCTGCAAAGCTTTCTCCAAATTATCTTTGGTAATATGGCGTTTATTGCCTTTTGAGGGAATAATGTTGACGAGGCTTTCCAAGGTATTGAGTGCTCCCCTTGCATCGCCCTTGCTAAACCGCGCCATGATATTCAAGGCATCGTCATCGATTTGAAGATTGGCATAACTTTTAGCTATTGCCCGCTTAAGAATGGCCTTAATATTCTCATCACTTAAGGCTTCGAGGACATAGACTTTACTCCGCGATAAAAGGGCCGAATTGACTTCAAATGAAGGGTTTTCCGTCGTCGCCCCAATTAAGATGATATCGCCATTTTCGACATAGGGCAAAAAGGCGTCTTGTTGGGCTTTATTGAAGCGATGAATTTCATCGACAAAGACGATTGTATTCTTATTGTTACTCTTATTAAATTTGGCAATTTCGATCAATTCTTTGATATCCTTAACTCCCGATGTAACGGCACTCAATTCCAAAAAAGCCGAATGCGTCTGATGGGCAATTATTTTGGCTAAGGTCGTCTTCCCCGATCCGGGAGGTCCCCAGAAGATCATCGACGAAATATTATCGGAATTGATCATCTCGCGAATGGGCGAACCCTCCCCGACGATAGCCTCTTGACCATAAAATTCATCGAGATTAAAAGGCCGCATTTTCTCGGCCAAGGGGATATATCCACCACTCTCATGCTCATAATCATTTTGCATAATTTCACCTTCATTAAAACTATAGCATTTCTCGTCTTAATTATATAATACATACATTTGTTTGTAAAGAAAAATATTATTTTTTTGCCGCTTTGGTACGGGATTTTTTCTTTGATGTCTTCTTCGAATTTGCTGCTTCATGATGATGATGCGCATCGACTTCCTTTACGATGCATATTTGGCTATTGCACATCTCGTCCTCTTCTTCGACTTCGATCGTCACATGATCGATATCATATTTTTTTAAAGTCATGCGAATCGCATCTTTGACCTTTTTAGCTGATTTCGAGTTACAAATGACGTGCATCGTTGCCGAATTGTTGACGCCATCGATACTCCAGACATGGACATGATGAACATCGATGACCGTGGGAATTTCCAAAATATCATGTTTAATTAAATCGATATCGGCATTTTCGGGGCGTTTTTCCAAAAATAAATCGATGATCTCTTTAAATTCATGGACGGCATGGACAAAGATAAAGAGAGCAACGCCAATCGACATTAGAGTGTCAATGATCGTAAATCCCGTATATTTAATGACTAACGAGCCAACTAACACGACAATCCAGCCCAAGACATCCTCTAACATATGGAGATTGACGGCCTTTTGATTTAAAGAATCGCCATCGCGCGTGAATATCGTCGCCACAAAATTGATAATTACGCCCAATACGGCAAACAAAATCATTCCATTATAATCGATAGCTTCGAGATGAAAGAGCCGATTAATAGCTCCTAAGATAACTAATATCGAACCAATCATTAAAATACTGGTCGTCATAAAAGCTCCCAAAATCGAATATCTTTGATAGCCAAATGTATAGGTATTATCGGGTTTTCTCTTGCTCTTCTTTTCCAATAAATACGATAATCCAATGCTTATCGCATCGCCACAGTCATGTACGGCATCGGAAATAATGGCAATACTATTAGTCAGTAATCCTCCACCTAATTCGAAGACCGAAAAAGAGATATTTAATAAAAAGGCAATCAGGATATTGCGTTCACTAGACATAAATCATCACCTAACCTTAATTATACTATATTTTATGGCATAGTGGTGACTTAATTAAACAAAAAAAGCAAACTCGCGTTTACTTTTTAATTATTATTATTATTTTTGATATATAAGTATCGTCCACCGGCGATTAAGGCAACTAATACAAGGCTAATGCCAAAATACGAAGCAATGGTCTTAAAATCAATCTCTTGCGAATTTTCTTGATCGGAACTATGTGTCGTAGTCGTTGTACTTTCCAATTCCGCAGCTTCGGTAGAAGTCGTCGTACTCGTCGTTTTGCTTCCCTTCTTCGTCGTGGTCTTTTTCGTCGTCTTCTTCTTACTCTCAGTATGCGAATTAGTCGTTACCGAAGATTCATCCTTCATCGTACTCGTAGTAGTTGTAGTTGAAGTTGTCGAGGTAGTAGTCGAAGTCGAACTACTTGGCTCGGTTGGCGTCTCAGGTTTATCATCGTCTTCTTTGTCGTCTTCTTTTGGTTCATCGGGAACCTGCTCTTGGGCTTTTAACGTATATTTAGTACTGCCCTCGATGATAAAGTCCGTCAACTTATTTTTCTTCCACGAATTATCGATGCGCATCAAGGCAAAATCGCTTAAGGTATAATCTTGATCGACTTTGGAACTCGATGATACGACGATCGTTCCAAGGGCCAATTGTTTATTTTGATTCAATAAATTATGGCTTAAATCGACGCCGCCAGCTAAGACTGTCACCGTCAAGACCTTCGTCTTCGAATTATAATCGACAACTCGACTTAGACGTCCATTGGCAATTTCATCGGCAAAGATAAACTTATCGGCTGCGACATTGCCAGATACTTTTACTTGAAATTCTACGCCACCGACAAAGCCATCTTCAAAATGAATCGTCGTACTGATATGACCATTTTCGACTTCTTTAAAATCGATATGCGTAGCTGCTTTAACGAGAGCGGTCGATGAAAAGAAGCATACAACCGCCGTTAAAACTAGAAATAATTTTCGTTTCATCAACCTAATCCTCCTTATTGACATCTCCACTGGTAATACTCATCGTTCCTAATCTTCCATATTCGACTAGTTCTGTTACCGCTTTCGATGTACTCGTCAATCTTTGTCCTTTATTTTCGATGGCATCATTGACGCGATAGAGATAAGCCCGAATAGCTTTTGAGCCATTATACATTTTCGTGTATTCCTCTTGCGTCATGACATAGAGCCATGTACCTTTGGCGACATCATAGACGGAATTGTCGGCATTTAATTCGGCAAATAACAATTGATATCCCGCATAGTTCTTATTGATATCATCGGCATCGCCGAGCAATAGGACATTAAATGATGGACTTCCCGTATAAGAACCCTTGATGATAACGGAACCTGCTTTGATCAAGCCGATCGTCTCGCCCTTTTCATCTTTTTCCGTACAGCCATCCGTTAGATAGCAATAATCGTAATCGAGAATACCCATTACTGGCGTATTATCACTCGTGAGTGAAATATCGATATTATCGCCCGGAGGTGCTATGACATTGAGTTCTGAACCCGATAGACTTGTCTTACCATCGGAAACTAGTAAGACGTATGAGACATTATCATAAGTCCACAATTGGGTCTTACTCGTCGTTCCCTCTTGCATGAAGTAAACGGTATTCGTGTAATCATTGTCCTTATTTAAATCGAATGTTCCACTATTGGCAAGGATCCAATTTTCGGCATCGCTGCTGACATAGACCTTGTATTTGCCAATCGTATTGGCATCGATGGTATCGCCATTAACCTTGGCCCGATATTTAATACCACTTATCGAGAAGACATCATTTAAATTTAACATGATATAGGCATTACTAGCATTGACATCTTTTGGCAATTTATGGGTCAAATTTTTAACCTTCTTCGTTCCATTAAAGGCCGTCTCATTATCGTCATCGATCAAGAGACGATTGCTCAATTTGCCATAATCCATTGTATCATCTTCGAAGTCGATGCTTTCATTCTCATCGGAGACATTTGATTCAATCGTAAAGAGATCTTTCTTTATCGAACCATCATGGCTAACTTTAACTTCATCTAAAACTGTAGCTTCCGTCTTATTTAGTAAATAGTCATAGGCTACAACGGAATATGTATAAGCTCGGTTATTTTCGGCGCCAATATTATCGATATATGACGTTTTATCACCCGTTACAAAGGCAATCGATTCGCCATTGCGAAGAATTTCATAACCGAGGATGCGGTTTGCTTCACCATTCGTCTTAAACTCAATTGATACGCGCTTATCGGCATTATTTACCTCTCCTATCGATGCTTCGACTTTCGTCGTTGGCGCAATGGCGATATTGGTATTCAACCGATATCTTCGAGCCGCATCGTTTAAATAATATAAGGCTTTCGTCTCCGTTTCATAACCTAATTCGGCAATCTCGGCTGCTACCTTATCCGATGCTTTTAAACCCCAAGCTTCGAAGAATGGAATTAAATTTTTGTTAGCCGCCATCGAAGCGAAGAGAATCGTCAAATCGTCGCGACCATATTTATTCTTATTGTCATAAGTCCGCGAGATATGATTGATGCGCGCCAATATCGAATTCGTATCGGCAAATGTGGCTTCATCATCATAAGCTAAGTGAAGTTGCCAATACATTCCCAATTGAACGAAGACATTTTGTGCTCTTCCCAACGTATGCGATGTGACTTTTTCATAGATCTTATCGTAGATATCATTGATCTCTAAGCGCGATTTATCGTTATCATTGCTCGTTTGGGCAAGCAAGGCATAGATATTATTGGTAACTTCGGCAAAGACAGTACTAGATTGATTGATTTGGTGGCCAATTTCATGGCTTATACCCCAACCAAAATAGCCCGTAGCATCTTCCCGATTGCGGTGAGCTTGAATTAATCCGGCAATCGAACCATAGCCAATTCCAATATGGTAACCACCGGCATACATGAAGGCTCCATCGAACATCCGCATATAGCGAATATTGATGCGTGCCTTTGGCATCTCATCGGCTGGATCAGCAGCATTTCTTTGAAGGCCCTTTTGCCGATAAAACATTTCCATCATCTCATCGAAGGCCAATGTCGTCTCATCGAGGCGATCAATTTGCGCTTCGATCGTATCAGCCCCAGATACTAAGGCATCTTCGACGGCCATACTCGATACGGAAAGCAAGCCATGTTCGGTTACGATTTCCGTAGAAGAAAGGACACTCGTCGCTTTATCAAAAGTCTTATTTTCGGCTTGATATAGTCCTGGCAAAGAGGCATTAAAGTCCTTTAACTCGCCAATATATTTTTGAATAGCTGCTTTTTTATCGCTCGCATTTAAACCCGTTGTATCCAAGACGGGAATCTTCGTTCCACCGGATACGCGAACGCGAATCGGATTATTATCCGGTTTATTTTTATAGCGGATATAGACACTGCCACCGCGCTCAACTGCGGCACTCCCGATCGTTGGAACCGTGATGACATTTAAGCCCTTTTGCAACGTTTGACTGGCCGTGGCATTCCAAGCGTTGGCCTCGGCATAGAATTGCGTGAAGACGATTTCGGCATTGACATTATTGCTATTCGTTCCGACATAGACATTTAACGTCTCACCCGGACGAGCGACAATTCCCAATGGTTGATAATCGCTGATGCTCATGGCAAATTTTAGATGACCATTATAGGCATTGGCATAATTAGGATCGAGGGTAATGATATCATCGAGTTTTTCATCCTTTAAGATTTTTTCGGCATAATCGAGATCGGCTAAGACACTATCGCGATATGGTGAATATTCCCCGTTATCCTTATTATCAGCTCGCTTACGTAATTCATCGATTTTGTCTTGCGTGACATCTTCTTTTAGAGAAATCCGCAAATCATCGGTAAATAAAGCGGCTACATCATCGACTAAGGAATCATATTTATAGAACTTTAATTCGTCGATTTGAATGGAATTACCTGAAGCAATCGTCAAACCTAATTGAATGGCATCCGCAGAAATTGGATCTTGTAATTTGATGACATAGTAAGTTCGCTTATTCTCATCTTGCCGCGTTTGCATCGTCGCTTGAACCGTCGTCTTATTATCGGCTGTCCGTTCTTCTACGGAATTCCAATAATGGACGAGAATATCATTTTTATTGGAAGCATTGGTATCATACGTACCTGATTTATATTTATTTGGGAAAGAATCTGGTACCGTAAGGACAATTTCATCCATTTGATAGACTTTATCTAAAACCGTAATAGGACTATTGATATTATAATAATGGGCACTTACTTGCCAGTCCTTAACTTCATAATAAGTAAGGTAATTATCATCGACGATCGCATATTTATTATCATCGCTCATCGTCCCTAAGCTATAGATGACATCTTTGATATGATTAGTGCGATTAATATCGGAATTAAAGTCATTGATTAGATTATATTTTGGAGCAATCGTAGCATCGGCCTTTAAAGTCTTAGCTTCGACCACTTGCGATTTGCTGCCCTCGCCTAAATCATTATTACCCGTCAAATAAGCTTCATAGGTAACACTGGCCTTTAAGCCACTTAATCTATAAGATGTACCAGAAATTTCGCGAATGTCGATCCAGGCATCCGTCCCTTTTTCCCGATAGTATAAATTATAGGTTTTGGTATCCTTCATATCCTTCCAGCTAAATTCAATAGCCGAAAAAGTTGGAACGGCCTTGACCATATCGACAGCTGGTGGAACGCGCGTTGCCGTTGGGGTACCCGTCGCTTCGACCCAGTCACTGCGCCATTCTTGATTGACCGAACGAACGCGAATTTTATACGTCGTATAGTTATCCAAATCTTCAATCGTAAACGTATTATAAGTCGTTTGGAAGATCTTTTCTTTTAATTTGCCACCCGTTATTTCGATTTCATAACCCGTAACATTGGTTGCATGTTGGAAATTGACCGTCAATTGTTCACTTTGAGAACCATCGATTTTGAGATTTTTAGGAGCTCCAAAACCAGTTGGCGCCTTGGTCTCAACTTTGACATTATTTAAAAATTCGACTTTGGCAATATCGGCCAAATTGTTCGTCATCTCCGTTATATTGATCGTAACTTTCTTGACGGCTACTTGGCTTCCCAAATCGACGACGATACTTCCAGCAGTGGCATCATCCGTAAATTTGTGAATTCCTTGTGTCGATTCGTTAGTAACGTTTTTGACAATTGGCTTATTGCGCCCTTCGACTTCAATTTCAAAAGTCATCGCCTTTGGAACATTATCGCCAACCGCGACCCGAATTTGACTCATTTCAACAGCCTTAGAATTATTTTTGCTCGTCAAATCGATGCCAAAACTGACTTCGGGATTTTCCTCCGTAGCTTGAAAGCGAACGACGCCTTCATCACTTAAGATACTGCTAATATCGCTGCTGCCCTCGGCAATGGCCTCGACTGGAACATCAAAAGTGACATCCTTGCTATCGATAATCGCCGTCGTATCTTCTCTTTCGAGTTTCCGACGCGTACCATAGAGCATAGCCGTAACATAATTCAAATCGGCAATATCGACTTCGCCATCCAAGTTTAAATCATAACTCTTATCGTTCTTTGCAATGGCCTCTTGCATCAATTTGAAGTCCGCTTCGTCGACTAAATTATCGCCATTGACATCCCCGATTTCAAAAAGACCTAATTCATTGGAAAGACTTATCCGTTGAGAGAAATCCTTTAAGGTTACATCAAAACTATAAGTGACGAAATTCTTACCACTTAAAGTTAGAGTATAAGTTCCCCGATCTAATGAATATAAGTTGATGCTAAAATAGACGATATTTTCACTATAGGAAACGCCACTTAGCAAACTACCATTTTTATCGCGTTTCGTCGCCAAAAACCGAACGCTTTGATCTCCAATTTTGACATTGCTCGTATATATGCCATCTTGAGCTTTCGTCGTAATATCATTAAAATCGATCTTACCCGAATTCTTATCTTTATCGGCAATCGTCATCGTAATATTACTCTTCTCACGATTGTGAATTGGCAATGCCAAATGCAATTCGACTTCGATATTGCCCTTTGATGGAATGCTTTCATCCATCTCCGTCTTAGCAATTGTTGGCGCACTAATTATATCATTGGCCAAAACGATGATTGGCATAAAATAATTAAGGATAATTGCTAACACCATAATCGAAGTGAATAATTTTTTTGCAATTTTTCTCATCTTTCACACACCTCTTGATTTAAATTTTATAATATGTTTCTAAGTATTTCAACAAAAATCTTCGTTATTTTCTACTCTAATATTAAAATATGTTCGTCGAATAAAAAAGTATCACTAAAATTAATATATTCAAGCGATAAGTTTAAGGATACTGGCTCTTTATCCAAAAAGATATTCATTAGAAAACAAGTCTTTAAAGGCTTGTCTATTCCACTTCGATAAGTTCGTAATCCGTCGTGCCAATTCCTAACTCATTTGCCGCTTCAATCGTATGCATTCCATGGCGGGAATTAATCCGCTCTAACAAGTGATCGCGTCCCGGATCAGAAGAATTTTTAACCAAATCGATGCACGCTTGATCGATGGCTACGGGATCTAAACTGGCAAGAATACCAATATCTTTCATGCAGGGATCTTCGGCGACATTACAGCAGTCACAGTCGACGCTCATGTTGGCCATGACATTTATATAGGCAATATTTCCGGCAAAATGTTTGACGACCGAACTGGCCGCATCGGCCATCGATTCTAAGAATTTCAATTGATCGGCTTTAAACATATCTTCATAGGAAGCATTTTCCGCACCGGTACAATGAATATATCTCTTGCCCTTGCTCGAGGCAATACCAATCGATAATTGCTTTAAAGCTCCGCCATAGCCACCCATAGGATGTCCCTTAAAATGGGATAAGACGAGCATGGAATCATAGTTAAATAGCTTTTTACCGACATAATTTTTCTTGATTACGGCCCCATCGGGAATTTCCAAGACGGCATCGGGTCCCTCGCTATCGAGAATATCGACATCGAAGTACTTGCTCCAACCATGGCTTTCCATCAACTTTTGATGCTTTTCCGTCGTATCACGAGCCCCGTCATAGGCCGTATTGCATTCGACAACCGTTCCTTTGACATATTCGACCATCGGTTTCATAAATTCGGGATGAAGATAATTTTGATTGCCCTCCTCGCCCGAATGGACTTTAACAGCAACCTTACCCGGCAAAACAATTCCCAATTTTTGATATAATTTAACGACATTTTCCGGAGTTATCTCCTTAATAAAATATACTTTTGCTTTTTCCATATTTTTTCCTTTCATCTTACTACTATCATAAGTATATCATGAAGTAATATCAATTGTAAGTTTATTTAATCAAATTTTTTTATGTCCTATCCCCACAATTATTCATCTTTTAAATTATTGAGATAGGTCATGGCCAATGTTGCCGCAATCGTTCCATCGGCGACGGCCGTCGTAAGTTGGCGAACATCTTTCGTCCGCGCATCGCCAGCCACATAGATGCCCTCGCAATTCGTCTCGCCATTTGCACTGACGATATAGCCATCAGAATCGAGCTTTAAGATGTTTTCAAAGGCCGTATTATTGGGCGTTAGGCCAATAGCTATAAAGAGACCAGAAACGGCAAGATCTTCGAGAGTTCCATCGTGCCTAATGGTAACGCTTTCGAGCTTATCACTCCCCTTTAGGGTTTCTACTTCGGCATTTAAGATGAGTTCGATATTATCCTTTTTATGAACTTCTTCGATATAGGCATCTTGCGCTTTAAAGGTATTGCACCGATGAATTAGATAGACTTTACGAGCCAAATTAGCTAAATAGAGAGCTTCTTCCAAGGCCGTATTTCCGCCCCCGACGACGGCAACATCTAAATCTTTAAAGAAGGCCCCATCGCAGGTAGCACAATAGGATATTCCATGGCCAACAAATTCCTCTTCCCGTTCGATATTTAACTTGCGTCGTTCACAACCGGTGGCAATGATGATGCTCTTGGCCTGATACGTATCCTTATTGGTAATAACCGTCTTATCTTTAAGAACCTCTTGCACCCTCTCATAACGGATCATTCCTCCTAAAGACAGAACTTGATTGTAAAGCGTCGTGGCATAATCAAAACCCGAAATGGCACTTATTCCCGGATAATTTTCAATGCGATGGGCATTGATTATTTGCCCACCATAACTCTTAGCTTCTAATAGCAGAACCTTTTTATTGGCCCGCAAGGCATATAAGGCACTCGTCAAGCCCGCTGGCCCCGCCCCAACAATAATAATATCGTACATCGTCATCCCACTCTTCTCATTAATTTCATTGTACTGCATCTCTTAGGTTAAAGTAAACAAAAAGGAATATTTTCATATCCTTATTTGATCGTAAATTCGGCCGAAATATATTGCTTATCATCGGTATCCGATAGCACTTCTTTGACAATGCGATAATCGCCTCTTTTTAACGAGCCATAAATTTCTTCCCAATTTTGGGTCATTTCCAACTTGCCCGTCTCCCCAACGACATAGCCGAGTTCATTGAAGCGCGGATTTTCCCCGATATATTTTACCTCTTCCCATTTATTTTTACCCCGTCGATCGATGCGAAACCATTGGCCGAAGACGCTGCCGACAGGGGCTTCGATGGTTAGATCTAAACTCGTCTTAGAAAGCGTCTTTTTATCGATCGTCATCGAGACATCGGCGACTTTATTCATATTGGCCTCATCGGCAATTTCCTTCTTGCCACAGCCTGCTAGTGCCAAACTGACAACTACTAATAAAAGACAAAATAATGTTTTCTTCATATATTCTAATTCTCCTTAAATTCCTTCAAATTCAACTAATGGTTCACCATTTAATAATACGATGGGTTTACGCCCAATCTTTTTGGCAAAAGCCTTAATGGCCTTCAAGGTTTTAATCGTAAAGTAATAGTCCAGCATTTCGGCCAAATTAAGATCTGCATCGGTGATAAAATTGACTTTTAGAGTTTCATCATCGATGGTGAGGACGATATCTTCGATATGGCGATATTCCCGCATTCCCGGTATTATGAGTCCACCCGGTGCCACCCGCGTCTTCTTGATATCCAATTTATCGGCCAAGATCAAGGTAAGCTGTATGATATTATCGGTATCAAACCCCGAACTATGATTGGCAATGGCTTCCAAGACTTCCCGTTCATGACATAATTTTATTCCCTGTCTCTTTAAATACGCGCTGGCCCACTTAAAACTCCGTTCGGGATGTCCATCTTTGCCCTCGAGGACTCCGACATCGTGAAGAATGCCGGCCACGAGTGCCTCATCGATAAACGCTTCGTCATACCCAAGAGGCCTTAAAACGCTTTCCATCGTCGCACAGACATTCAAGACATGGCACAAATCATGATAGGCAATTTGCCCATCCGCATCTTTAATTCTTTGATATATTGCAATGACTTCGGGATCATCTCTTATCTTTTCAAAATTGGTATACATCTTATTTTTCCTTTTTATCTTCATTCAAATAATTTAAAATCTTATTTTGATTTTGCAATACCTTTTCGATTTGATCGTGCAATTGCTCCAAGATAAGTTCACTCTTTAAATCCGTATGATAATCATTCTTATTCCGAATCGTATCCTTTTTAGCTTGTCGATTTTGACTCATCATAATTACCGGTGCTTGCAAAGCTGCTAAACACGAAAGCAATAAATTTAATAGGATAAAGGGAAAGGGATCGATGGCATTACTGGCTAATAATACGCCATTTAAGATAATCCAAAATAACAAAAAGAGGACAAAGCCAATGATAAAGGACCACGAACCGGCAATGGCACTCAAGCGATCAGCTACTTTATCGCCAAACGTCATCTTCTCATCATTTTCCTTATCGACATCCACCGTTATCGAACTATTGACTAATAAATCGATTAACTCCTCTTCATCTCTTTCACCCAAATCTTGATTAAGTAACATCTTGACAATTTCTTTTTTCTTTTTTTCCATAACTTAACCTCTACTCTTTATAAACATATTATAAACGATTTTTATAATCCCTAAAATAGTTATTTATTATTTTATTTAAAAATTCTTTCGATAAAGGCAATAAAATCTTGAATGACATTGCTCGTCTTACTCGAATAAATCGTCTCTTTAGCCAAATTAATATCATCGGTTATAATATTGTCGACATCTAAATCGATCATGCGCGCAATATTTTCCTCGGTATTAATCGTCCAAGCATAGATACTCCGTCCCTTATTGTGAACTTTATCGACCAAAGTCTTGGTAATACTCGAAGCTTCGATGCTATAATTATCGGCATATTCTAATTTCGTTATATCCCCATAAGCTAAACTCATGACATAGACGGTCGTAATATCGGGATCATATTCCTTGACATTTTTTAAGACATCATAAACTTGCGAAGTTACGACACATAAATCGGCATAATCATATTTTCTGATGATATCGATGACATATTTTTCAAAATCCGTCTCATGACCCGTCGGTTTCAATTCGATATTTAATTTGAGATTGTTATCCTTGGCATATTTGATGACATCTTCTAAAAGGGGAATGCGTTCATCGGCAAATTCCGTACTAAAGAAACTGCCCGCATCTAATTTTTGAATCTCTTCATAATCCGTCTCCCAAGTATTTTTACTTTCACCCGTCGTTCGGCGCAAATTCGTATCGTGGAGGACAATGATTTTCTTATCCTTCGTCTGTTGAACATCTAGTTCGATCCAGTCGGCACCCATCTCTTTGGCCCCAACAAAAGCCGCCATCGTATTTTCGGGATAAAAGGCCGATGCTCCCCGATGGGCCGTTACTTCAATTTTTCGAAGGTGTTCGATCTTTAAATCGACATTGCCAGTAGCAACTAAGAAGGTAAGCACCATGCCACTTCCTATGACGAGAAGAGATGCCAATATCATCACAAAGCGACTTCTACTTTCAAGTTCAACATCCGCTTGCCCCTTGATCTTTAAGGGTTTAATCGTCTCGTGTTGAGCTTCTAAATGCCGATAAAATAATAAACTAATGATGGCATAACTGATCGGCGTCGAAAGAATCGTCATTACCATAAAGGAAAGGGCCATAAAGAGCCAAATTATCGTTATCGATAGATTGCCGAAGATATTGACTTTGCCCATTAATTTATAGATACCCATAATCAAGATAATGCCTAAGAGGACACTCAAGACATACGCAACACCAATGCCGACTTGCGTTAGCATAATCGTAAGAAAATCCTTGATCTTCGATTTCTTGCCGAGATTGATACTGCGTCTCTTGGCCTCTTTAAAATTTAAATCTTCCAAGACAAAGTAATGGATGACATAGATGAACCGGAATAAGAGCCAAATCAAGAAGATGACTAATAAGACATAGAGGATCATCAATACCTTATTATCAAAGATAAAATCGAGGATAAATTCGGGAATCTTTATCGTCGTAATAAAACTAGAAGTAATGCCAATATTTAAAAATGGTATTAAAAAGATAACTAAAAAGATAAAGGGCAAATTCTTCCATTTAAAGACGGCCCGCGCCTTTTGAAGGGCCAACATCAAGGCCTCTTGAGCGCGAATTTTCTTTGAGTGATACGAACTATCCAAAATAATGATAATCGTACTAATATCGATTAATATATAAAATGTCAGCAAGAGCAATAAGATAAAAATAATTACTAGGACGAGCGGATTGGTCAAAAAGGATATGGCATTTTCCAAAGTCAAATATTTATAACCACTGACCCATGTTGCCAAATGAAAAAGCAACAAAAAGAAGGGAATAAAAATTATCGTCGTCGCCAATTTATAGATTATTTCAAATAATAAAAGCGGCTTTATATTATAACTTATTATCGATTTAATCGTCTTTTTTCTCACACATATCACCTTTATATTCATTATAGCATCATTAACTTCAAAAAATAAATATAAATGATTAAAAAAGATTACTTACATCAGGCAAATAATCTTTTTCATTATTACGACTTACAAAAATTTAATAATTCCGATATCGTAGGCCTCTTCGAATTATAAGTTATTACCCAGTATTCGTCTTCTTCATCGAAATTACAGCGATAGACATCATAAAATAAGGTATCGTAGTAAATGACATTGCCAGCAGTGGTCGTCCTGATGCGAAACATCGGGGCTTCATCGTGCATCCGCACATTTAGATAATCCGTAAATAGCAAGATGCCCATGGCCAAGGCGAAGATACCAAGCGATAAAGATAAGCGCTTAGGCCATTTGCTTTCCTTTAACATCATGGTAATGCCAACCATAAAGACGAGGATGCCGAAAATCGAATAAATCGAACCCCAACTACTCGCACTTGGGAAGATCATGATGGCCGATAAGGCGATAAATAACCCAAAGACGATCAAAATCACCGCGATAACTTGACTATATTTGGTGAGGCGCTTCGTCGAATAATCGATGGTCCGAATGATATTTTCCTCAAACCTAAGGGGATATTCATCTTTACTCAATTTTTCCCCACTCAATAATTCATTGATGGTAATATCGAGAATTTTACACAAGGGCTTAAAGAGGGATAAATCGGGCATATTCTTGCCATTTTCCCAATTGCTTACCGAGCGATCCGTAACGCCGAGTTCTTGTGCCAATTGGGCCTGCGTTATCCGCTTTTTCTTGCGTTCTTCGGCGATAAACTTGCCAATTTTTTCTTGATCCATACTCCTTCTCCTTTCCAGTTTCAGCATATAATATCTGTGCGGTAAAAAACACGAAATAGACCTTGATATGGGCAATTTTTTTTATAAAGATAAAATGAATTTAAAGATAATCAGGCGACATAATCGGGTTCGGCACAGCTATTTAAATCGATATCCAGCAAATTTAAAAATTCATGCAAATACTTATTGTCATCATCCGTGATAAATTGATGACCACTTCCCGTAAATATTTTATATTTGAGCAAAAAAGTATCGATATACTGCTCATTATTGGCATCGACACTATGCTTGACTATTTGCATGATATCATAGTCGTATTTTCCTTCGCGCGCTTGCGTATATTTGAGCATCATCGTACAACTGACGCCCGGCCGGCAAGCTTCATAGGCCGTATTGAAGACATATTTATGATCCTTATAGATACTCAATTGTACCGGTACACAATCTTTATTGCCAACCGTTATCGAAAATATTAGATCGTTAAAGCTAATATCATCGATCGTCAACGTGCGCATATCTAAATTCAAATAATCATAATAGATACTCTTTTTATCGGATATTTCCTTGAATAACTTATCGATATTTGCATCAGTAGCAAAAGTTAAGACTTGCTCGGCAATGGATTGGGGAAACATTTTTTCGACCGACTCTCGATAGGCATCTCCCATCTCGGGATATTCGATTTTGATTATTTCGTCATCTTTGAAGGTTACTTTGCACGGACTGGTCTTGCCCGAGGCAATAGCTAAGACGTCCCCTTCTTCGACATAATATCCTTGGCTATAGATCCACATATAGGCGCGTTTTTCGTTATCCTTATTCTCGATACCAAAACCATGATAGCTATAAAAGACATTAAAATCTAATTTATGGGCATCGGGACTACTCCTTAATTCTTGATCCCGTAAATAAGCGATTGCCTCTTCATATAGATAATCGGCATCCGTTATGAAATTAATCTTGTGCCTATGGCTATAATATAATAATGAAAGGATAATGGCCAAAAAGCCAAAAGTGGCAATTATGATGATAATTGTACCCTGTTTAGTGAAATGGCTATTACTTTTTTTATCGCCATTCTTATCCTGTGGTCCACCATTTATGAGCTCTTCGATCGTCGTATCCAGTTCTTGACACAATTTTTTATATAATGAGACATCGGGAAAACTCAATCCCCGTTCCCACTTGCTGACCGCATTTTTGGTAATCCCCAAGCTCTTGGCCAAATCCTCTTGCGTGCGATTTTGCCGCTTGCGCAACTCGGCAATAAATTTTCCGGTTTTCTCCTGATTCATGACGACCCTCTCCTCTCCTAGCATCATAACAAATTATTTAAATTTTTTAAACACACTGCTGGTTTACTTTCCCTATTTTTATACTTTTTAAGGACAAAATAAAAAGATTAATATGCGAACTAATCTTTTTATAATAACTTAAAATTCTTTTTTCATCTGAATGCTTAGGGCAATGCGATAAGAAGTATAGGTCATGATAACTGCCGTGAGGATAATCGCGATTACCCAATAATTTTCTAAAAAGGATAAGAAATCAAAGATGTTGGAAAGATCGACGACTTTGGAGACGAGACCACCGATGATGACGATACCAAAGACGACGATAAAGATACCTACGCGAGCGCGCTCTAAACCAAATTTATAGATGATGGGATATAAGAAGATCAAGACGAGCAATGTTCCAAAGATCGTTCCGAGGTGCGTTAGGAGAATCATTTCCATATTGACGCCCACTCCCTTAGTTATTGCCATTCCAATCGATAAGATCATGGTGATAATCGCCATTATAAGGATGAATAAAAGCGTCGTCACATATTTGGACCTTACGCCATTTTTCCGGCCATCGGGTAAAGTTACGGCATAGGCATCCCATTTGTTATAGGAATCATAACTAAAAGATGACATCATAATCATGACCGCCATAAACGGAAGGATGAAGGAAAAATCCATCTCCCCGGAAAATCCCATTATCGAATAAACGACGATCAATAACGCGATTAACTTAAAATTACTTTTAATAACGGCTAAATCCTTTTTAATAAAACCAATCATTATTCGGCCCCCTTAATCATTAAAACCATCAGATCATCGAGTGTCATTTTATCGATTACCTCACTATTGTATTTTTTCTTAAAGGCCCTTTTATCTTCGACTAAGACCTCATAGCCATACTTATTCTTGCGATATTTTAGATAATCGCCCTTAGCCATATTTTTAAATTCCTTTTCCGAACATTTGACAATGCCATACTTATCCAATAACTCATCCTTCGTCTTCGAAAGAAGTATTTGGCCATTATTGATAAATGTTATATAATCGGCAATATGTTCGAGATCCGTCGTAATATGACTCGAAAGCAAGATCGAACATTCTTCATTTTCGATATATTTTTGGAAGATATCGATGATTTCGTTGCGCGCAATGGGATCTAATCCCGAAGTTGGCTCATCTAAGATTAATAATTTGGGATGATGCGAAAGCGCAACGGCAATCTCTAACTTCTTGCGCATGCCCTTCGAAAATGTCTTAATTTGCTTATTGGGCAAGAGTTCGAATTCTTTTAAATAATCATTAAATAACTTCGAATCCCAATTCTTATAGATGCTCATCAAGGAATAACTGATATCGTTCGGGGTAATTATTTCGGGAAAGAACATATCGTCGAGGACGACGCCAATATCCTCCTTAATCTCGCGATCATATTGGCGATTATCTAAGCCAAATATCGTAATTTCGCCCTGATATTTGATGATATCTAAAATCGCTTTGATCGTCGTCGTCTTCCCGGCTCCATTTTCGCCGATGAAACCCATTATGGCACCCTTAGGCAAAGAAAATGATACATCTTTTAATTCAAAATTATCATACTTTTTACATAAATTTTTAATCTCTAAGATATTTTGCATCTTATCTTTCCTCCTCATATAAGATATCGATCATCTCTTTGATCGTCTTTTTTTCGATATTATTCATCTTGGCAAGACTTACGGCCTTATCTAATATTCCCTCGATGCGATTTAACTGTTCTTCCAAGGCCACATCCTTATTTACCTTGGCGACATAGAATCCCTTCGATGGAACATTTTTGATATAGCCCTCTTTGACTAGCTCTTCATAGGCATTTTTCGTCGTTATGACACTACAACGCAAATCCCGGGCCAGCGTTCTAATCGATGGCAACAAGGCATTTTCCTCGAGTTCATTGGCCACGATTTTAACCTTGATCTGTTCTTTGATCTGTTCATAGATTGGAACATCACTCGAATTACTTATTATTATTTCCATACCATCCTCACTTGTATATATCAAGTATATACACATTATATACAGATGTCAATAACTTTATTAAAAAAAACAAATCAATATACTGATTTGCTCTTCTAAAAAATTTATAATAAATATTCGATGATATAGATGCGATCTTGATGGCGATTCCAAAGGCTGATTATTTCACTGTTGTCATCGCCTTTTTTATACCAATATTTAGCATTGGCATAATCGGGATAATGAGCAATCGGTATATTATTTTCTTCCTCATGATATTATCTACCTAACGCGTCTATTCGCGAACATTTAATTACATTCTAAAATAACATAACTATCTTAGCAAGATATAAAAGTTGCTACTGTAAATTCCATCTCCAATGGGCAAATATTACCGATAATTGACCCTCAATAACGCTCCTTTATAATGCTCTTACTACAGGAATATGTAATCAAGAAATAGCCCCCATAGATAATGACGATAAATAAGGCAGTTGTCAAGATCGATGGCAGTAATTGTTCATTGCCAAATACTTCTAATATCTTAACGGCAAACATGATGCCAAAGATCGAATGAATTAAAGAAAGTATTAGAGGTAACATAAAGAAGATAGCAATTTGTCTAAACAAGGCTTTATTAATCATTTTCTCATCGGTACCGATTTTACGCAACATCTTAAAACGCTCTTTATTATCACTACTTTCCGATAATTCCTTTAAACCTAAAATTGCCGCACTGCTGATTAAGAAGATTACGCCTAGATAAAGGCCAATAAAGGTAACCATTGCCGATAATCCCGTCGTGGCTTCTTTAATAGCTAGTTTCGTCGAACCACTAGGAAGTAAATAGAGACTCGCCTTTTCTTCTTTATCTAATCTATTTATATTATTTTCGATTTTTATTATCTCTTCTCTCTTTGTCGTCTTATAATTACCTAGCAAATGATTTTTCACTAGATATTCTTCATCGACGATATTATCCGGTACGACGATAATTCCGGTATTGATATGTTGACTAGACATTTCTAAAAAGCCATCTTGGCAGGAAGCATATTTAGGTTTTAGAGTATGGCCAAATAGATTAATGACTTCGTGATTAGCTAGAGCCAAATTTCTTATTTTGACCATCGATTTAAAGTCAGCAACGATCAAATATTCATCATCATCGAGCGTATATTCCTGATTGCCATAAAAACGAGCTACTTTGTTATAATCACTAATCTTCATGATATCTTCCATGGTATCATAAGCCAAAAACGGAAATTGGGTTCTAATACTATCCAATTTGGATCCCAAAGTATGATTCATCGTTAAATCAGGTGTAGCATAAGTATTAACTTCGATATATTCCTTAAAATAAGTCGTAATATCGAAATTAAATAATTCAAACATTTCTTTAGCTGTATAGTGCGAGTTTTTGATCTGCGAATCATTATAGCCATAGTGGCGATATTTATCATAATATTTATCCATATTCATATTAGCTGTAAACATGGCATCAGCGGGAGCAAGTTTTCTAATATTGGCATTCATCGAGTTTTTCATAGTAAGACAGGCCGACAATAGACAAATGGTTATAAATAGCATTAGACAAATAATGGTTGCTCCCCAAACTGTCGTATTAATTTTGCTCGAAAATTGTCTTAAAGTAAAACTATTTAATCCCTTGTAGTAAAACTTCTTGAAGCTCATCGCGATTCGCAAGATCAATCCGGATAACGACCAGAAGATAAAGAACGTACTTGCGGCACCCATGATGATGGGTTTTAAGATGTCCGTAACCTCCTGTAAAGTTAGAAATTCGGCTGTTACCATATGATATGCTTTTCCCAAAACGAGACAAGAGATGAGAAAAATGATGATGCATAAATACGGATTCTTTAGCTTAATTTCCTCACTGGTCTTGGCCCCATTTAATAGATCGATCAATTTACATTTGCTCACACTATAAGTGTTAAATATCATGACGAGTAAATACATGATACTAAAATAAATAATCGTCTTAGCGCAAGCTGATGATGAGAAGACAAAGGCAAACTTGGTGAGATTTGCCTCAAACATATTGGCAACAACTAAGCTCATAACTTGGGATAGCAAAACCCCAAGACCTAAACCTACTAAGAGGGAAATGATGCCAATAAATAAGGTTTCAAAGAATAATATTAAAGATATCTTGCGCTTGCTCATTCCTAAAGTTAAGTATATGCCAAATTCTTTATTTCTTCTTTTAATTAAAAACCGTGAAGCATATATAATCAGAAATCCCAATATAAAGGATACAAAGACACTGACGCCCGATAACATAGTCATCATAAGTTCAATTAACTCTTGAGTTGAAGAAGAGACATCCATCATGACGGTTTGACTATCCAAGGCATTGAAGACATAGAAGATCGAGATACCTAATATTAGTGTAAAAAAATAGATGGCGTAATCCTTCACACTTTTTTGGATATTTTTAAGCGATAACTTACAGAGCATCATTTAAATCTCCACCTAACAATGTTACGACATCGATAATCTTATCAAAAAAACTTTTTCGCGTATCGTCTCCCTTGCGGATCTCTTTAAAAATTTTACCATCTTTGATAAAGATTACTCTCCGGGCATAACTGGCCGTAAAAGCATCGTGGGTAACCATGAGAATAGTGGCTCCCAGTTCGTCTAAATAATTGAATTTTTCGAGTAACATCCGCGAAGCTTTGGAGTCCAAGGCTCCCGTCGGCTCATCGGCAAGCACCAATTTGGGATCGGTAACGATGGCCCGAGCAGAAGCTACTCTTTGCTTTTGACCCCCACTCATCTGATATGGATACTTATTTAAGACATCCTTTATATCCAATTCTTCGGCAACTTTTTTGATCTTTTGCTCGATTATAGATGAACTGACATTTTGAATCGATAAAGCCAGAGCAATATTTTCATAAGCCGTTAGAGTATCTAATAGATTAAAATCTTGGAAGATAAATCCCAATTCCTCCCTTCTAAATTTATTAAGTTCATTACCTTTTAATTTGGTAATATCAAGGCCGCCAACAAAGATATGTCCACTCGTCACTTTATCAATCGTCGATATACAATTTAAAAGGGTCGTCTTTCCGGAACCCGAGGCGCCCATAATGGCGACAAATTCCCCTTTTTCTACTTCAAAAGTTAAATTATCGATCGCCTTCGTCAAAGATGAACGACTGCCATAGTATTTTTCAATTTTGTCAACTTTTAATATATTTTCCATAAAATTTTTTCCTTTCGTAAACATCATAATCCAAAAAAACTATTTTGTCGCATCTTTAATATTACAGAACATTACAATTTTGTAACATTACTTTAAGACATCATAATATTTGTCCTTAGCGAATGTTATTAAGACTTTCGTATATTCATTATATTTCGAATCGATAGCTATTTTATGGCCCAATTTTTTACACATATTTTTGGCAATAAATAAACCCATGCCCGTCGCTTTATTCGTATTCCTTCCATTTTCGCCCGTAAATGATTTATCAAATACCTGCTTTAAATCCGCTTCCTTTATGCCTATGCCATTATCTTCGATGATTAAAGTGGTCCTTTTCTCTTCATCTTGAACAGATATTTTAATATAAGAACTAGCGATATCTCGTTTATACTTAATACTATTATTAACGATTTGCCCCAAAATAAATTCTAACCATTTCGAATCAGTTAAGACTTTATGTTGAACATCTTCGACCACATAATCAATTCTATTTTCCAATAAGTCATCCATATTTTTAAGGCCAACATTCTTTATAACTTTTGATAAATCGGTCTCCTTTATTAAATAATCCTTTTCGGCATTTTCACTCCGGGCATAATAAAGAACTTGATCGACATAATCCTCCAATCGTTTTAATGGTAATTTGGCCTTTTTATCAAATTTATCGCGATGATTATTGCTTATTAAAGCTAAAGTCGAAAGTGGAATTTTAACTTCATGAATCCACATTTCGATATACTCTTTAAAGTCTTGCAGATGTTCCTCTATTAACCTGACATTTTCATTCATCGATTTATTGATCTCATATAAGGCTTGATATAATAGCTCACCCTCATAAAATTCCGGTTTCGCCAGAGTCTCTAACACCAAATAGCTCTTATCGAGGGAGGCAATATTGGCCAAAAGATCATCATAAAATTTTTTCTTTCTAAAATATGGGATGAATAAAATGAGTAAAAAACTGAGGACATATAAAAAGGTGGAAGATAGAATAACGGATCTATCTACTTTGAATGCCAAGAAGATGAGTAAATTGAGGCCCATCATGGCGATAAATAGCCATAACTTATATAAATTATCTTTAAAATACTTACTAAATTTCATGATAAAATGTACCCTAATCCTTTGCGCGTATCGATGGCATCTTCGTAGCCAATTTCTTTTAATTTATTGCGGAGACGACTTATATTGACTGTTAAGGCATTTTCATTGACATACTCGGAATTATCCCATAATGTCGTCATAAGTTCTTCCCGCGTAACAATCTTATTTTGATGATTTAATAGATAGGAAAAGATAATCATTTCATTTTTTGTAAGTTCGATCTCGATATCATCTCTTTTAATTATGCCTTTTTGATAATCAAATTTTAATTCTTTATAAGTTAGTTCATTGCCATTGGTATTATAGTTGGTCTTCGTCCTCCTAAGGACGGCTCCAATTCTTAAAAGCAAGATATTCGGGTTATAAGGTTTCGTAATATAATCATCGGCCCCATAAGAAATCGATAAGGCTTCATCCGTCTCGGAATTAATACTGGTAACCATAATGACGGGAATATTCGACTCTTTCCGCAAATCTTGTAATAGGGCTTCGCCATTTATAAAGGGAATATTTATATCGAGTAATATTAAATCGGGTGCTACTTCAAATATTTCCCTTAGGGCATCTTTAAAATTTTTTAAAATAATGACTTCATAATTGTTATTTTCTAAAAGTTTAGAAAGTTCATTGGCGATGATCTCATCATCTTCAATTATCATAATTTTGCTCATTATAGCACCACATTTCTCACTTATAGTATAACACGTATCCCTTTTTTCTAACCTTACAGTTTTGTAACAATTAAAAAGGTAGAAAGCCTACCTAGTTAAAATATTTAATGATAAATTGGGTTCCATCGGGATTCGAACTGGCCGTTACGATGCCATTATCGGTTTCGATAATCTTCTTAGCTAGAGCTAGACCAATGCCAACGCTGTCGAAAGATGAAGATGAACCATGATAAAATCTTTCAAAGATATGTTCTATTTCCGCAGAAGCAATACCGCGACCATAATCTTTAATTTCGATCATCTTATAGGCGTTATTTTGACGATAAACGATATCGATATGACTATTATCAAAGGAATATTCGACGGAATTTTTTAGAATATTCGTTATCGCTTCGACTTGCCATTTAAAATCACAGACGAGCAATATTTTCGCATCACCCTGAATATTTAAGGTAATATTTTTTAAATCACATAATGGCGAAACATTTTTACAAGCTTCGGCTATGATATCCTTTAAGAGCCAACTCTCCTTAGTGAAATGAATGGCATTGGCATCAAAGCGCGATAATTTTAAAAGTGTTTGAACTAAAAAATTGATATTTAAGATATTGCGTTTAATATCACTTAAAAAATAGCAGCGCGTCTTTAAATCCATATCGGGTTCATCGATTAAGTTATCGAGCATGACTAAGATACTCGTCAAAGGCGTCTTTATTTGGTGGGATATATCCTCGAGGGATTGCTTTAAATTTGATTTATCTTTCTTCGTGTTTTCGGCCGTTTCCTTGAGCATAACCGTCGTCTTATATATCTCATTTTTTAATATCGATAACTCATCTTCGGTATTAGAATCAATCTTTAACCGATAATTGCGTCTATTTAATTCGGCAATATATTGGGTAATTTCGCGAATATTATGATTCCGTCGTTTTTGGCTAATGATGAAAATCACCAAGATGAGGATAAGGCCACTGGCCGCCAAAGCGATATTGATAATTAAAAATTGGCGATGTAATTGATCATTTTTTTGGATAATCGCCCGATTGTTTAAATCGAGACTATATTTCTTAAGAGTATCGCTTGTCTTAGTGTTCGGTCTATTTAAGATTGCGATAATTTCTCGTTCCGTTAAATTAGGATATTCCTCCTCTAGTGTTTGCATTAATTCCATAATCTTAACATTGAAGTTCTTCGTATACATGCGATATTCATAATGGTTTACCAATATAAATAGGAAAAGAAAGCCAAGGAAAAGAAGTATTATTTTTAAGATGGTCTTATTCTTCATCGATGCGATACCCCATTCCCTTGACGGTCTTGATTACATCCGTTCCCAATTTTTCCCGTAGGCGCTTAAAATATACCGTAACGGTATGATCATCGACATAGTTACCCGTACATTCCCATATTTTATCCAAGATGACATTGCGGCTGACGACACTTCCCAAATTATTAAAAAGTAAATTAACCAAATTTAATTCAATGGGCGTCAAATCGATCTCTTTATCGCCTTTAAAAAGCACGGCTTTATCGATATTAAAGGTTATATCTTTTACTTTAATTAAGACTTTCTTCTCCTTATGCCGGAAAACTTTATTCACACGAGCTAGCAATTCCTTAGCACTAAAGGGTTTCGTTATGTAATCTTCAGCTCCATTATCGAGACACTTGACGATGGTATCCTCTTCATCAAGAGCGGTTAAAAAGATCGTGGGGATATTTAAATTCTTGATTACCTCTTCATAAAGATGCAACCCATTGCCATCGGGCAAAGTTATATCGAGGATAATTAAGGCGATATCTGAGTGAGTCTTTAAATATTCCTTCGCCTCTTTGATATTAGTTATACTCATCAAATGAAGATTATTCTTTTCGGCATAATAGACGAGACCCTTTATAATTGAAACATTATCTTCTACTAATAAAATATTCATGCATACGACTCCCTTTAAATAATTATAACATATACAAATTTAAATATTTTCATTGCGGATAACATCGATGATATTTTGTTTATTTATCTTATTTATCGAATATTGCATAATTATAATTATGAGAAAGAATACGGTAATAATACTGATAATGATAGCTAATATAGGTAAATCATATCCGGTTTCATTAAAGGCTTTATATATGCCATAGGAAATAAGAACTCCGATGGGAATGCCAATAATTAGAGCTTTGAAACCGATGAATAGACTTTCGAGGCGAATGAGGCGATAGAATTCCTTTTTAGTCATGCCAATCGATCTTAACATGGCAAATTCGCGCCGCCTTAGTTCCATATTAGTAGTAATGGTATTGAAGATATTCGTTATTCCAATTAAAGATACGACGATGATAAAGCCATATAGGAAAATTCCGACTAGTGTAAGTAAATTTTTCATGGTCTTAACCGATTCTTCGGTATTATTTAAAATATATATTTCATTTCCTAAATAGGCTTCGATTTCATCTTGTAATTTGGAGGCATTATTAGATTGATAATATATTTGTAATGTCGTCGTATCGGCCAACTCATCAAAAAGTTCATCGCTGATGATCAATATTTTATCGTTGCTGGTTTGCAAGCCAAAGGGAAGTTTATCGCTGATGGCGCCAATTTTTAAGGTATAATTATCACTTTTTTTGAGGCGTCCACTCATGGTATCGCCAACTTGATAATCAAAGACCTTGACCTTCTTTTGCTTATAGATATTATTATTTTTATCATAGACGGCAATATTTTCATAATAGTCATATAATATGGCCTTATCTTTCATATCTTCGTAAGTTAAGCCGAGCATTTTGAGATATCTTTTATATTGATCGGTACCTACGGCATAAAAGTAGATGCTTTCTTCATCGTCCGAATCCGAATTAAGTAAATTTTGATACTCAGAAGTATATTTAGCATGGACGATTTCGATCCATTCATAGCGAACTATCGATGAGGTGACGATATTATCGAAAGTGGTCGTATTGACGAAATTTTTCAAATTCGTATTATTGACCGCGCTCGTCGAAAGGACGAGATTATATTCGGTATAGTTTATCTCCTCTCTTATCTCCTTATAGGCCATATTCATAAATGAGGATAAGCCGATAAAGACGAAGACGGAGGTAATGATGGAAAAAACCGTCGTACGATATTTCCTCTTGTTGCGTTTTAAATTTTTCATGGAGACGACGCCACCGATGCCGAATATTTTAGCAATTATCTTAGGAGAATGCAGATGGCGGGGATTGATCTTGATATCGGCACTATTGCGGATGGCATCGATGGGAGCAATCTTCGCCGCCTTGCGCGCACTTTTACGAGCCGAAAAATAGATGGTTATAATACCTAATAAGAAGGAGACCACTAAGGCTAACCACGAAAAGTGAAATTCGAGATCAATGGCCCCTTCGGAAATGGACTTAAAATAATAGTTGCTGATTAAGACGAGGAAAAAGGATGCCAAAAAGCCACATAATATTCCCAAGGGAATGCCGATGAAGCCTAATATTGCCGCTTCATATAAGACATTTTTCCGGATTTGCTTCTTCGTGGCTCCAATACTTTTGAGCATGCCATATTGCTTGATCTTTTCCGTAATGGAGATATCGAAACTATTCTTTATACAGACAATCGAGGTAAAGATGATGATACCAATGACGATCGTTAGAACCGTACCTAAACCGGCAATTCCACTATTGCTAATAGGATTAGTCTCTAAATTTATTAGATACGTATTAATATTGATATCATATTTAGCTTTAGCTAGTTCCCGATCATACTCATCATAGGATACATCGCCATGGGTATTAGCTCGCACAAATAAGTCGCGATTTATTCCCAAGATATCGGCCGTAAGCGAATAAGCATTTTTGGTTCCCTCTTTGGTATAACGTGCAAAGACATCGACATAACCAGCTAAATTGGCTTCATCCATATAGGTTATAAAGGTATATCCCGGTGCCGAAAAGCTTTCAATATTCGTAGCTGGCCTTTCGATTATACCGACAATTTTATAAGTCTTAGAATTAGTATCGACGATTTTTTCCGATGTCTCTTCTTGAAAGGGATTATTTTGAAATAATTCATAATTGTCTAAGCTCATTCTCTTCCCGACATCCAAGGTAATGGTATCGCCAATATTTAAGACGAGTCGACCATTAGTTTTTAGATGCGATGGAATAATGATTTCGGTCGCATTTTCAGGCAATCGACCTTGAATTAACTTTATCGATAGATTATTTAAAGCGCTTTTCGTAAAGGCCTTGATAAATGCATATGGTTTATACGTATTTTTCGAAGCAATTTTGGCATAACCGATATCTTGCGTCACATTGACATCGGCTATACCCCGGTTATTGTGAAAGACAAAGAGATCGTCGACAGGAACATGATAATAGGCAACATGAAAATTCCCCTTCTGCGTTATTTCATATTTTATTATCGAAGCAATACCACTGACATACATCGAGGCAACTGCCGTAATTAAAGATACCGATAAGATTATGCCAATGATCGTGACAATCGTCCGTTTTTTATTCAACTTTAAATTTTTAATCGTCAATTGATTCAACAAATTCATGAACTTTCCTCCGTTGCGATTTTCCCATCTTCAATTTTAATTATCCGATCGGCATATTTAGCTATTTCCATATTATGCGTAATCATGATAATCGTCTGTTTTAAATCTCTATTCGACTTCTTGAGAAGGGCGACGATTTCATCACTGGCCTTCGAGTCCAAATTTCCCGTCGGTTCATCGGCCAAGATCAAAGCAGGATGCGTAATCAAAGCGCGACCAATACTCGTCCGTTGTTGTTGACCACCCGAAAGCTCATTGGGAAGATGATTTTGGCGATGCTCTAAGCCCAACGTCTTTAATAGACTATTTAAAGTTTCGGGATCAATTCCGCGATTATCTAAAGCTAATGGCAACGTAATATTTTCGACGACATTTAGAATGGGAATCAAATTATAAAATTGATAAATGAGGCCAATTTGCCTTCTCCTAAAGATAGCTAACTTATCATCATCAAAGTTATAAATATCCTGTCCCTCGATGAAGACTTTGCCCGATGTTGGCCGATCCACCCCACCAATGAGATGTAAAAGCGTCGATTTCCCACTGCCACTAGCTCCGACAATGGCGACAAATTCCCCTTTTTCGACAGAAAAGCTGACATTATCTAAGGCCATTACTTTGGTCGTACCCTTGCCATATATCTTTGTTAGATTGCATACTTTTAATATTTCCATTAGTTTTCCTTCCTCTCATCATACATTATATTACAATCAAAGTTACAACTAAGTTACTAAATCGTACTTTTTTATTCTTTCGATTAAAAAAGCAAACGATTACGTCTGCTCATCAATTTTAATTTTTTTACCCATTATCTTAAGATAGAATAAAGGCAATCGTATTACAGATAACGGCAATAAAGAATAATATACCCGTAATTAAATCCGTCTTATCTTTTCTTATCTTATAACGGCTAAAGAAGGTAACACAATTATAGGCACATAATAAATTGACGATCGCCGCCATCGAGATACTTTTAAAAAATGATATTAGTATTAAAATGATCGAAAAGAGAGCCATGCCAATAATGCCATATTTCATCGCTTTTAAATTGACTAATTCCGTTAATTTGATAATATTTTCTTCGCTCTTCTTGGCAATATCCTTCTCTTCAATTTCTTCGCCCGCAAGAATTTCATTGATCGTAACATCTAATATTTCACTTAGGGGTTTGAGCAATGACATATCCATCAAGCATAAGCCCCTTTCCCACTTGCTGACCGCATTTTTAGTAACACCTAATTTTTCAGCTAGTTCTTCTTGTGTCAAATTTTTTAATTTTCTTTGACGGGCAATAAAGTTACCAATTTTTTCTTGATCCATGTTTTTTAACTCCTTTCAAGAAGAACTATAACTTTAAATATTGTTTTTTTAAACATACCATAGGTTTACTTTAAGAGATTATTATTTATTCACTATCATACATCTGTCCATGAGCAACATTTCCCAACAATCGTCCATATTCAAAGATATTAAAATTTAATATAAAATATATTGCATCGAGAACAAATGTTTGATATAATTTCATCAGGAACATTTAATAGTTGGGTGATTGCCAAACTTCATAAAGAAGGGAGGCGATAGTATGAATAAGAAGGATTTTTTAATTCTATCTTTAATCATTATTATCTTCCTATTAGTATTAGTATTACTACTATTTATAGTTTTAATATAAAAAGAAAATCACCTAACTCAGCAATGATTTAGGTGAAACCAAAATTACATTGGCAACACTCAACATGCGAAATTGAATGTTCCTCTTTTATTTTATGCAAGTTTCCTTGACAAATACATAATAACATAAAAACGCACTTTTATCAAGTACGCTTTCCGAAAAAGTTCGAACAAAACGTCACTGTTGCTGTAAAGGAAAGGGTACGACAACTATATCAATTTTTTATTTAAATATAACATGGTACGGATATTCCTTTTTATCAATATCGTTTAAATTTAATTCAAGTTTGTCATAGCTATTTAGTACTTATTAATTTTTTATTTAAATCTTCTAATTCTTTTATAGATTTATCATTTGCTAATATTTTCATTTGCCTAATAGCTGAATTATTAAGCTTTATCAATCTTTCTTTTTGTGGTATGCCATCGTTAATAAGTTCAGCATTTGTATTTTCTAAATTACATAAAATAAGTAAATGTTTTAAATCCGTATAATCTCGAATATTTCCTTCAATATTGGGATTTTTATCTCGCCATTCTTTTGCAGTCATCCCAAATAAAGCAACATTTAAAACGTCAGCTTCTTCAGCATACAC